>CACKBQ010000011.1 GCA_902598405.1 uncultured Pelagibacteraceae bacterium | reverse complement strand
AAATGATCGATGTTATAAAAAGAAAAATAATTACAGAAAAATAATTATTGTAAATAAGAGGCAATATGACTAATGGAACAAAAACAATAACAGACCCTAATCGGTAAAGAAATTCTTTTGTAAAAAAATCACTCATTTATTGACCATAATTTCGCTTTCTTTTCACTAATTGATCAAGAGCCCCGTTCAAATTACTAACCTTAAAATCAGGCCATAAAACTTTTGTAAAATACAATTCAGCATAAGCACTTTGCCATAACATAAAATTACTTAATCTGATTTGACCACCAGTTCTTATTATGAAATCTGGGTCTTTTGACTCAGGAATATAGAAATAATCTCTTAAATTTTTTGATGGATTTTTAAGTTTTTTTATTTTATCTACTGCGTCATTAATTTCTTGTCTTGATCCATAATTAAATAATAAATTTACTATAGTACCCTTATTATCTTTAGTGTTCGAAGTAACTTCATCAATTATACTTAACAATTTTTTTGATAATTTTTTTCTACTTCCATAATGCCTTATTTTAAGATTGTTATCATTAGCTGTTGAACTAAAATCTCTATAAAATTCAGTTATAAGATTAAATAAATTTTTTATTTCTGTAGGGTTTCTTCTCCAATTTTCTGCTGAAAATACATAAAAAGAAATTTCATTTAGTTTATAATCTAAATCACTTAATCTCTGGCATAATGAAATGCAATTCTGAATACCGTATTTGTGGCCAATTTTTTTTTGAAGATTGTTTTTTTTTGCCCATCTTCCATTCCCATCCATAATAATAGCGACATGGTTAATTTTTTTTTTTGATAAATTATATGAGCTCACTTAAGATTATATTTTTTTTAAATCTTCTTCTTTATTTTTAAGGATATCGTCGATACTTTTAATTTGATCTGCAGTAATTTTTTCGATGTTTTCTTGGTACTTTTTAGAATCATCCTGTCCAATTTCTTTGTCTTTTTCTAATTTTTTCACTTGTTCAATACCGTCTCTTCTTATATTTCTAACAGCAACCTTTGTATTTTCTGATATTTTACTCGCCATTTTTAGAAATTCACTTCGTCTTTCCTCTGTGAGCTGTGGTAGAGGTAATCTAATTAGATTTCCTTCAATCATTGGATTAATACCTAAATCAGATTCTCTTAAGGCTTTCTCGACAAGTGAAACATTAGAATTATCCCAAATATCAATATTTATCGTACGGGGATCAGGTGTTGTTATGTTGCCAACTTGATTAATATTCATTTTCTGTCCATACGCATCAATCTTAATTGAATCCAACATACTTGGCGATGCCCTACCTGCGCGTATACCCTGCATGTCTGACTTAAAAGACTGTATTGAAGAGTCCATGCGGCTTGTAATATCATCTTTAATTATATCAAACATTGTTAATCTCAGAATATTCTTGCTTATTATTATATACGTTTTTGAAACAATTATTTCGTAAAATTGAAAATATTTTTATTGGAATTTCATTATCTCTTGCAATACTTACTGCTGCACTATCTAAAACTCTCAGATTTCTGGATAAATAGTTTTCATATGATATTTTGTTAAATCTTTTTGCTTTCTTGTGTATATTCGGATCTTTATCATATATTCCATCCACTTGAGTAGCTTTATATATAACTTGGCATTCAAGTTCTGCGGCTCTGAGAGCTGAAGCGGTATCTGTAGAAAAATATGGATTACCAGTTCCAGCTGCGCATATAACAATTCTGTTTTTTTCCATATGTCTTATTGCTCTTCTTCTGATGTATGTTTCGCATATAGATTGTATTGGAAATGCAGACATAACCCTGGTTTCAACATTTAATCTTTCTAATGAATTTTGCAGTGCAAGACTATTCATAACTGTGGCTAGCATACCCATATAGTCTGCACTGGCTCTATCCATACCTTTTGCAGAAGCTGCTAAACCCCTGAATATATTTCCACCACCAATTACAACACAAATTTGTATTTTTAATTTTTTTAATGAGAGCAAATTATTTGAAATCTGCTTAACGGTATTTAAATCAATTCCAAATTTGCTTTTGCCCATAAGAGACTCACCAGATAATTTAATTAATATCCGGTTTAACTTTTTTTTGGGCATCTTTTATGAGCCTAATTCGTATCTGATAAATTGTTCTATAGAAATTTTACAGTTATTTTTTTCTGCGCTCTGCTTAATATAATCTTCTACAGTTAGCGTTGGATCAATTACAAATTTTTGGCCTAATAATGTGTTTTCTTCAAAAAATTTTTTTAATTTACCCTCAAGCATTTTTTCAAGAATATTTTCAGGTTTGCCACTATCTTTGAGTTGTTGTTTTATTATTTCTTTTTCTGCGTTTACTAAATCAATGCTAAGGTCTTTTTCAGTAATTGATTTGGGATTCAAAGCTGCAATATGCATACACAGATTTTTACCTATTTCAGATACTTGATCACTGTCAGTATTTATTTTTAGAAGAACGCCAATCTTACCTAAGCCTTGACCAACACTGTTATGAACATAGCTATGAATGTTTCCACTGAGATTACTTGACCTTCTTAGAACTATATTTTCTCCAATTTTACCAACAGCGGCACTTATTAGCCCGGCAACATTTTCATTATTAACTAATGTATCGCTCTCATGATCCATAGATATATCTAAAATAGAGTTAACAAGACTATGAAACTCTGAATTTCTAGAAACAAAATCAGTTTCTGAATTAACTTCAATTATAGATGCTTTTTCTGCTTGAACTCTAACACCTATTAGACCTTCATTGGCGTCTCTACCAGATTTTTTCTCAGCTTTTGCAATTCCTTTTTCTCTTAATAATTTAAATGCTTGAGATATATCGCCATCTGATTCAGATAAAGCAGACTTACACTCCATCATTCCTGCGCCAGACATTTTTCTTAATTCTTGAACCTCTTTTGCACTAACTGTCATTATTGATTTCCTTGTTAAGGATCTTATCTTCCCTTACTTTAGTTTCTAACAGATCGTTTTTTTTATTATCTATTTTTTCGCTTGAGTTTTTTTCTATTTCACTTTCAAAATCAATTTTTACATCTGATGAATTTATAGTTTCTCTTATGAGTGAGCAATACAAATCAATTGATCTTCTCGAGTCATCATTACCAGGTATGGGGTAATTTATTTTTTCTGGATCGCAATTAGTATCTACAATACCAATAATAGGAATGTTTAACAGGTTAGCTTCAGACACTGCGATATGTTCCAATTTCGTGTCTATAATGAACACTAAATCTGGAGATTTCTTCATTTCACTTATTCCACTTAAAGACCTGACAAGCTTGTCATGTTGATTAGAAATTTTTAAAATCTCTTTCTTTGTAAATTCATTATCAGGGTTAGATTTAAGAATTTCTAAATCTTTCATTTTTTTGATAGATTTTGTAATAGTTGACCAATTTGTCAACATTCCACCAAGCCATCTATGATTTACATAATATTGATTTGTTTCGTTTGCTAAATCAGCAACTTTTTTTGAAGCCTGCTTTTTAGTTGCAACAAAAAGTATTTTTCCCCCTTTTGATACAGTGTCATCTATAACTTTAAGCGCCTCGCTCAGCATCTGAACAGTATAATTTAGATTAATGATATGTACGTTTTCCCTAGTGCTGTGAATGAACTTTGACATTTTAGGGTTCCATCTTTGAGATTTGTGCCCAAAATGAACGCCCGCTTCAACTAAATCTTTTAAATTTATATTTGGTATACTCATTTTATTTTCTCCGGTTATTCATCCACAGCAATTTGACCTGATTAAGGACCGGACAGCATTAGCTATCGCTGTGTGATATTTCGAATGTAATTATATTAAATAAGCAAGCTTTACAACAACTTATTCTACAAAATCGATTTTCATTACGCCGTTAAGGCTTTTCATCTTATCAATCATCTCTGAGGTAATGTTGAATTCACCGGGAATCTTAAGTAATTGATTATTAATGATAATCTCTATTTTATTATGCCCTTTAACCCAATTTAATTTTGCTAACTCATCCTTTGAAAAGCTTCTATCGGCATAAATTTTAAGTGTTTGGTTGTTAAGTTTGTCATTTTCTTTGTTGTTAAAATCATTTGCCTTATTAAGCTTTTCAACTTCTCCGAAACTAAATACTCTTTTGAGTTCCCCTCTTAAACTTCCATTTTGCGATGAAAAATCCACACCTAAAACAAATGATTCACCCTCTAAAAGTAGCTCACGATATTTTCTAAGATTACTTTCAAATATAATTAGCTCAAAAATCGATGACAGGTCAGAGAAATTTAAAAATGCATAATTATTACCCCTGGCTGATCTCTTTTCTTTTTTAGAAAGTAAGGTACCGCCCAAAAGAAGATCTTTTTGATTATGTAGTTCTGAATTTTCTTTGATTTCTGAATATTCTCTTAACAATAGTGATTTATAGTTTTTTTTGTGTGTTGACAGAGGGTGACCCGATAAATAAAAACCCAACATCTCATATTCTTTCATTAATTTATAATTTGGCTTCCACTCTTCTTCCTCCGTTAATTTAAAACTTGATATGCTCATATCGCCGAACATATCTTTTTGAAGATCTATGGAATTGCTATTTTTAGACTTATGATACTTTACAATTTCTGAGGCTTGATTAAATACAGCTGCTCTGCTTATGTTGAACTCATCGAATGCCCCCGCACAAGATAATGCTTCAATTGTTTTTTTGTTTATTACTGAAGTATTATTTCTATTTATAAAATCGTTGAGATCATGAAAATTACCGTTTTCGTGTCTTTCATTGCACAAATCCTTCATTGACTCTATACCCACATTTTTAATTGCTCCTAGTGCATATAAAATTGAGTCATTATTCCTTAAAAAATTTGGCCCTGAGTAATTAACGCTAGGTGGGTCTAGTTTAATTTTAAGACGCATCAACTCTTGCTGAAAAATAGAAATTTTATCTGTATTGTTAATATCTAATGACATAGAGGCCGCAAAGAACTCTATTGGATAATGAGTTTTAAGATAAGCTGTTTGAAATGCTATTAGGGCATATGCTGCGGCATGACTTTTATTAAAACCATAGGCAGCAAATTTAGATAATAATTCAAAAATAGTATGCGCTTCGTTTGACGTTATATCTTTTTTTAAGCAACCATTTATAAACCTTTGTTTTTGAGCGTTCATTTCCTTCTGTATTTTTTTTCCCATTGCTCTTCTTAGTAAATCTGCCTCGCCATCTGAGTATCCTGATAGCTCTCTGGCCACCCCCATAACCTGTTCTTGGTAAATTACGACTCCATAAGTTTCTTTTAATAATTCTTCTAATAAAGGGTGAATGTAGTCAGGTTTTTCTCTTCCATGCTTTCTTTCTATATAGTTTGGAATATTAGCCATAGGACCAGGCCTATAAAGCGCAACAATAGCAATAATATCTTCAAATTTATCTGGTTTAAGTTGCTTAAGTGTGTCCTTCATGCCTGCACTCTCTAACTGGAAAATGCCTGTCGTTTCACCAGTACTTAACAGATCATAAGTACCTTTATCGTTTAATTTAATGTTATCAATATTAAAATCAGGATTACTAAACTTTACCAATTTTATACAATTATCAATTAGCGTTAGTGTCTTGAGGCCTAAAAAATCAAATTTTACTAAACCCGCATTTTCAACCCATTTCATATCAAATTGTGTTAGAAAAATATTTGAATCTGGGTCACTGTATATTGGAACATCTTTGAATACTTCCTCTTTTGAAATTACTACCCCAGCCGCATGAATTGATGCGTGTCTTTTGAGACCTTCTAATTTTAGAGATATATCTAATAACTTTGCAATTTTATCATCTTTACCTGCCTCTTCTTTTAAACGCGGCTCTTCGTCAATGTATTGTTGCAATGTCATAGGTCTTGATGGATCAAAAGGCATCAATTTACATAGATAATCTACCTGACCATATGGAATGCCAAGAACTCTACCTACATCTCTGATCACTGCTCGAGCTTGCAATTTTCCAAAAGTAATTATTTGAGCAACATGGTTATTGCCATACTTTTGATGCACGTAATCAAGAACACGATCTCTACCATCACGACAAAAATCGATATCAAAATCAGGCAAGGAAACTCTCTCAGGATTTAAAAATCTCTCAAAAATTAAACCAAATTTAATTGGATCTAAATCAGTAATTTTCAAACACCAGGCAACCAAGGAACCTGCCCCAGACCCTCTTCCTGGACCAACCGGTATATCATTATCTTTTGCCCATCTTATAAAATCCGAAACAATTAAAAAATATCCTTCATATTTCATATCTATAATTATTTTTAACTCTTTTTCTAATCGTTCCTCGTATTCTTTTTTTATGTTTAATTGTGAGTCTTTATCTATTTCTTCAGTTATAAATTTTTGAGTGAGATTTTGTTCAAGTCCTTGATGAGATAGTTCTCTTAATAATTTTTTTTCTTGACTATCGTCATTATGATAAGATGGAAGCACTGGCATTTTTATTTTAGGTCTATGGGAGCACCTTTGCGCGATCTCAATTGTGTTAAGTAATGCTTCCGGAATATCAGAAAATAATTCTTGCATTTCGTTTTGAGACTTAAAATAATGATTTTTTGATAGTCTTTTTCTGTCTTTTTGAGAAACAAAAAGTTTTTTTTCAATACACATTAGAGCGTCATGTGCTTCAAAATGATCAGGGTCCTCAAAGTAAACATCGTTAGTTGCAACAATTGGAATACTATTATCGTACGCCAAATTAAGAATTACTTCTTCATCTATTCTATAATCATTTCCTTCAATTCTCTGAATTTCTATGTAAAAGTTTTCAATAAATTCTTTTTTAAAGTCAGCTACAAATGATGCAGATTGAGAAGTAATGTTATTACCATTTGAATATTTTAAGATGGAGTTATTTCCGCCTGAAAGGACTAATAAGCCCTCTTTATTTTTATACAACTGTTCAATATCTACATAAGCATTTTCTCTATGATTCATGTATGCGTTTGAGATAATATTTAATAAATTCTTATAACCATCCTCATTTTTAGAGAATATATTAAGAAAGAAATAGAGATCTTCTTCTTCAATATTTTCATGAAGATAATTTTTCGGTGTTTTGATTTTTAAATTACATCCCATTATGGGCTGAACTCCGACACTTGATACTTTTTCACTAAATTCTAAAGCTCCAAACATATTATTCGTGTCAGTGATTCCAACAGCCGGCATCTTAAAAGCCTGACAAAGTTCTGATATACGCGCTATAGGTAAAGCGCCTTCTGATAATGAGTATTCTGTTTTATTTGTTAAATGAATAAAGTCGCTCACTTATAAATTGATCCTTTTATTTGCCTTAGATGCCAACTCCTCATCATGAGTAGCTATAATTAGTGTCATATTTTCTGATTCGACATAGTTTTTTAAATAGTTAAACACTAAATCAGAATTCATACTATCTAAATTACCAGTTGGCTCATCGGCAATTATAAATTTGGGATTATTTATTAAAGCTCTTGATATTGCCACTCTCTGCTGCTCCCCTCCTGACAATGAATTTGGGAAATGTAAGGATCTATTATCAATCATAAATAACTTCATTGTATTTTTAGCCCTTTGTATCGCCTCGACCTTGCTGTATCCATTTAAGATTAGCGGTAATGCAACATTTTCTATTGCATTAAAATTTTCTAATAAGTTATAGTTTTGATAAATAAATCCGTAATTATCCCTTCTAAATTTATTCTTCTGTTCACTATTTAAATACGTGAGATCCTTACCATTGAATGAGATAGTACCTTCGTCGGCTGTATCGAGTAACCCTACTAAGTTAAGTAGAGTAGTTTTTCCTGAACCTGAGGGACCTGTAACTGCAATAAAATCACCACTTTTAACTTCTAAAGAAATATCTTTTAAAATAGATAAGCTATTATTAGCTTGATTGTAAGATTTACAAATTTTTTTTAAAATTAGATTCGACTCAGACATTATTCAATATTCCTTTAATTTCTGTCTTGGAAGCTTTATAGGCTGGATATACTGTCGCTATTATTGATATAATTAATGAAAAGAAAATGATTAATATAATTTGAGTCAAATCAATACTGGTTGGCATTTTATCAAGATAATAAAAATCAGATGGAAATAAATTTAAATTGAATGTTGAATTAAGTAAGTTTCTTATTGTATCAATATTTATTGTAAAAAGTACTCCAAGAATAGAGCCTATGATCGTTCCACTAAACCCTATGAAAGTACCTACTAGCAAAAATATTCTTAAAATTGAACTATCACTGCTACCAATTGTTTTGAGTACTGCTATTTCTCTATTTTTATTTTGTACTAAAATAAACAAGCTTGTAACAATATTAAATGCGGCAATTATGACAATAAGTGATAATACAAAGAACATTAATTCACGCTCCGTTGCCAATACTTCCCAAAAAGAACTATTTAGATCGATCCAATCTTTTACCGAGTAATCATCATTATAAATTTTAAGTAAATCAATCTTAACTTTTTCTACATCATTGATATCTAATAAATGTATCTCAATGGTTGATATCTTATTATTGAGACTCAAGAGTTTCTGGACATTTGCAAGTGAAGTAAATGCAAAATTTTTGTCATATTCGCTCATACCAGAACTAAATGTGGCCGATACTATCATTCTGTGAGATCTTGGGATTTGACCTAGTGGAGTAGAAATCATTGAAGAAGAAGTGACTTTTATTTCGTCACCAGGTAATACACCTAAAGAAAAAGCTAGTTCTTCACCTAATATTATTGAATTAGCAGCAAGCAGATTATCATTATTCTGATTATCAACGAATTCATAAAATTTAATATTTTCGTCATTGATTGATTTGATGACTATTCCATTGCTTTTATTAGCTGAACTTATTAAGGCTTGAATAGATATATTTCTATCAACAAATAATATTTCTTTAATTTCTGAAAGACTTTTATCATCCTCAAAGTATGGCTTTATATTCTTAATATAAATATGTCCATTGAAACCAATAATTCTTTTTTTTAATTCTTGATGAAAACCATTCATTACAGACATCACAATTATCAATGTTGCAACACCAATACAAATCCCAATAAATGAAAGCCATGAAATGACTGATAACAACCCACCTTTTCTCAAAGGAACCAGGTACCTAAAAGCTATAAATCTCTCAAAATAATTAAATGGCACTTTGTTTAAACGTTCATTTCTCTTAGAAACTTACCTAATTTATCTAGGTTAATGAATTCTGTTTCTCCACTTTTTCTATTTTTATACTCTACTAGACCGTCCGACACAGCTTTGCTTCCTATTATAATTTGATGTGGTAAACCTATTAAATCCATTCTAGAAAATTTTACTCCTGCGTTATCATTTTTATCATCAAATAAAACTTCAGATTTATCATTAATTTGATTGTAAACTTTATTAGCAATTGAGGAGGCTTCATCGTCTTTTGGTTTCAAGTTTATAACACCAAGTGTAAATGGTGACACTGCATCAGGCCATATTATTCCACTTTCATCATGGGAGGACTCTATTATAGCGCCCACTAGACGTGAAATTCCTATTCCATATGATCCCATGTGTACCGTTTTTTCTTTTCCATCAGAATCTAAAACATTTGCCTTCATTGAATTTGAATATTTTGTTCCAAAATGGAATATGTGTCCCACTTCAATTCCTTTTGAATTCATTTGTTTTTCTTTTTGAACTATTTCATCAAATTTAGCCTTGTCATGTTTCTCATCTGAAGCAGAATAATAACTTTTAAATTTTTCAACAATTGAATTTAGATCGTCGTCATAACTAATGTCAGAAATCTTATTTCCTTCATTTAGTATATTATTATCAAAATAAATATCACTTTCCCCGGTATTAGAAATAATTATAAATTCATGCGAGAGATCTCCTCCAATGGGTCCTGTATCAGCGGCCATAGGTATTGCTTTGAGACCTAATCTTGCAAATGTTTTTAAATAACAAATAAAAAAACGATTATAAGTATCTTCAGATGATGCTGCATCAATATCGAAAGAGTAAGCATCTTTCATTAAAAATTCCCTACCTCTCATTACTCCAAATCTTGGCCTTAATTCATCTCTAAATTTCCACTGTATATGGTAGAGCAGCATTGGAAGCTCTTTGTAGGATTTAACATTTCTTCTAAATATATCTGTTATTTGCTCTTCGTTTGTCGGGCCATAAAGCATTTCTCTTTCTTGACGATCATTAATTCTTAACATTTCTTTTCCGTAATCTTCATATCGTCCACTTTCTTTCCATAAATCCGCGGGTTGAATAGTTGGCATTAATATTTCATTAACTCCCGCCTTATTCTGTTCATCTCTGACGATATTTTCGATTTTTTTTAAAACCTTTAAACCAAGAGGCAGCCAAGAGTAAATCCCAGAACTTGATTGACTGATCATACCAGAGCGCAGCATAAGTTTATGAGAAACAATTTCTGCTTCACTTGGAGACTCTTTTAATAAAGGTAGAAAATAATTAGATAACTTCATTTATGTAAAAAAGCTTTAAGATATACATCAGAAAGCCTTCATTATTTAGAAAACTATATATGATAAACCAGATGACTATTGAGACAACTGTTGTAATTAAGAATTTTCTAAATAATTGTGGATTATTAGGAGCTCCAGGATCTTCCCCTTCTATATAGTTTCCTGACCTGCTTTTTTTTATATTAATTGGGAGTGATATGAAAAAAATTAACCACCAAATTAATAAAAAAATGATAATTGAGCCAGTTATACCCAAATTATACTTCTTCTAACTCTATGAGTGTTCCGTTACAGCTTTTAGGATGAAGAAAAACTACTGGTTTACCGTGAGCACCAATTTTTGGTTTGCCAGTACCAGTTATTGATACTTCATGAGTGTTCAATTTATCTATAGCAGTATTAATGTCATTCACTTCCAGGCAAATATGATGCATTCCACCTTTTGGATTTTTATCAATAAAGTTTTGAATTGGAGACCCCTCACCTAGAACCTCTAGCAATTCTATTTTTGTATTACCTAAATCTATAAATACTGTTGTTACGCCATGATCGGGTTGTTCAACAGGATCAGAAACCTTTGCACCAAAAATGTTTTTATATTGTTCAGCAGCTTCTTTTATATTTGGTACCGCAATAGCAATATGATTTAATTTTCCAATCATACTAATTAAATATGAACAATACTTATGTTTGTCAAAGGTTTTTTACGAGTATGCTTGAAAACAAAATTTCGCGATAATGTCTCGAGCTTTTGATATAGCTTTTTTTCTTTTTTTGATAAATTTGTCTTATCCTCAAAAAATTTATAAATTTCCTCCTCTAATAAATATACCATCTCATCATTCTCATATTCTTGATCGCTTACTATGCCACTGCTAATAATCAATGGGTTTTCTTTTAAATTCATTTTTTGATCAATTATACACGTAACATTCAATACGCCATTGTAAGCCATTCTTTTTCTATCTTTAATATGACTACTCTCGCTTTTTACTAATCTATTTCCATCAAAGTACTGTCTGCCAGAGTCACACTGATCAACCACGTATGGCGATCCAGGAGCAATTTGCAATATATCTCCATTAGAAATTAGCATAGGGAACTTTACACCCATTTCCTTCGCAAGATTTGAATGTCTTTTTAAGTGTCTGTGTTCACCGTGAACTGGAACTGAAATTGCGGGTTTAATATTATCATACATATCAACCATTTCATCTAAGCATGGATGACCCGAGACATGTATATTTTCATCATACTCAGTTATAACATTTGCACCTAACTCTGAGAGTCGATTAAACAATTGGAAAATTTTCTTCTCATTGCCAGGGATAATCTTTGATGAAAAAATAATAGTATCATCTAAATCAATATCAACATGAGGGTAATCTTGATTTGCAATTCGCATCATTGCGCCCCTTGGTTCGCCTTGACTGCCTGTACAAAGGTACAAAACTTCTTCCCTCTTTTTTTTAACTGCTTCCTTTTCAGATAAAATAACATCTATATCATTAAGAATACCATTTTGCCTTGCAACGCTTATCATGCGATGCATAGATCTGCCTAAGACGACTAACGATCTATTTGTCTCCTTTGCGGCATAGGCAATTGTTTCAAGTCTTGCTACATTTGAAGCAAAAGATGTTACAAAAACTCTATTCTTTATCCCTTTTATAACTTCAGTTAAATTATTTTTAACTTCTGATTCTGATCCAGATCTTCCTTTTGTTAAGACGTTTGTTGAATCGCAAACCATTGCAAGAATATCTTTAGTGTTTGATTTGAGTTCGTTAAAGTCAATAGCTTTTCCTACAACTGGATCATCATCAATTTTCCAGTCACCAGTATGATATATATTCCCTAGTTTTGTTTTTATGATAAGTGAATTTGGCTCTGGTATTGAGTGCGTCAAAGTTTGGAATTTTATATCAAAGGGTTTGATTTGTATTTCAGAAGACAGATCTATTACATTCAGATAACCTTCATGGTCTAATCCTCTTTCTTCAAATTTTAGTCTTATTATTGAAGCTGTAAATGGAGTAGCATAAATAGGACATTTTAAATCTGGCCATAGATATGCAAGACCTCCAACATGATCTTCATGAGCATGAGTTATTATAATTCCAGATAAATTATCTTTTCTTTCCTTTATAAAATCGTGATCAGGTAAAATGATGTCTACACCTGGCGTGGTCTCATCCCCAAATGTGATACCAACATCAACAATTAGCCATTTCATGTCATCAATCTCTTTACCATATCCATAGAGATTCATGTTCATCCCAATTTCACCAGTGCCTCCTAAAGGCAGAAATACTAATCTATCACCTTTGCTCATTGTAATTTATTGCTTACGATTAAAAGACCTTCAAGAGTAAGATCTCTCTCGAAATAGTTAATACATTTAAGGTCATTTTCAAATAGTTTTGACAAACCTCCAGTTGCTATAGCTTTTGCATTAAAGCACTCATGAGAAGTTTTTAATTTCTCAATCAAGCCCTCGATTAAACTAATATACCCCCAATAAATACCCGACTCCATTGCGGCAATTGTATGTTTACCAATTAATGTTTCAGGCTTTTTAAAAGTTATAAGTGGCAATAACGCTGCACCATCTGACAGTGACTTTATTGATAAGTTAACACCGGGACAAATTAACCCTCCAGAATATGCACCGCTCTTATCTACAACATCTAACGTGGTGGCTGTCCCAAAATCTACAATTATAAAAGGAGGATCATATTTATCTATAGCCGCAATTGAGTTAATGATCCTGTCATCTCCAACTTCAGCTGGGTTGATAACATTGAATTTTATAAATGCCTCTAAGTCAGAGGTATTTAATTCTCTAATTGATAGATTTTCAAAATTTTTTGAGATCAAAATTTGTAAATTTTTTTGAGCTTGTGGTACGACACCCGAAATTAAAACATATTCTACATCAGCTAAAAAAATACTTAATGATTTCAATATATCATCTGGTGAACTTATAACTGTGTTAGTTTCAAATCGTACTTGATCAATTAATCTCGAATTGTCATATTTCCCCATTAATACATTTGTGTTTCCTATATCAACTAAAACCTTCATGATTAATAACTAAATGACAGTTCTCCTGAATTGAATTTCTTAAGCTCTCCATTCACTTGAATTAGAATCTCAAATGTATCAGTTATATCATCTAATATGCCTTCAAATTCAATATTATTTTGTAAAAAACGAACCCGATCTCGCATTTTCCAACAATTATTTTTATATAACTCAATTAATTCTGAAATATCATCCCTATTAAGAATATTTAAGTAATTATTGATATTCGAGTCTAATGTTACAAGAATATCTTTTGGCATGATTTCATTTTCGATTATAGATTTTATAGAGATAGTTTTATGATTATTGATTGCTGGTGAATTTTTTAAATTAATACCAATTCCAATTATTGAAAAACTCGCACTTTCACTTAGTAAATTTTCTATTAATATTCCAGCTAATTTTGCATCATTATATAGTATGTCATTTGGCCATTTAATTTTTAAAAGTGCATTATCGGGTAAAAAATTTTTAATTGCATCATATACAGACAAAGAAGTTATACATGAGATAAATGGTATCTTTCTGTGAACCAAATTAATTGGCAAGACGTATGAGCCGTAAAAATTACCTACCTCTGAAACCCATTTATTATTATTTCTGCCTTTGCCTGAAGTTTGTCTATTAGCTATAATCCAAGTTGCTTTATTTATTTTGTCATTTTCAATTAATCTTTTAGCTTCTAAATTCGTGCTATCGATTACTTCATGAAAAATAACTTCTGATTGAATTTGATCGAACATTAAATAATTGATTGAATAGCATATTCAGAAATATTTATTACTGGCGATGGATAAATAAAGAAAATAATAATTAGTATTGATGATGGATAATAAAGCAGATTAAGTGATTTGATACTTGATCCATCAAATTCTTCTTTAGGTTCATCAAAATACATTATCTTAACAATCCTTAAATAATAAAATGCGCTAATAACACTTGCTATGACGCCAATAATTGCGAGAAACAACATTTCAGACTCAATAGCTGCAACAAAAATATAAAATTTACCAAAAAAGCCAGCTAAAGGAGGGATGCCAGCTAAAGAAAACATAATCAAGGCAATTAGCATGGTCCTTAAAGGATGATTTTTATGCATTCCAGATAAATCTGAAATATTTTCAAAATATCCATCGTTTCTTTTTAAAGACAGTAAAAAAGCAAAAACAGCAATATTCATAATTAGATAAATCATTAAATATATTAATAATGACCTTAACCCCTCATCGGTGAAACAGGCTACACCTATTAAAGCATATCCAATATGACCTATTGAGCTATACGCCATTAGTCTTTTTAAATTAGATTGAGCGATGGCAGCAAAGGCAGCAAGCATCATAGATGCAATTGATATGAAAAAAATAATTTGTTGCCAGTCAATATAAATCTCACCAAATGAATTAAATAAGAATCTAACAAGTAAACCCATTGCAGCAATTTTTGGAGCAAGGGCAAAGAATCCTGTAATCGGAGTTGGTGCCCCTTGATAAACGTCGGGCGTCCACATATGGAAAGGAACTGCTGACACTTTAAAAGCTAGTCCTGCCAATACAAAAACTATACCAATAATTAAACCCAGACTTTCGGGGTTAATATTTACAGCGATTAGATTAAAGTTTGTATTTCCTGAAAATCCATAGATATATGAAATGCCAAAGAGTAATAGGCCTGAGGAAAGAGCTCCGAGGATAAAATATTTAATTCCTGCTTCTGATGACAGTAAGCTGTTTCTGTTCAAAGCCGCAAGAACATAAAGACTTAATGATTGAAGCTCTAATCCTATAAACATTGCAAGCAAATCATTTGCTGAAACCATCACCATCATACCTATAGTTGAGAAAATTATTAAAATTGGAAATTCATAAATATTTATATTTAGGTCATCTTTACTTGATACAAACATAATCAATGAAGCAATAGAGCCGATTAGTATCATAATTTTTAGTACTAGTGATAATTCATCTACGACAAAACTATTTAGAAAGGCTGATTGAAAGGGTTGATTTAAAATTAAGATAACTGTGACTAAAAGTGAAAATATAGCAAGCGAGTTAATAAGCTTTATATTTTTCAAAAACAAGCCAGTCACCAACAAAACTGTTGCAACTATAAATAAAAATATTTCAGGTAATATGTATACTAAACTTTGCATTTTAATCTAATTTCATTTTAATTTGATTTACAATTTTTTCTGTTGAAGGTTCAATTATATTTATGATTGGTTTAGGATATAAACCTATGAATATTGTTAGGATAATTAAGGGAAGAAAGATAATTATCTCTCTTCTTGTTAAGTCAAACATTTCAGATAGATCATCTTTAATTAAAGCGCCAAATATTATTCTTCTATAAAGCCATAATGAATATGTGGCTGCCAATACGACACCTGTAGTCGCAAATATCGCAAAATATGTATTTACCGTAAATATAGAAAGAAGTACTAAAAACTCGCCAACAAAACCACTTGTTCCAGGCAAGCCAAGACTGGCTAATATAAAAATCATAAATGAAAATGAATAAAAAGGCATTTTACTAACTAAGCCTCCATATCTTGCAATTTCTCTTGTATGAAGACGATCATATACCACGCCAACACACAAAAATAATGCCGCAGAAACAATGCCATGACTTATCATTTGAATAATGCCACCTTCTATTCCTTGTACAGTAAATGTAAATATTCCTAATGTTACAAATCCCATATGAGCAACTGATGAATAAGCAATTAGTTTTTTCATATCTTCTTGCACCAATGCGATTAGAGAAGTCACTATTATTGCTATAACACTAAGAGAAAATATAAATGGCGCAAAAAATTCTGATGCATCCGGAAAAAAGCCAATAGAAAATCTTATAAAGCCATACCCAGCCATTTTTAATAGAACACCCGCAAGTATAACTGATCCAGCTGTTGGTGCTTCTACGTGGGCATCTGGTAGCCAAGTGTGAAAAGGCCACATAGGTATCTTGACCATGAATGAAGTAAAAAATGCGATCCACAATATTAATTGTTCGTTTGCAGTAAAATTATACACCAAGAGTGTTTCAACATCAGTCGTGCCTGTAGAAATGAAAATATAAATTATTGCAAGTAGCATAAATACAGAGCCCGCAAGTGTATAAAGAAAAAATTTGAAAGTTGAATAAACCCTTCTTTCTCCACCCCATATTCCAATGATTAAGAACATTGGAATTAAACCTCCCTCAAAAAATAGATAAAATAGGACAAGATCAAGTGAGCAGAAAACCCCAATCATAAAAGTTTCTAAAGCTAAAAATGAGATTAAATATTCTTTTACAGAAAATTTAATGCTTTCATAGCTTGCAAGTATGCAAATAGGTACAAGCATTGTTGTCAGTATTACAAATAAAATTGAAACTCCATCTATACCTAAATGATAACTGATACCACTTTCTATCCATGCATATTTTTCTACAAATTGAAAATCTGGGTTATTTAAGTCAAATGAAAAAAGTAACGATAGTGATATAATAAAATTTAAAAAAGTAATCCATAAGGCGGTGTGTTTTAAATTTTGCGAGCTTTGGTCATCATTATTTCTTATCAATAACATAAAAAATATACCAACGACTGGTATAAAGATTAATATACTTAAGATTGGAATCTCACTCATTGTTTAAAACCTAAAAATTATGAAAGTAATAATGATTGAAAGACCAATTAAAATGGCAAAAGCATAATGGTAGATAAATCCAGATTGAACTTGCTTTGCTTTTATTGATATTCTACTCACTAATGCAGCTATTCCGTTAGGTCCGTAACCGTCAATAATTAAACCATCAATAAACTTCCAAAAGATCCGGCCAATTGCCATAGCTGGTTTTACAAAAATAGAATTATACAACTCGTCAAAATACCATTTATTTAATAGAAAATTGTAAAGCGGCTTATTTAACTCGGCTATATTCTTAGCCATGTCTGATTTTCGAATATACATGAACCAAGCGATAATAAATCCAACTATGCCTAAAATTGCAGGCAAATAATATATTAACAGAGGGATTGAATGGTGATCTTCATGGTGGACGACAATTGAGCCATTCCAAAATACATCACTGTAATAACCGATGAAATAGCTTTTGAATAAAAATCCAAAAAACAGCGCTCCAATTGCCAAAATTATTAGTGGAATTAACATTACCGAAGAAGACTCATGAACTTTGCTAATATCTTCTTCGGCCATTCTTGTTTTTCCGTTGAAAACAAGAAACATGAGTCTCCATGAATAGAAAGATGTCATCACAACACCAACAGTAAGTAAGATATACGCATAGTCTGCAAAGTTGGAATTAGATAAATAAGCTGTTTCTATAATTGCATCTTTTGAGTAATAGCCAGAGGTGAATGGAAAACCCATTAGTGAAATTGTACCAATTATCATCATTAATTGAGTTATCGGAACAAAATTACTTATGCCTCCCATCTTCCTTATATCCTGTTCCTCATGAACGGCATGAATTACTGACCCCGCTCCTAAAAATAAAAGCGCTTTAAAAAATGCATGTGTAAATAAATGAAACATGGCTGCACCGTAAGCTCCAAGTCCAGCCGCAACGAACATGTAGCCTAATTGACTACAAGTTGAATATGCAATTACTCGCTTAATGTCATTTTGAACCAGCCCAACAGTAGCTGCAAAAAATGCAGTGCTTGCACCAATCAAAACTACAAAGTCCAGAGCAACAGGAGCCAAATCAAATAAAGGTGAACATCTTACAACAAGAAATACCCCAGCTGTAACCATTGTTGCCGCATGTATTAATGCAGATACTGGTGTTGGGCCTTCCATTGCATCAGGAAGCCATGTATGAAGAAATAGTTGAGCTGACTTGCCCATAGCTCCAATAAATAAGAAAATACAAATTAAAGTCAAAGCATGTAATTCAAAACCTAAAAAGTTGAAATTTACATTCTTAAAAGATGAGACATTACTAAATACTGTCTGATATTCGATGCTACCAAAAACAATAAATATTGTAAAAATACCTAAAGCTAATCCAAAATCACCTATGCGATTTACTATAAACGCTTTAATTGCAGCAGCATTTGCAGTTGGTTTCTTATACCAAAACCCAATTAATAAATAAGAGGCGAGTCCAACACCCTCCCAACCAAAAAACAGTTGCAAGAAATTATCTGCTGTGACAAGCATCAACATAGCAAATGTGAATAATGATAAATAACCCATAAAACGAGGCTTACTTTCATCATGAGACATATAACCAATTGAATAAATATGAACTAACGCTGATACGCTTGTAATTACTACAAGCATTACTCTTGTAGCTGTATCTAGATAAATTGACCAATCAGCATTGAATGAACCAGAGGATATCCAGTTAAATAATTTGATTGATACAATCGATGGGTCCCCAATATTATCAATAAAAATATAAAACGAAAATATTGCTGTAATCGTAATAAATAATGAGGTGATGATCTCTGCTGTTCGGTCAATAAATTTATTAGACTTAAAAAATGATAACGAACAAGAAATCAAGAACCCAATGAAGGGCAATAAAATTATACTATGCGCCATTCAACATTACCCCTTTAAGGCGTTAATTTTCTCAATCTCAATACTGCCAGCATTTCTGTTATAAATTACAAGTATAGCAAGTCCGATTGCAGCTTCAGCTGCAGCAACAGTAAGTACAAAAAGAGAGAATATTTGCCCAGTTAGATCATTTAAAAAATATGAAAAAGCAATGAGATTTAAATTTACAGAGAGCAATATGATTTCAATTGACATTAAAATGATAATCACATTTTTTCGGTTTAAAAAAATACCAATAACGCCAATTGCAAACAATAAAGCTGATAAAATTAAAAATTGATTTAATTCAATCATTAAATATCAACACCCTTTCCTGGTTTTACATCTACTAAATCAATTTTGCCCTGTCGTTGTAGTTGTTCTGAAACAACCTGCCTCTTTACGCCTTCTCTTTCGCGGAGAGTTAATACAATAGAACCAATCATTGCAACTAACAGAATTACACCTGAAAGTTGGAAATATAGAATGTAGTCTGTGTACAAAACTGAGCCAATTGCTTCTGTATTAGACTTGCCAGTAAAATCTGAAAGAGGATTTGGTAACACTTGAATATTAGTCAAGTCAAACTTTGTATTGATTAATACAATTATTAACTCTGCAATAAAAACTACACCAATCAAAATTCCTATCGGAATATATTGTAAAATATTATCCTTATTGATTGATGTTTTAAAATCTAACATCATTACAACAAATAAAAAAAGTACTGCAACAGCACCAACATAAACAATTATGAGTATCATTGCCAAAAATTCGGCGTGAAGAATAACGAATAAGCCAGCGGCATTCAAAAATGAAAGAATTAGGAACAATACTGAATGGACTGGGTTTTTAGTTGAAATAACCATCAATGAAGAAATTAAAATAACCCCTGAAAATAAATAGAATGTTAATAATTGAGCTGTCATTTATCTATATTTTGCATCGGCTTCTAAGTTCTCAGCGATAACTGTTTCCCACCTATCACCGTTTTCAAGCAATTTTTCTTTCGTATAATAAAGTTCTTTTCTCGTTTCAGTTGTAAATTCAAAATTTGGACCCTGTACAATTGCATCAACTGGACATGACTCCTCACATAAACCGCAGTAGATACATTTAACCATGTCAATATCATACCTAAGCGTTCTTCTTGTTCCATCATCGCGAGGTTGAGTTTCAATTGTTATCGCTTGAGCTGGACATACAGCCTCACACAATTTACATCCTATACACCTTTCCTCACCACTCGGATATCTTCTCAAAGCATGCTCACCTCTAAATCGAGGACTTAATTTGCCTTTTTCAAAAGGATAATTGATTGTTGCTTTTTTCCTAAAAAAATATTTTTGAGCTAAATAGAAAGCTTTTAAAAAATCTAGAAGAAGGAACGATTTAAAAAAATTAATTATTTTCATTACATTCCTGGAGCTAGATTAAAAAAGAATAATATCGAAGATGTTGCTACAACTGCAAACAGTGATAAGGGCAAGAAAACTTTCCAGCCAAGTCGCATTAGTTGGTCATATCGATACCTTGGAACAAATGCTTTAACCATTGCGAATAAGTAAAAAACGAAAGTTACTTTCAATAAAAACCAAACGAATCCAGGAACAGCATTTAATGGATAAATATCAATTGGCGGCAACCATCCCCCAAGAAACAGGATAGTGGTCATTGCGCACATTAATAATATATTTATGTATTCTCCAAACATAAACAAAACGAATGGCATTCCTGAATACTCTGTTTGATATCCAGCTACTAACTCAGACTCTGCTTCAGGAAGATCAAATGGAGGTCTGTTCGTTTCAGCTAGTGCGGATATAAAAAAAACAATAAACATAGGAAATAAAGGTATGAAAAACCACATTGTCTTTTGAGCCATTACTATTTCAGTCAAGTTGAGTGAGCCTACACATAGCAAAACAGTTATTATTACAAAACCAATTGAAACTTCGTAAGAAACCATTTGAGCAGCTGATCTAAGAGCACCAAAAAAAGGATACTTACTGTTTGAAGACCACCCTGCCATCAGAATTCCATAGACGCCTAGAGAGCTAATTGCAAAAATGTATAAGATTCCAACATTTATATTAGCCAATACTACACCCGCCTGAACTGGTACAACTGCCCAGGCCGCAATTGATAGAGCAAGAGTAATAATGGGAGCAATTAGGAAAACTGTTTTGTCAGAGCCGTCGGGTAAAATAATTTCTTTAAAAATAAATTTTAATCCATCAGCAGGAACTTGGAACAAACCATACGGGCCAACCACATTTGGGCCTCTTCTTTTTTGAACTGCTGCCCATATTTTTCTATCTGCATATAACGCCATTACAACACCCAGAAGTAAGGGAACAAAAATAAGTAGGCAATAAAGAATAATGGTCATTACTTCGATAAAGTACGTTTGAACTAAGTTAATCATTATGAAGCCTTTTCCGTTACTGATGACCTTACTTCACTTCTAGCTCGGCTGCATTCGGCCATCGTACTGGAATGTCTTGTAATTGAGTCGTTTATATAAAAGTCTTCAATACTGAAACTTAAGTTTTTAATTTTAAAGTTAATTTCTTTTGGTTGAGCATAGTACGCCTCCTGATTGTCGTTTAAAACGACAATTCCATCAGGTGAAAAATTTGCGTCATCTGCTAATCCGATTAAGTTATTTTTGTTTCTTTTAGTATAGGCCCACTTCTTTTGATTATAAGTGAGATCATTCCAAGCTTTTCCGATACTATTTGCGTATTGGTCCTCATATGGCAACACGACGTTATTTTTCTTCTTAATATCATTTACAACTTTAAAGCCATAATGCTCTGTAAATTCTGACCATGTCTCAGGATAATTATATTTTCTCAGATACTCTCTCTGGCGATCATTTAGATCAGTCCAAGCTGTATTAAATATTTTTTTTGCCGAATTTTCTTCAAAGCTCTTAATGTTACCATTGATTGTATCATTCTTTTTTTCTTGGCTTGATCTTGTATCCTTATTAATGATTTCTATTTCTTCATTACCTTTATTATCAATAATTTTAACGAATCCATTGTTTTGATCATTAAAGTCCTCTTTAAGTTGAGGAAACTTGGCAAACATTTCATCTCTTACATCATACAATTCTAAAAACGACCATTTTAGTTCAAGGACTTCACTTAATTGATTAATAATTTTCCAATCTTCCCTGGCTTCACCTGGAGGAAAACTTGCTTTATTTGCGTATTGAACTCTCCCTTCAGTGTTTATAAAAATTGCATCTTTTTCGGTATATGCTGCTGCTGGCAATATAAAATCAGCGGCGTTTGCGCCTCTATCTCCATGTGTGCCCATATAAACTATTTTGCAATTGGAAAATTTTTCATAACTGATTTCATCAGCGCCAAATGAAATCACTAATTTGAATTTACCTTTTTCAGCGTCAGCGACCAAATCATCGACTGATTTATTTTTTTGTATAAGACCCATCTCAAGAATACCTGCTCTTGCAGCGGCAAGCTGCAATACATTAAATCCATTCCAATCTTCCTGAATGAGATTGAATTTATCTGTAAATGTTTCAAGCAGTGAGTAAATCTGCAATGAGTCATCACGATTTAACACGGACTGGCCAATAATAATCATTGGCTTTGAGGCTTTTGTTAACTTTTTATGAAATGAGTTTTTTTCATTTAAAAGATCTATAAGGATATTTATATCATCACCCAAGTGATTGTATTTATATGTAAGATCAACATTTTTTCCAATCAGTGCAACTGGAATATTTGATGAAATAACTCTTTTCCTTATTCTTGAATTAATAATTGCAGCTTCTTCACGCGTGTTCGTTCCAATCATTAAAATGCAATCTGTTTCATCAATGCCTTTAATTTTAGAATTAAATAAGAACTGAGATCTATGGTTGAATGGAACTTTACATCCTTCCTGTCTTCCATCAACTGCCTTGATGCTTAGATCTTCCGATAATTTTTTTATTAAGTAGCTTGTTTCTAAATCAATAAAGTCACCTACTAAAAACGCAATTTCGTCAGGATCTGAGTCCATAACAAGTTTTTTTAATTGAGAAAAAGTTTCTTCCCATGAAACTTGCTCTAATTTGTTATTCTTTTTTATGTAGGGTGTGTCTAGACGTTGATTTAAAAGTCCATCGCATGCATACCTTGTTTTATCTGATATCCACTCTTCATTAATGTCTTCATTAAGCACAGGTAGTACTCTTTTCACTTTCCACCCGTAAGTATCAACTCTAATATTCGACCCTACCGCATCCATAACATCAATGGTCTCTGTCTTCTTTAATTCCCAAGGTCTGGCTTCAAATTGATATGGTTTCGATGTAAGTGCACCTACTGGACATAAATCAACGATGTTAGCCGATAGCTCAGAGTCTAATGTCTTTTCTAAATAAGTTGTTATTTCCATATTTTCTCCGCGATTTACTGCGCCTAATTGATTTACTCCCGCTACTTCATCTGCAAATCGGATACACCTTGTGCAGTGAATACATCGAGTCATATAAGTTTTAATCAACGGGCCCATATGCTTTTCTTCAACTGCCCTTTTATTCTCTTCGAACCTTGAATTTTCAGGGCCAAAAGCAATAGTTTGATCTTGTAGATCGCACTCACCGCCTTGATCACAAACTGGGCAATCTAGTGGGTGATTAATTAGCAAAAACTCCATTACACCTTCTCTCGCTTTTTTTACAGACTGAGTGTTTGTATGAATTGACATGCCTTCATTAATTGGCATCGCGCACGAAGCTACTGGTTTAGGTGAACCTTCCACATCAACAAGGCACATTCTACAATTACCTGCAATTGAAAGACGATCATGGTAGCAAAATCTTGGTATTTCAATTCCTGCCTCTTCACATGCCTGCAGTATCGTCATGCCATCAGATACTTCAATCTCGGACCCATTTATTTTTACTTTTGCCATTATGCAGCCTTAGTCTTTTTAAGTTGCTCTTCTATTTCATCTCTAAAATGCCTAAACAATCCTTGAATTGGCCATGCCGCAGCATCACCAAGTGCGCAAATTGTATGGCCTTCGATTTGCTTTGTCACATCAAGTAACTTATCAATATCATTTGAACTTGCATGACCGTTTCCAATCTTCTCCATCATTCTCCACATCCACCCTGTTCCTTCTCTACAAGGAGTGCATTGACCGCAACTTTCGTGTTTATAAAAGTGAGATAGCTTAGAGATAGCTTTGACGAGGTCAGTGCTTTTATCCATTACGATTACAGCGGCTGTGCCTAACCCACTTTTAACTGCAGACAGTGAATCGAAATCCATCAGGACAGTATCGCAAGTTGATTTTGGTATAAGTGGAACAGATGAGCCCCCAGGAATTACAGCTTTAAGATTATCCCATCCACCAGTTACACCTCCAGCATGCTTTTCAATAAGCTCCCTAAGAGGAATGCTCATTTCTTCTTCTATATTGCAAGGATTATTAACATGACCAGAAATACAAAAAACTTTTGTACCTGTATTTTTTGGTCGACCAAAAGATGAAAACCATTCTCCACCTCTTCTTAAAATTGTTGGAACAACAGCTATGGTTTCAACATTATTTACAGTAGTTGGAGATCCGTATAGACCTTTATTAGCTGGAAAAGGAGGTTTGAGTCTTGGTTGGCCCTTTTTTCCTTCCAAGCTTTCAAGTAGAGCTGTCTCCTCACCACATATGTATGCTCCTGCGCCCCGATGTAAAAATATATCGAAATCCCAACCCGACTTAGCAGCATTTTTTCCAATTAACCCAGCGTCGTATGCTTCGTCAATCGCTTTTTGAAGAACAACAGCTTCATTAAAATATTCACCTCGAATATAAATGTAACAAGTATGAGCATTCATCGCAAAAGATGCTAACAAGCATCCTTCAATAAGCTTATGAGGCTCATTTCTTATCATATCTCTATCTTTGCAAGTACCTGGTTCAGATTCATCTGCATTAACAACAAGGTAATTAGTAAGATTTGAATCTTTAGGCATAAATGACCATTTTAATCCGGTAGGGAAGCCTGCACCGCCTCTTCCCCTTAACTCAGATTTTTTCATCTCATCAATTATCCATTCTCTTCCTTTTTTAATAAGTTCTTTTGTATTGTCCCAATCACCTCTTGCCTGTGCATTTTTTAAATGAAAAGGTTCATCGCCAAATAAATTAGTAAATATTTTATCTTTTTCTTTTAACATTAAGACACTGCCTTTGAACTTTTACGGCCACTTTGTGAACCTATACTCAGTGGTGAGCCATCTATAAGAGATTGCAAAACATTTTTCGTTGTATCGTAAGTCAAATCTTCATAATAATCGTCATTGATTTGAACAAGTGGAGCATTCACACAAGCACCAAGACACTCAACTTGCATCCATGAAAATAAACCATCTCTTGAGACTGTATTTGGTTCTGGTGAAATAACTTCTTTGCACGCTTTTATAACTTGATCTGAACCTCTTAACCAACAAGGTGTTGTTCCACAAACTTGTACTAAATATTTTCCATTATATTTTGTGTAATACATTGAATAAAAGGTAACTACTTCCCAAGCCTTGATAAAAGGCATTTCTAAGTAATCCGCTACATACTCAACTATATCCCTGCTCAACCAGTTTTCATTTTGTCTTTGCGCTAAATCAAGCAAAGGCATGATTGCACTTTGTCTTCTATTTGTTGGGTATTTAAGAAGAATTTCTTTTGCCTTAATTGCATTTTCCTTATTAAACACAAAGGCGTTTTTTTGATTGCTCATCTATCAACCTCACCAAAAACTATTGCAATTGATCCAAGAATTGCAGGGACATCTGCTAGAAGATGGCCTTTTGAAAGCAAATCAAATGCCTGCAAGTGAGCAAATCCAGGAGCTCTAATTTTACACCTATAAGGTCTGCTGGTTCCATCGGAAATTAAATATACCCCAAATTCACCTTTAGGAGCCTCAACGGCAGAATAGATTTCTCCTTTAGGCACATGAAAGCCTTCAGTAAAAAATTTAAAATGGTGAATTATGGCTTCCATTGATTGTTTCATATCTTCCCTTTTAGGCGCTGCAATTTTGGAGTCTCTATTGATCACTTCTCCTTTAGGCATTTGATCAAGACATTGAAGCATGATTTTCGTGCTTTCTCTCATTTCTTCAATCTGACATAGATAACGGTCATAACAATCACCGTTTTGACCAACTGGAACTTTGAATTCAAGTTTGTCGTAACAATCATACGGTTGGGACTTTCTTAAATCCCATGGTACACCGCATGCTCTTAATATGAATCCACTAAAGCCACGATCAACAGCATCTTCCTTTGATACTTTACCAATATTCACATTTCGTTGTTTAAATATTCTATTTTCAGTCAACATGCTTTCAATATCATCAATTGCTTTTGGAAAATTATTACAAAAATTAAATATCTTATCAGTTAACCCGTCTGGTAGATCTTGATGAACACCACCTGCTCTAAAATAGGCTGCATGAAATCTAGATCCAGATACTTCTTCGTAAAAATCTAATAGCTTTTCTCTTTCATCAAAACCCCATGTGATTGGTGTCATAGCTCCCACATCCATTGCTGTAGTGGTAACATTTAGAAGGTGGCTTAAGAGACGCCCAATTTCAGCAAATAAAACCCTAATATATTGACCTCTCAAAGGCACTTCTACATTTAGCAATTTTTCTATTGCTAATGCAAAGGCATGCTCCTGGTTCATGGGTGCAACATAATCCAGTCTGTCGAAATATGGTATTGCTTGAAGATAAGTTTTATGTTCGATTAGTTTTTCAGTGCCCCTATGTAAAAGCCCGATGTGCGGGTCAGCCCTTTCTACAATTTCTCCATCTAGATCAAGAATGAGTCTTAAAACGCCATGTGCTGCAGGGTGTACTGGTCCAAAATTAACAGTTACAGTTTTATTATTACTCACTTTCTTTTGCTTCCTTATCTAAATACTTTGTTCCTTCCCAGGGACTTTGAATGTCAAAATTTCTAAAATCTTGTTGCAGCTTAACAGGCTCGTGAACTATTTTTTTATCAATTTCGTCATATCTGATTTCGACATTACCTGTTAATGGAAAATCTTTACGTAGAGGATATCCCTCAAAACCGTAATCAGTTAAAATTCTTCTTAAATCTGGATGATCCGTGAAAGTTATTCCGTACATGTCAAATGCTTCTCTCTCAAACCAATTAGCTGCAGGAAAGATTGATGTTATGCTGGGCAAGGAGTCCACTTCACTTATTTGAGTTTTTACTCTTAACCGTAAATTAAACCTAAAACTCAAAAAATGATAAATAACTTCAAATCTTTTTTCATTTTCCGGAAAATCCACTCCAGCAATGTCTGTAATTTGCTTAAATTCACAGCTTGGATCATTCTTAACAAAATCGATAACCTGTATTAGATTTACAGGGTCAACCGATAGTTGTAACTGCCCTAAGTTTACATCTATATCATTCAGTTTACAGTTCTTTTCAATGGCAGCTTTGGCCATTTCAATTTGCTCGCTCATTATCTTTTGATGTTGCCTTCTCTTCTTATTTTTTTCTGTAACTGCAATAATCCATAAAGCAGGCCTTCTGCTGTGGGTGGGCACCCTGGCACGTAAACATCAACAGGTATTATTCGATCGCAACCTCTAACAACAGAATATGAGTAGTGATAATACCCTCCACCATTCGCACAGCTTCCCATGGAAATTACATATCGAGGTTCTGGCATCTGATCGTAAGCTTTTCTTAATGCCGCTGCCATTTTATTTGTCAAAGTACCTGCCACTATAAGAACGTCTGCATGTCTTGGTGATGCTCTTGGAGCTGCGCCAAAACGCTCAACGTCGTAGCGCGGTGTTCCAACATGCATCATCTCGACAGCACAACAAGCTAATCCAAATGTCATCCAATGCAGAGAGCCTGTTCGAGCCCAGTTAATAAGGTTATTGATACTGGTGACAACGAACCCCTTATCAGCATACAACTTCTTTAGTCTTTCTAGTTCTGGACTTGTCTCTTCAATATTTGTATTTATTGCCACTCCAATGCTCCTTTTTTCCACTCGTATATGAAACCAATTGTTAGAATTGCTAGGAAAACCATCATTGAAACAAAGCCAAATAAGCCCAAGGTTCCAAATGTGACAGCCCAAGGAAATAGAAACGCGACTTCGAGGTCAAAAATAATAAAAAGTAATGTGACTAAATAAAAACGAACATCAAACTTCATTCTAGAGTCTCCAAACTGTTCAAATCCGCACTCATAGGCAGAATTCTTTTCAGGATCAGGGTTATTTACTGCAACTAAGAAATTTGCCAAAACAAATAGACAGCTAATCGCTAACGCAACAAACATAAAAATTAGTATTGGCAAATAATCAGCTATAGCTATGTCCATATTTTAGAATCGTATTAGTATCACCGAAAATATATATTCAAATCATTCGAAAACAATAGAAAATATGGGAAAAATTGTGTTTCCGACCGTTAGCGATTAATTTTTAAGGGAGCGAACCTAAATTTACAAAAAAACAGAGTGGAATTAAATTAACATATTTGAAAATATACAAAAAAATCGGAAATTTCCTAATTTTTCAACACTATTTGACCTTTGATCAGTGACTTTTAACATTAATTAAACTCTCAAAAAATTTAGTGAGTATCTGCATACACTTAATTTACTGGTAAATAGCCATATAATAGTTTTGAATTAGAATAATCAATAAAATTAGGAAATATGAATAGTAATTTCAAATTAATCGCAGATAACCTTCACTTTTCTGAAGGTCCAAGATGGAAAGATGGTAAACTTTGGTTTTCAGATTTTTATCATCATGCTGTGATGACCGCAGATGAGATGGGGAATGTTGAAAAAATAGTCGATGTACCTAATCAACCGTCTGGCCTAGGTTGGCTGCCAAATGGTGATCTCATTATTGTCTCTATGCTCGATAGAAAGCTACTAAAGTTTAGAGATGGTAATCTTACTGAGCATGCAGATATGTCAAAACTTACACCTTTTAGATGCAATGACATGGTAGTCGATAAAAACGGTAATGCATTCGTTGGTAATTTTGGATCAATTCATCACGGAAAAGATATAAAGCCAACAGTACTTATAAAAGTAGACCCTAATGGAAATTCCTCAATTGCTGCTTCAAATTTAGACTTTCCAAATGGAACTGTAATTACGCCTGATGGTAAAAAACTAATTATTGGCGAAACCTATGCGGGTAGACTTACTGCATTTGATTTAGATACAGATGGAAATCTTTCTAATCGGAGAGTATGGGCTCATATGATGCCTAATTTATTTTATTACTCCACAAGAATAATGCGGTTATTAAAAATTACACCAAAAGAAGGTAAAGGTATTCCTTACCCTGTTCCTGATGGTATTTGCTTAGATGAAAAGATGGGGATCTGGATAGCATCTCCAACTACCTCAGAGGTTGTTAGATATACAGAAGGTGGAAAAATTACAGATAGAATTACAACTCCAAATAGAGCGTATGCATGTATGTTAGGAGGATCAGATGGCAAGAAATTATTTGTATGTACGGCTGATGCGTCTGAACCAGAAGAAGCTAAAGCTGTGAAATCTGGAAAGATTTATTCGATTAATGTGGAGCATGCCAAAGCTGGGTATCCATAGTGAAATATAAAATCTTCGGTAAATCAGAATGGGGTTCTGATATAATTGAGTTCCTTTGCCATGAAATATCAATTGAATATGAGTTTGTTGAGATTGGCGATAATTTTAAAAGTGACAAAACCATACTTAATGTTAATCCTCTTGGAAGAGTGCCAATGGTTGAGACGCCAAATGGCGAATATTTAATAGAAAGTATGGCAATTGTTTATCACTTTATTGAAAGAGAAAGCCAATTGATACCTGATACTAAAAATGGAATAACCGACTTCCATCAAATTATGGCATTTATGTCATCGTCAATTTATCCTGCAATCCTTCTTTATTTTCATCCTGATCATTACGTTTCTACTGAAAATACTAAAGACTTAGTGAATAGATCTAAATCAATCTTGGAAACTTATTTAAACTATTTAGAAAATAAAATAGGTGAATATATTGTTGGCAATTCACTGTCAGCTGCAGATTTTTATTTATTCACATTGCTTTTCTGGTTGGAGGAGGATCATTTTCTTGAAAATTATCCAAAAATACAAAATTTCTACAATAAAATGCTACAGAATCAGACAATAATGAAAGTAAGGAAAATACAAAATGAGAGAAAGACAGTTTAAAAAATTTTTTATTGTTTACGGCCATTACGATGATAATTCATTTAATGCAGCCATAAGAGATACCTTTATAGAAAGTGCAAAAAAAGCTGGTCATACAGTTGATATGGTCGATTTATATAAAGAGAAATTTGATCCTGTATTTGCTGGAGGCAATCCTGGACCAGATGTTCTAGATCACCGAAGGAGGATTGAACAAAGTGATACAATTGTATTAATTGCTCCTATTTGGAATTTTAGAATGCCTGCAATTCTGGAAGGATGGATAGACAAAGTTTTAGCTCCTCCATGGGCATTTACTTTTAAACAACTGGTAGGCAACTATGGCTACCCTCAAGGTAATTTAGGCAATAAAAAAGCGATAATATTTTGCACATACGGCTCTCCTCGTTTAGCAATAACTACTTTTTTTCTCAATTTGCCAATAAGACGGTTGAAAAGAGGTGTTTTTCACATATGTGGTATTAAAAGCATACTTTATAAAAGATATTTTGCTGTACCGTTTGTCGCTGACAAGGTTAGAAAAAAATTTTTAAAGGATGTTAAAGATACTGCTACTTTATTTCAATAATAACTAAGTGAAGAAAATAATAGAGATATTTAAGGGCCTTTGGTCACCTATAATGGACTCAAATGTAAATCCATTAAAAAATATAACCAATCTTAAAATTCGTCACATGATAATGCAAATTCTTGCTTTTATGTGGAGCGGTGTATTTTCACTTTATATCGTTGACAGTATTTTTGTGTTTGGTTTCACTGCAATTGCTCATGCGCTATTAATTGCCGCAATTTTCATAACGATGTTTGTATTTGTCACGGCTGAAAAAAAACCCCAAATTTATGATTTAAGATTCTTTAGGGGCAAAGATGGTGAGCACGAATAACTTTACCTATAATGAGTATCCAGAATAAATCATTGATTTTTTGATTCTTCTATCAACTTAATGATATTTTCGTGAATCACTGTTGCCGTATCTGGGCCCAAGGACACTACCTCGCCATATGTTTCTTCACTTTCTCCATAGATCCAAGGAGCGTCATCATCCCACTCACTTTTTGGGATGATGTAACCGATTGAGTCATTTGCTAAATTCACCATCAAGTTCAGTTTGTCTGGAAACTGACTTCGTAAATTTGGAACTTCTTGCGGCGTCATAACATAGTCAGCTCCTTTAGGGTTTTCAATGCCGCCAATAGCAATTTCTGGATAAAGCTCTCCAGGAATTCCAGTAATAGATGCATCTCCTATTTGTATAAATGCTACCTCACTTAGATAACGTATGAACGGTGGCCTCAGACTGAATTTAGTATCAGCATCAATTATACCGAGCAAAGTGCCGAATGAGAGCATCAAGTTTTCTATACCTAATTCTATTTCTTGTGATTGGATACTTAGTGATGGTTTAGGAGAAGTCTTAAAATCACCTGCTTGAAAAGCCTCTATAACACTGTTTGCAAGGCTATAACCATATGCGCGAGCTTTAGAATGACTCGGTTTAGTAATCATTTTTTCCAAAACAGGATCATAAATTGGATCGGTTGGTCCTGATGTCATCAAGCCTCCTATATTTCCTGTAAGCCATAATGTGGTTCCGCCAAGACCAGGTTTAATTAAGTTGTCATCATAATAAATTCCATGACTGATACCTCTTCTTAAGTAGCCAGCAACATCAGAGGTTATGTCTAAATTTTTATCCCATGCAAGCTCGACATGAATTCCGAAATTGATTAAAGAACCAATAATTGAGCCGTCAGGGCGATTGAATAAAATTGCCCTTATATCATCATCTATAACGATAGGTTTTCGTTTATCTTTAATAGGGGTAAGTGGATTAGTCGGAATTAAAGCCAAACTCATTTCTGCAGCCTCTAAGTTATCAATCGCCATCTTTAATGTGTTTATAAAATCTTTTTTAAGCCTCTTCATATAGGCATCGTTGATACCACTTTTTAAAAAACTCGGGCCCCAAAGACCTTGAGTATCTGGGCCTTCATGATTATGTGTTGCATGCACCATAATGTAATCTAAACCCCACTCAGCAGGAACATCCTCACGGACACTGAGTACAAATTTACGCATTAACCCTATTGTATCAGCACTTATGATACCTATTCGTGTCTGGCCATCATCTATTACAACAGCTACGGACATCAAATCATCTTTAATACCTTGGGCAGCTCGTTTATTTTGAAAACCTGCCATCCACACTGCATCAAATCGACCATTGCCATTTACATCAGTCCACTTATCAATATCTGCATCAAATTGAGCATCATTATTTATATCTTCCCATTCATCAATTAGATTAGGGGTGATCGGCATCTTAGCAAAGCCAACTTTAAATTCACTTGCATGAACTTCAGCAGTCAAAATTATGCCAAATATCATAAGGGCATATAGAGTATTTTTTATGTAGCGGCAGTAAATCATTCTTATCTATCAACTATAACTGTCATAAGTAGATTTTGATATTTTTAATGAGCTTGTAAACTATTGTATCCAATAAATTTTTTTTAAAACTTGTTGCAAAAGCAAAAAATTAAATCTTATTTTCTTAAGAATAATCATGTGGCGGGAGTGACGGGACTCGAACCCGCGACCTCCTGCGTGACAGGCAGGCGCTCTAACCAGACTGAGCTACACCCCCACAGTTAAATTTTTTCCATCTCGTGGGAGGAAATGGTGGGCGATGAGAGGTTCGAACTCCCGACATTCACGGTGTAAACGTGACGCTCTTCCAGCTGAGCTAATCGCCCGGAAAGACTGTTATATATCTATTTTAGTGAATATTCACAGATATTTATAAAAAAAATCCGATCACGCTTTGTTTAAGAGTGATCGGATTTTAAATAATTTAGTCAGCAGTTAAGGAACTACATTCCTCCACCGCCAGCATTATTAACAGCTTCTTTCAAACCTTTACCTGCAGTAAACTTAGGTCTAGTTGACTCAGGGATTTGAATAACCTCATTGGTACGTGGATTTCGCCCTTGAGATGCTTTTCTAATTGATGTTTTGAATGTGCCAAAGCCCACCAATCTTACTTCTCCTCTTGCTTTAAGAACATCAGTAATTTGCTCAAAAACTGCATTTACTGCCTTTTCTGAGTCAGATTTTTGCATACCTGTAACATCAGCTACTTTTGCTATTAAGTCTTGTTTGTTCATAACCCCCCCCTTTTTTAGGAGTTTTTGATTCGTAATATAACTATGAGACCTGAACTACTATATATAGTCAAGAAAAAGCCCAAGAAAACTGCTAAAAATTAAAATTTAGGTATTTTTATTTAAGAAAATATAATTAAATCAGTGTGTTATAGGATTATCCACATCTTGATCAGCATCATCTTCAGATATATCGCTAGAAGACTTAGGTGAATCCTCTTCGTCCCACTCAATAGGCAGGAGAGGCTTTGTCAAAGCTATTTTTAAGACCTCATCAACATTATCGACGAATATAAGTTCCAGTCCATCTTTTACATTAGCTGGTATATCAGCCATGTCTTTTTCATTTTCCTTTGGAATTATGACAGTTTTTGTTCCAGCTCTGAGAGCAGCTAATAGTTTTTCTTTTAAACCGCCAATCCCAAGTGCCTTTCCACGAAGTGTCACTTCACCTGTCATAGCAATATCTTTTCTAACCGGTATACCTGTCAACACTGAAACTATGGAAGTAACCATACCTAGGCCAGCGGATGGACCATCTTTTGGAATTGCACCTTCTGGTACATGAATATGAATATCACGTATCGGAAAAATAGTTGGTTTTATTCCAAACTCAATACACCTTGAGCGAACATAGGATTTTGCGGCTTGAATAGACTCTTTCATTACATCACCTAATTTTCCAGTTATAGTCATGCGGCCTTTTCCAGGCATTATAACCGACTCTATTGGCAATATATCGCCACCAACTTCTGTCCAAGCAAGTCCTGTAACTATTCCAACCTGGTCGTCATTATCAATTTCGCCAAATTTAAATTTTCTAACACCCGCAAACTCGTGCAGGTTATCTTCGTTTATTGTTAGTGATCCAATGTCACCTGCTACAATTTTTTTAACTGTTTTACGAGCGAGGTTAGCAAGTTCTCTTTCTAAACTCCTTACACCTGCTTCCCTAGTATAATATCTTATTAATCCAGTTATCGCACTATCATCCAGTATAAGCTCACCACTCTTTAAACCATGCTTCTCTAACATCTGTGGTGCTAAATGTTGTTTTACAATTTCTACTTTTTCATCTTCTGTGTAGCCTGCAATTCTAATAATTTCCATTCTGTCTAAAAGTGCAGGAGGCATTCTTAATGTATTAGCAGTTGTAATAAACATTGTATCGGACAAGTCATAATCAACTTCTAGATAGTGATCGTTAAATGAATTATTTTGCTCTGGATCAAGCACTTCCAATAAAGCTGACGAAGGGTCTCCTCTGTAATCAGCTCCTAACTTATCAATTTCATCTAATAGAAATAATGGATTAGATGATCCTGCTTTCTTCATCATCTGAAGAACCTTTCCAGGCAGAGATCCTATATAAGTTCTTCTGTGGCCCCTAATCTCAGCTTCATCTCTAACTCCTCCGAGTGACATTCTCACAAATTTTCTTCCCGTAGCTCTTGCAATCGACTTACCCAATGAAGTTTTACCCACACCTGGAGCTCCAACTAAACATAAAATTGGACCTTTCATTTTCTTTATTCTTTGCTGAACAGCCAAATATTCTAGTATTCTCTCTTTTACTTTTTCGAGACCATAATGATCTTCGTTAAGAACACTCTCTGCAAATTTGATATCTTTTTTGACTTTTGTCTTTTTACCCCATGGTATTGTTAATATCCAATCTAAATAATTTCTTATAACACTGGATTCAGCGGACATTGGGCTCATCGATTTCAACTTTTTAATTTCAGAGTAGCATTTTTCTTTTGCTTCTTTTGAAAGTTTAGTATTCTCGATTTTTTCCTCATACTCCTGAATATCGTCTTTACCATCATCGCCTTCTCCAAGCTCTTTTTGGATGGCTTTCATTTGCTCATTTAGATAATATTCCCTTTGAGTTTTCTCCATTTGATTTTTTACACGACCTCTAATCTTTTTTTCAACTTGCATAACATCGAGTTCTGCTTGAATAAAATTCATTATCTTTTCAAATCTCTCGGTAAGGTCGATTGCTTCCAATATCTCTTGTTTATCAGATAATTTAATTGATAAGTGTGATGCAATTGTGTCGCTCAACTTAGCTAAATCATCAATTTCGTTTATTGTCCCAAGTACTTCAGGAGGAATTTTTTTATTTAAATTTACATATTTATCAAAAAGATCTGTTATTGATTTAGATAATGCTCTTAACTTTTTATCTGAGCTATCGTTGTTCTCATCAATAAGATCAATGTTGGAAACTAGATAATCTTCATTATCAGTAAACATGTTAATCGATGCTCTTTGAAGTCCCTCGACAAGTACTTTAACTGTACCGTCAGGTAATTTTAGTAACTGTAATACATTTGCAATTGTTCCAAAGTCAAAAAGGTCATCTTTTTTTGGGTCATCCACCGAAGCACTTTTTTGAGTGATGAGCATAATGCGTTTATCACCAGCCATGACTTTTTCTAGCGCTTTAACCGACTTATCTCTACCTACAAACAATGGAACCACCATATGAGGAAACACAACTATGTCTCTTAATGGCAATACTGGAATGTTATTTTCAATCATTTTCGACTCGATAATCCTTTTATCAATAAGATGATCAATACTAATACTAGTAAAGTTATTTATTTTTTTACTACTCTTTAAATGTGTATAAATTCCTAATTTTCAAGGAATAAAAGATTTGTGGGCTAAGCGCTTGTTTCTGAAGCTTTTTTGCCGTCTGTGTAAGTGTAGAGCGGACGAGCACGGCCCTCAGCGACTTCTGCATTAATCACGACTTCTTCAACGCCTTCAAGGGATGGTAATTCAAACATAGTATCGAGCAAGATACTCTCTAGTATAGACCTAAGTCCTCTTGCGCCTGTTTTTCTCTCAATTGCTTTTTTTGCGATAACGCTGAGAGCTTCATTTGAAAGTATTAGTTTAACATCTTCCATGTTAAATAATGTTTGATATTGTTTAACCAGTGCATTCTTAGGCTCTTGAAGAATTTTTACTAGTGACTCTTCGTCTAAGTCTGTAAGAGTTGTGACAATAGGAAGTCTTCCAACAAACTCAGGTATCAGCCCATAACTCAATAAATCTTCAGGCTCCAAATGTTTTAAACTGTTCCCTCCAGATTTCTCTTCATAGCTTTTCACATTTGCTTGAAATCCAATACCTGACCCTTTTGATCTTTTGTTAATTATTTTGTCTAACCCAGAAAAAGCCCCACCACAGATAAATAAAATATTTGTCGTATCCACTTGTAAAAATTCTTGCTGTGGATGTTTTCTTCCACCTTGTGGTGGCACACTAGCAACAGTTCCTTCCATTATTTTAAGTAATGCTTGTTGTACACCCTCACCTGAAACATCTCTTGTAATTGATGGGTTTTCAGATTTTCTGCTAACTTTGTCAATTTCATCAATATAAACTATGCCTCTCTGTGCCCTTTCAACATTATAGTCAGATGCCTGTAATAATTTTAAAATGATATTCTCAACATCTTCTCCAACATATCCAGCCTCAGTAAGAGTTGTGGCATCTGCCATTGTAAATGGTACATCTAAGATACGTGCTAGAGTTTGGGCCAATAAAGTTTTACCACAGCCAGTAGGTCCAATTAAGAGAATGTTTGATTTCGATAACTCTACATCTGACTTGAAATTGGAATGCTCAATTCTTTTATAATGATTATGCACAGCTACAGACAAATTGTACTTGGCGTCTTTTTGTCCTATTACGAAGTCATCTAAAGTTGCACAGATTTCTTTAGGAGTTGGAATTCTACTTGATGATTTTGCCTTAGTCTCTTTATTCTCTTCTTGAATAATATCGTTACATAACTCAACGCACTCATCACAAATAAATACAGTTGGCCCTGCAATCAACTTCTTTACTTCATGCTGACTCTTACCACAAAAAGAGCAATAAAGCGTATTCTTGCTTTTACTATCGTTATTATTTTCACTCATAGTTCAATTTTTTAACAATCTGCGAATCAATAATTATTAAGAAAAACATTTCTGTAGAAAAAAAACAATTAATTTTAAAAAAAAGTGTTTATAAACAGTGGATTAAATTGACTATTTGAGGCTATTTCTCAGTTTTTGGCTCAACTCTTTTTTCCTGAATGCTATCGATTATGCCAAATTTCTGAGCCTCTTCCGGTGACATAAAGTTATCTCTTTCAAGCGCCTCTTCGATTGCTTCAACGGGTTGGCCTGTATGTTTTGCATATATTTTGTTTAAATTTGCTTTCATTGCCAAGACCTCTTTCGCATGAATTTCTATATCAGTTGCTTGACCTTGAAAGCCAGCAGATGGCTGGTGCACCATTATGCGGCTATTAGGTAAAGCATATCTTTTTCCTTTCTCACCTGCTGCAAGTAAGAATGAGCCCATTGAAGCAGCCTGTCCAAAACAAAGAGTTGAGACTGGAGACTGTATGAATTGCATTGTGTCGTAAATTGCCAATCCATCACTCACAACTCCTCCAGGTGAATTTATATATAATGATATCTCTTTTTCGGGATTTTCAGATTCAAGAAACAAAAGTTGAGCTGAAACTAAAGAGGCCATGTGATCGTTAACTGGCCCGACTAAAAATATTATTCTTTCCTTTAATAATCTTGAATAAATATCAAAAGCACGTTCTCCTCTTCCCGTCTGTTCAACGACCATTGGAACCAGTTGATCAAAAATTTTATTATCAATCATTATTATTTCTTAGTTTTTTTCTTAACTGTCTTTTTCTTTGCCGTTTTTTTCTTCACTTCAGTCTTTTCAACTGAATTGACGTTATTATACATTTTGATAAACGAATCAACATCTACATCCTTCTTTTTCAATTTAACCTTCGAAAGTATAAAGTCTACAATTTTATTTTCATATAAAGGAGCTTGAAGTTGCATAGCTGCATCCTGATTATTTCTATAATAATCAATCACTTTTTGTTCTTGTCCTTTAAAATTGCTTGCATATTCAAAAAGGGCTTTATTCATTTCCTCTGGCGTCACCGAAATTTCATTTACTTTTCCAACCTCCTGAAGAATTAAGCCCAGTTCAATTCTATTTTTTGCATCTTCCTTAAATTTAGCCTCATTATCAGAAGTCAATTTTTTATCTTTGATTTCCTTTTGATGATCAATTGATGATGGACTTTGTGAATTTAAATAATTTGCAGACAAGTTCTGAAATTCAACATTTATAAGATCTTCAGGTAACTCAAATTTGTGCGCTGACTGAAGCTTTTCAAAAAGTACTTTTTTATCAAGATTTTTTGTTAGATCTAAGTACTCGCTTTGCATTTGATTTTCGACCTTACTTTTTAGATCCTTTAAATCAGTTGCACCCATTGATTTTGCCAATTCATCATCTACTTTTGATTCAACGGGTGAACTTATTTTTTTAATATTGCAATCAAACACAGCATCAGCATTTTGTAACTCTTTTGCTGAATAATCTGCAGGAAACTTGACGTTTATCTTTTTGCTGTCTCCGCTCTTTAGACCCACAAGGCCATCTTCTAAATCCTTTATGTATCGTCCAGAGCCAATTACAATTGTCTGACTTTCTGCCTTACCTCCATCAAAATTCTTACCATCGATAGTTCCTTCATAATCTAATAAGACAGAGTCTTCTTTCTTAGCTTTATAATCACTACCTTGCTCTTTATATGTTCTTTGAGATTTGGCAATTAAGTCTATTCGTTTATCAATTTCTTTTTTATCAAGCTTTACCGAAGTTGACTCGATTTCGATTTTAGTAAAGTCGGCTAATTTTATTTCTGGAAAAACTTCAAACTCAATTTTAAACGTTTTATCAACATCTTTTTTTTCTTGTTCTTTATCTTTGTAATCAACCTTCGGTTGAGAAACGGGACGATGCTTTCCTTCTTGTATTATTTTTGAGACATTTTCATTTATTACAGCATTCAAAACTTCATTGTTAATTGCATCACCATGTTTTTGCATAATGATATTATTTGGAACTTTACCTGGTCTAAAGCCATCAATTTTTACTGATTTTTTTACTTCCTCAATTTTTTGACTCTAGCTTTGTGTTAAAATCTGCAGATGCAATAGTGAACTCATAAGCTCTTTTCAAACCTTTATTTAATACTTCTTTATAACTCATATTATCTTCTTACTAACAAATTGGTGCGGATAGAGGGACTCGAACCCCCCATGAGTTGCCTCACTGGTACCTAAAACCAGCGTGTCTACCAATTCCACCATATCCGCGATTAATAGAAAATGCAAAATAGACTATTTTTTAGATGTTTACAGTAAAATATTACAATTTGATGCTATAGTTTTGACCGTTAATTATGAGAAAAAATATTGTATTTTTAGATAGGTCCACTTTTCCTTCTAATATTATATTTCCAAAACTTGATTTTAATCACAAATGGAAAAACCATAGTTTTACAAAGGTGAGGGAAGTCAAAAAAAGGATTGAGAAAGCACATATAGTTGTTACCAACAAAATTGAACTGAATAGAAATAATTTATCTAATGCGAACAATTTAGAACTAATTGCGATAACTGCAACGGGAACGAATATAATAGACCTAGAGTACTGCAGAAAACACAATATCTCTATATGTAATCTAAGAGACTATGCTTCCATATCGGTTGCTGAACACGTTTTAACTCTCATGCTTGCACTTTCTAAAAATATTAAAGGTCTTGAGAAAGATATAGACAAGAAACTTTGGCAAAAAAGAAAAGTGTTTGCATTACTTAGCAGAGAAATAAATGACTTACATGGCAAAACATTGGGCATAATTGGAAAAGGTTCAATCGGCATGAAAGTTGGCAGAATAGCTAAAGCATTTGGAATGAATATTAATTATTTTTCGGTTAGAAATTATAAAAAAACACAATTTTTAAAATTCTTATCATCTCTTGATTATTTGTCTGTTCATTGCCCCTTGAATGAGAAAACAAAAGACCTAATAACAATTAAAGAATTAAAAATAATGAAAAAAAATATGATCTTAATTAATACTGCCAGGGGCGGCATAGTTAATGAAAATGATCTGACAAAAGCATTAAAACAAAAAATCATTGCAGGAGCTGGAATTGATGTCACAACTAGTGAACCTCCAAAAAAATCTCACGCCTATTATAGCATATTAAATGAAGCAAATTTCATTTGGACACCCCATACTGCATGGGCATCAAATGAAACCTTGCAAGAAGCAATCAATCAATTAATAAAAAATATAAATTCTTTTTATAAAGGCAGAAAAAGAAATATCGTTTAAGCCTTTTTTATTCCAGCACACTTTTTTGAACAGTATATTACTCTGTCCCAGTTCAATCTCCATTTTTTTCTCCAGTTAAAAGGGCGATTACAAACCGGGCATATTTTAGATGGCAAGTTTTCTTTTTTCATGATCTAATTATTAAATAATATGAAATTGTTTCAAGTCCATACAGGTTTTTATGATCCTAATATTTCAGATGGCTTTTACGAAGGGCACACCAATATCTTTGTCTGCGCTAAAGATGAAAAAGAAGCTCGAGAAAAAGTGAAAGAAAAAGAAGAATATAAGAAATTTAAGATGCACATTGATGGTATTCAGGAAATAACTATCGTTGATGACTATAAAGTTGAGCTAAATAAAATTTAGGCTCTAGTGCACTTACCACTCATAAAGGTTCTGTAAATTTCATCCACTTCCTCGTCAGTAAGAGTTGTTCTATTAAACATTTTATCAATTATATTGCACTTTTGATCAACAGTTATGCTCTCACTAGATATTCCTTGAAGAATTGAATTTGCCGATAAAGTATTATTAAACATTGCAATGCCCTTATCGTTAACAGAGTCAAATACGATAAACCTTTCGTTGTTATTTAATTTGTTCCATGGTTTCCACTCGGTAGACATATCATAAGGGGCGATATTTGGATTCCCATCGTAAGCAAAATTTACCCAATATTGTCCCATTTTTGTAGAGAGCGCTAAATCAGTGGACCTGTTGTTTTCATTATACATTATGTCATTTATCGCATCTGAGCTCTCGCCTAATAAACCATCTGATTTAAAAATAAATGCTAACTCCATTCCATGTGCAGCGCCTAGTAGATTGGGCAAATCAACACCTAAATAGACATTTTGTTCATCCCAATCAAATCGATAAGCATATACATTTGATTTTTTGTAATTTGATGTAAAGTCTGAAGGTAGGTCTACTGCCCCATATTTCCATGACTGTGCCATGTATTTAGCATAGATATCATAATACTTTGGATCTTTGGGTTTTACATATAAATCAAGATATTCTGAGATTGGACTTAAAAAAGATAATGGCCTATTTACATATTCATCGTTCATAAACATAAAAAGTTTATCTTCATCTCGTGTCGAACCAAATATCATAGGTTTGTCATACATATCACCATCTCTATAAGCTCCATAAATTCCCTTATTTGGAATTACTACTCCATCAGGTATTACATTCGGGACATCAATTAATCCAGCTGCATCAGGTCTTGGCCTATAATATGATATAATGTCGTTTGCATCTGCAGTTCTTAAAAGGTCGACAGAAAGCATCTGATTGCTCATGAAATTTGAAATCTCCTCATCAGATATTGATGTGTTCTTTGATTTGATTAAGTGTCTTAATAAACTTTTTGATCCCGCTCTTTCATTGTTTTCTGCAAAGTCTAAAGAGTCTGAGCCAAGGTAACCGCTTTGAGAAATTCCTCTTTGAAACAAGTCTTCACTTAAAGGTGAAGTCATAAGTGAAATTACATTTCTAGCTCCAGCAGACTCACCGAAAATAGTAATATTATTTGGGTCGCCATTAAAATCTGAAATATTCTCATTTACCCACTCAAGTGATTTTATAATATCTAGAGTTCCAAAATTTGCACTTTGATCAAGTTCATTATCTGAGTCTTCATTTAAACCGCTATAAGCAAACCATCCAAAAGGACCTAATCTATAGTTTGTTGTGACTAAAATTACATCATGTTCCATTATGAAATCACCTGAAGTATACAAGTTTGAAGCTGAATAACCCCACGTATTTCCACCTCCGTGTATCCAAAACATGACTGGTAATTTCTTTTCACTGTTGTATGCCTTTTCTGAAAGATAAATATTTAAATAAAGACAGTCCTCAGATCCAATTATTGAACCTCCCTCAATACCGTCCATTGAGTCATAAAAATTACTAACTTGCATACATCGATTAGGTAAGGTTTTAGCTTCAAATGTATCAGGCATCAGATCTAATTCTCTTGGAGCTTTCCATCTTAAGTCATCAACTGGAGGCTTTGCAAAGGGAATGCCGACAAAAGAAATAGTTTTTGAACCGTCTTTTTCTTTTGCTACAGATCCAATAAAGTTAGTGTTTTTGGATTTAAATTTATAAACCTGATCCTCTGCTAAACTTATATTCAAACTAAATGTAAGGAAAAAAATTAGAAGAGATGATATTTTATTTACTTTCTGCAACATACGAATGCAGCTTTTTAATCATCAGGGGGATGTTGTCAATAAGATCCTCTGCAATTAGCCCCGGACCTATCATTTCTCCGAGTTTTGAGTGAATATATGTTCCAGCGCAAGCTGCATCAAAAGCATTCATCTTATTATCTCCAACAAGTGAAGCGATGATTCCAGCAAGAACATCGCCTGATCCTGCGGTTGCTAGATATGGAGCTTCGCTTGCATTTATTACAACATTCCCTTCAGGGTCAGCAATAACTGTATCAGCGCCTTTGAGTAATACTATACTTCCTGCTAATTTGGCTGCCTCAACACACTTGAGCACTTTATCTTCCATTAACGCAATACCTTCCCCAAATAGTCTTTTAAATTCGCCTTCATGAGGTGTGAGTATTGTATGCGGATAAGTATCTATAAATAATTCTTCTGGATTATTTTCAAAACATGTAATTGCGTCTGCATCAATTACACAATGATCCACAAAAGCCAGCGCCATTAAAACTCTTGCTTTTGTTTCATCATTTACTCCATTTCCAGGGCCTACGAGGACACTTGAAACTCTTTTGTCTTTTAAAAGTTTTTGAAAATCATTTTTTTCTTTTATCACTGATAATAATTCAACTGAGATTTGTGGTTCTAATATTTTTGCTGTTTCTTCATCGCAGACCATTGTTACTGCTCCTGCCCCAACGCGCATAGCTGATCGACCAGCTAATCGAGCTGCTCCAGTTTGAAATTGAGGACCAGTATTAATTACAAGCATTCCTCTTGAATATTTATGATCACTTGAAACTGGAAATGGAAAATTCTTAATCCATAATGATGGATCATTTTTTTTTATATTCGGCATAATTTTATCTAATACGTTTTTTTTAATTCCAATATCCTCAACTACTATTTCTCCACAATATTTTTTTCCAGGATACAAATAATGACATTTTTTTTTATTAAAAAAAGTAATTGTTTTTGAAGCTTTAAAAGCTTCTCCAAGAACAGCAGATGTATCGCCATTAATGCCAGATGGAATATCTACAGAGAAAACATCTAATTTAGATTGATTAATTTTACTAATTAAAGAACTTAAATCATCTGACATTGTTCTTGACAACCCCGTACCAAACAAAGCGTCAACTACATAACAATAATTTGATAAACTTCTAATTTTGGAAACAAATAATGATTTATTAAGTTTTTGTTTATAATGTAAATTATCATTACTTTCCTTGGCTTTACTAATAGGGCAATAAATATCAATTTCCATACCTTGTTTGAAAAGAAGATCGGCTGCAACATAGCCATCGCCACCATTATTTCCCGGACCACAAATAAAGAGCGCCCTCTTACCTCTTTGAACAGGAAGATTGTTGAAAACTTTCTTTCCCG
>CACKBQ010000010.1 GCA_902598405.1 uncultured Pelagibacteraceae bacterium | reverse complement strand
TTGGCTTTTAAAAAAATGAAAATCTGTGTTTTAGGACTATGGCATTTAGGAAGTGTAACTGCTGCCTGCTTATCAAAACTAAATCATGAGATTGTTGGTCTAGATTTTGACAAAAGCATTATCAAAAATTTAAAAGTAAACAAACCACCAATTGCTGAGCCGAAGGTATCTAATTTAATTAAAATTGGTCAAAAAAAAGGAAAATTAAAGTTCATCGATAGTATTAAAAATTTTCCAAAACAAGTAGACTTCTTATGGGTGACTTACGATACGCCGGTCAATAACAATGATCATTCAAACATTAATTATGTTTTAGATAATATTAAAAAAGTAATTCCAATATTAAACAGAAAAACAAAAATAATAGTTTCATCTCAGATGCCAGCAGGAACAATAAGAGAGTTTAAAAGTAAAAATAAATTAAAATTAGACTTTATTGTGATCCCAGAAAATCTAAGACTTGGCAATTCTGTAAAATCTTTTTTTGAACAGGAAAGATTGGTAGTTGGTATTGAAAACAAGAGACTAATAAAAAAATTAAAAACCTTATTAATGCCAATATGTAGCAATCTTATTTTTATGAAGACTGAGTCTGCAGAAATGACAAAACATGCAATTAATTCATTTTTAGCAATGAGTATTTCATATGCAAATGAAATAGCTTCACTTTGTGAAATTGTTGGTGCAGATTATAAAGAAGTTGAAAAAGGAATTAAATCAGAAGGTAGAATTGGCTATAAATCTTATTTAAGAGCTGGAGGACCCTTTGCAGGAGGTACCTTAGCAAGAGATGTTGAATTTTTAAAGCTAATCGCAAATAAAAAAAGAAATTTTTATAATAACAAATTAATTTTAAATATCAAAAAAAGTAACCAGCTTCATAAAAAATGGATCATAAATAAACTTGAAACACTATATCCCACACTAGTAGATAAAAACATTGCTATTTGGGGGCTTTCTTATAAAGAAGATAGCGATACTTTAAGAAGGTCAATTGCCATTGAAATTGGCAATAAACTAATTGAAAAAAGAGCAAAATTAACTCTTTTTGATCCACTCATCAAAACAGTGCCAAAAGGATGGAGTGATAAAATTAAAGTTCATAACGATCTTAAGAAAACTTTAAAAAATTGTGAAATTATTGTTGTGTGTACTTATTCAAGACAGTATGAGAATATTACAAGCAAAATTTTTACTAATAGAAAAAAAATAACAGTACTAGACCAAAATTCTTATTTAAAAAAAATCAGTAGATCGAAAAAATTAAAATATTTTACCGTAGGGTCAAATTAGCATGAAATATGATTTCAAAAATAAAAATATAATTGTAACAGGAGGCACTGAAGGGTTTGGAAAAAATATCATAGAAAATCTTATTAATAATGGGGCAAATATTTCATTTTGTGCCAGAAACCTTGAGCAAATTGACAAAATGCAAAAATCTTTTGACAGGTTAAAAAAACATAATCAAACAGTTATATCATCAAAAACAGATATCTCGCAAAAAGAAGAAGTTGAAAGCTTCATTAAATTTACAATAAAAGAATTCTCCTCGATCGATGTATTAATTAATAATGCAGGAGTTTACGGACCGATCGGACCTATAGACACTGTATCTTGGGATGAATGGGTTTACGCTCTAAATATAAATTTAATTGGATCTATTTTAATGATAAGGAGTTTGATACCTACTTTTAAGGCACAAAAAAAAAGTAAAATAATTCAAATTTCTGGGGGTGGAGCAACCAATCCTATGCCGAATTTTTCATCATATGCAGTATCGAAAACAGGTATTGTAAGATTTGTTGAAACCATGTCATATGAATTAAAAAATTGTAATACCTATATAAATGCAGTTGCACCTGGTGCATTAAATACTAAAATGTTAGATAAAGTACTTGAGTCTGATCCAAAAAAAGTTGGAGATGAATTTTATAGCAGGTCAGTCGAGCAAAAAGAGACTGGTGGAGCAGGTTTCCAAAAAGGTATAGATTTAATAAATTTTTTAATTTCAGATGCAGGTGATAAAATTACTGGTAAGCTGATAAGCGCTCAATGGGACAACTTTGAAATGTGGGCAGATAATATAGAAAAAGTCTCAGAAAGTGATGTCTACACCCTAAGACGAATAGTCGGAAAGGACCGTAAATTAGATTGGGGAGATAAATAGTGAATATAGGAATAATTGGCCTAGGCTTAATTGGTAAAAAGCGAGCTAAATACCTAGGAAAAGGAAAACTTATTGCATACGCAGATATTTTACCAGCATCAAATATTACTAAAGAATTAAAAAATATTCCTTTTTATTCAAATTGGAAAGATCTAGTTAATAATAAAGAAATAAATTTAGTAATTGTAGCAACTCCTAATAATTTAATTTATGAGATAAGCTTAGAGTGCATCAAAGCAAATAAACATTTGCTTATCGAAAAACCAGCTGGAATCAATTCTAATGAAATATTGAGCCTAATTAAATATTCTAAAGAAAAAAATATCAAAGTACATGTAGGATTTAATCACAGATTTCACCCATCTATTTTGAAAGCGAAAGAACTGGTCGAACAAAATAAGCTTGGTGAATTAATGTTCATTAGAGGTTTATATGGACATGGAGGTAGATTAGGGTATGAAAAGGAATGGAGGGCAAATCCAAAAATTTCAGGTGGGGGAGAAATAATTGATCAAGGATGTCACTTAATAGACTTATCGAGGTGGTTTTTTAAATCAGAGTTTGAAACTATTCAATCAAGTGCAAAAACATATTTTTGGAATATGGAAGTTGAAGACAATGGGTTTATGATTTTAGAAACAAAAAATAATCAAACTGCTTTTTTGCATGTTAGCTGCACAGAGTGGAAAAATATGTTTTCTCTAGAAATTTATGGAAAAGTTGGGAAATTAAAAATTAATGGTCTTGGAGGAAGTTATGGAACAGAGGAATTAATATATTACAAAATGCTTCCTGAAATGGGTCCGCCTGAAAGTAAAAAATGGATCTTTGACGGTGAGGACTTATCATGGCAAAAAGAGATTGACGATTTTTATAATTCAATTCTTAATGATACTGAGCCCTCTGTAACACTTTATGATGCACAAAGATCTTTGGAAGTAATAGAGAAAATATACAAGGATAACCAATATGATTATAATTCGTAGTCCACAAAGAATTTCTATTGGAGGAGGAGGGACAGATCTTAAATCGTATTATTCTCGATTTGGAGGTGAATTCATATCTGCAGCAATAGATAAATATATATATGTAAGCATAATTAAGCCATTTAAAAATGGAATATATCTTAAATATTCTGATAACGAAAAAGTGAGAAAAATATCGGATATCACTCATCCAATATTTAAAGAAGTATTAAAAAAATATGAGAGTTCAAATAATCAAATCGAAATTACAACATTAGCTGACATACCTTCAGGAACTGGTCTTGGTTCATCAGGAAGTTTTACAACTGCTCTCATAAAGGGACTTCACTCTTACAGGTATCTTGATATAAGCAAACGAGATTTAGCTGAGGCAGCTTGTGAAATTGAGATTGATATCTTAAAAGAACCAATAGGTAAACAAGATCAATACATATCCTCATTTGGAGGAATAAAACAATTTGAAATAAAAAAAAACGGAGATGTAGTAGTGAAAAATTTGAGTATTTCGACAGAAACATTGACTAATCTTGAAGAAAATCTACTTCTTTTTTTTACAGGCTATACAAGAAAAGCCTCAAGTATTCTTCAGGATCAAGACAAAAAAACAAGTAAAGAAGATAGTTTTATGTTAGAGCAAATGCATTTTGTAAAGGAATTGTGTTCAAATATACGATTAGCTCTTGAGAATGGAGATGTAGAAAAATTTGGCGATTTACTTAATAGACATTGGCAAGAAAAAAAGAAAAGATCTAATAATATGAGTAATGATAAAATTGATCAATATTATGATATTGCCCTAAAGAATGGTGCCATAGGGGGTAAAGTAGTTGGCGCTGGAGGAGGCGGTTTTCTCTTGTTTTATGCAAATGACGCAAGAACTCTAAGAAAAAAATTATCCAGTTTAGGACTTAGCGAGTTAAGATTCAGATTTGACTTTGAAGGTACAAAGCAAATCAATATATGAAACTTCAAATTATAATTATTGCTGGGGGCTTAGCAACCAGATTAGGAACGCTAACTTCAAATAAGCCTAAGTCATTAATAGATATCAATGGTGATCCATTTATTATTCACCAATTAAGATATTTAAAAAATCAAGGATTTAAGAATGTTCATTTATGTTTGGGGTTTTTAGCTGATCAAATAATTACAATATTAAAAAACTTTAATTATCTAGATTTGAATATTACTTATTCACTAGATGGTGATAATCAATTGGGAACTGGGGGAGCCTTAAAAAATGCATTAGACAAATGTGAAGATTATTTTTTTGTTCAATATGGCGATAGTTACTTACCGATAAATTATTCAAAAGTTTATGACTTCTTTATTGTGAATAAAAGACAAAGCAATATCCTAACAATATACGAAAATAATAGTATGTATGATAAAAGTAATGTGATCTATACTGAAAATAAAATATTTAAATATGACAAAAATTTAAACAGTTCAGAAATGAATTTTATTGATTATGGGTTATCTTTACTTAAAAAGGAGGAAATAATACCTATCTTAAATAATAATATTTCTGACTTATCAGAAGTTTATAAAATACTAATTAATGAAAATAAAATGATACCGTATATAGTTAAAGAGAGATTTTATGAGATTGGTAAACCAGAGGGAATAGCTGACATGAAAAAATACATAGAAAGGCTTTTATAATGTCATTTTCAAAGAAACATCTTGATGAAGCAAAAAAAATAATTGAACTGTTAGACCCTGAACAGATCGAAAAACTTGCTGAGGATCTATTAATAATTAAAAAAAATAGCGGAAGATTATTTTTTTTAGGAGTAGGTGGTAGCGCTGGAAATTGCTCACATGCGGTTAACGATTTTAGAAAAATTGTTGGCATTGAGTCATACTCTGCTACAGATAATGTCTCAGAATTAACTGCAAGAACAAATGATGAAGGCTGGCATTCTATATTTATTGAATGGCTAAAGGTGAGTAAATTAGGTAAAAATGATGCAATATTTATTTTTTCAGTTGGGGGAGGAAATTTAAAAAAAAACATTAGTCCAAATCTCATTAATGCAATTGATTTTGCTCAGAAAAAAGATGCGAAAATATTTTCCATAGTAGGAAGAAACGATGGCTATGCTGCTGAAAAATCAAATCGCTGCATTATAATTCCAAATGTGAATAGTGAAGCAGTTACACCTCATTCCGAAGCTTTTCAATCTGTACTGTGGCATTTACTAGTCTCACACCCTAAATTAAAGTCAAATGAAACTAAGTGGGAATCGGAAAAAATTAAATAGTTTTATTTTCTGAACTATATGAAAAAAGCAATTTTTTTTGATCGAGATGGAGTCCTTATAAAAGCAAAAGTAAAGTCTGGAAAGCCGTTTGCAATAAATGATAATAAGAATATTGAATTTACTACAAATGAAATATGTCTATTTAAAAAACTAAAACTACAAGGTTATTATTTATTTCTTTTTACTAATCAACCAGATGTAGCGAGAGGAATAGTTTCTAAGAATATTGTTGATATTATTAATTCAAAAGTAGCAAAAAGATATTTATTAGATGATGTATTTGTTTGTTATCATGATGATATTGATAATTGTTTGTGTAGAAAACCAAAAGATGGTTTAATAATAACTGCAAAAGAAAAGTATGATCTAAATCTTGAAAAGTCTTTTGTTATAGGCGATAGATGGAGAGATATTGATGCAGCGGAAAATAGTAAATGTAAATCAATATTAATTGACCATAAATATAAAGAAAAAAAACCGAAAGGATATCAATTTAAGTCTAAAAGTATTAATGAAGCAATTAGATTTATATTAATGTCATGAAATGAAAAGTTTAAATTTCAATATTAAAATTTTTGCTGATGGAGCCGATGAAAAAGAAATGTTTCGTCTTTATGAAAGTGATTTAATAAAAGGCCTAACAACTAATCCGACACTTATGCGGCAAGCTAATATTTCTGATTACGAAAAATTTGCAAGAGGTATATTGATGAAAATAAAAAATAAACCTATTTCGTTTGAAGTATTTGCTGACGATTTTAATGAAATGGAAAGACAGGCAATCAAAATATCTGAGTGGCAAGAAAATGTATATGTAAAAATACCAATAACAAATACAAGCGGGCAATCATCGCATGACTTAATCAATAGCCTCACTAATCGAGGCATTAAGGTTAATGTGACTGCGATCATGACGGTTAATCAAGTAGAAATAGTATCTAAATCACTCAATCCAGATGTACCAAGCTATGTATCTATCTTTGCTGGTAGAATTGCTGATACAGGAATAGACCCTAGTCAAACTATTTCTGAATCTCTCAAAATATTAAAAACAAATAGTAATTCTGAAATAATTTGGGCAAGTCCAAGAGAATTATTAAACATAATTCAAGCAAACGAGATTGGTTGTCATGCTATTACTGTTACTACTTCACTATTAAACAAGCTTAATCTCATTAATTATGATTTAGAAAAATATTCACTTGACACTGTGAAGATGTTTTATGAGGATGCATTAAAATCCGGATTTTCAATTTAATTTAGGACAATACTATGGAGATAAGTTTTATTGTTCCAGCCAAAAAATTAGATATCTATCTTTTTGATCATATAAAGGTTTTATTGAAATACGATGGCAACTTCGAAGTATTAATAATTGTAGATAATTTAAGCCCCACATATCTAAAAAAAAAAATATTTTCTAAAATAAGAGGAACTAAAGTAAAAATTTTTAAAAATAAAAGAAAGGGAAGAATTTCAGCTTTAAATTATGGCTATTCAAAATGTAAAGGTAAAATAATCAAATGCATAGACTCAGATGATAGACTCATGGTTAGTTTTTTTAATCATGTAAAAGAATTAAAAAAATATGATGCGCATTGCCATAATGCGATTATTAGCAATAATAATCTGAATAAGTTGGTAACTTATATTTTTAACCCGTTTATTCTCAAAAAAAATTATAAATATTTAGTTGAAAATATGATTTCTAGTCCAAGGTGGTCATGGTCATTTCAAAGAAAAATAGCAAAAAAAATATTTCCAATACCTGAAAACTTATTTGCAGAGGATTTTTGGTTTACATTTTTAATTAAGAAGCATTCAAAGAAAATAAAATATATAAACGAAGAATTATATATATATAGACAGCATTTAGATAACGAGTGGGGTGGTGTGATGAATTTTGAGGAAAAAGTTGTTAAGCAAAGATCTAAATGGCTTATAAATGAAATTAATCAATTAAAAGTTCATAAAAATATTTTAAAAGTTAATGAAAATGATTTTAAAAAAGCAGAAATTTATCATGACGCTCTTCTAAAAAAATCAGGTTTTTTTGAGATTTTAACTCTTAATATAGATTTTATATTCAAAATTAAACTTTTAATAATCTTATATTTTCCAAGAATTGCTACAACTGTGATAAAACTAAAATGGTTTTTTGATAAATATAGATAAACAAAAAATGAAATTCTCAGTAAATAATCTTATTATAATAAATTTTTTTTTTGTAATAATTCTCTTCCCAATCAATTTCAAAATAATTAGTTTTGTTCGCCCAGCAGATTTGATTTTAATTTTTTTTTCTTTCCTTTTATTAAGTAAAATTCAAATAAAAAGAGATTATTTAATATTAATTGCATTGCCTATTGCTGTTACACTATTAAGCACTCTTATTTCTTTTAGTGATTATAAAAATGAATTCTTAGGGAGTTCAATATATCTCTATAAATTACTCATAATATATATTGTCATAATGGGAACTATTTATGTATGTGAAAATGATAAGGGAGAAATATTAAATAAAATACTATTTTTACTTTTTTTATTACTAATACTTTATTCATTTGTTTACTCGGCAATGATTTATTTTGAAGTTATTGTTGGTAATAAAAGGATATCTTATCCATTTACGGTCTATGAGGATAGACTAAGATCAGACGCGCATTTATATGGAAATTATTTATCATTAAATTTGATAATTTACGTATTATATTGGATGAAGAAATTTAATCATAATTATATTACTTCATTTATTATTCAATTTATCTGTATTTCTGCAATATTATTAACTGGTAGTAAAAATCCATTATTAATTCTTGTACTATTTTATTTAGGATTGTTTGGTTATTATTTTTATAGAAATGTTTTGCTAAAAATTAATTTGTGGAAAACATTTTATTTTATTTTCTTTGTTCTTTTTTTATACTTACTTTATATTGTTTTTAACAATCAAATTAATTATCTATATTACATAATAATTGATTTTGTTTATGCAAATCAGTATCACCTCTTAGTTACAAGAATTATTTATTTTATCCAAAACCCTTTTGATGATGACAGTGCCCTTGGAAGAATAAATAATCTTCTGTATGCACTAAGAATTTCTGAACCATACTTTTTTATATTAGGAAAAGGCCTTAACGGTGAATTTAGATTTTTTGATGGAATACATTCAATATTTATTGCAATTGGAGGATTTAGTCTTCTTTTTTTATTAATAGTAAATGTTACGTTAATTATTGGTAAGATTATTTTTGTTAACAAAATTAATGGCTATAAAATATTATTTTTAATTTTTTTATTTTTTTTAATAATTTCAAATCTCATCACTGAATTTATATTTGTAACAAGGTGGATGATTCCAATTATAAGTTTATCAACAATGTTATACTTTTATAGTTTTAAGAATAAGCAAAATAAAATGAAAAATGTCACTTAAAGTATCAATCATTACTGTATGTTATAATTCCGAGAAAACTATTGAGGAGACTATTCGCTGCGTATTAAATCAAGATTATCAAAATATTGAATATATTATTATTGATGGGGACTCGAATGATAATACACTTGAAGTAATCAATAAGTATAGAGAAAAAGTAGACATTTTAATCTCTGAGAAAGATACGGGAATTTATGATGCTATGAACAAAGGTATAAAAATGGCTTCTGGCGATATCATAGGAATTTTGAACTCGGATGATACCTACCTAAATGAAAAAGTACTATCTAAGGTTTGTGACCATTTTTCAGGCAATACTGAAACTATGGGTGTTTATTCTAATTTGTATTATGTAAAAAATAATAAAATCAATAGAGTTTGGGAAACTGGACTCATAGACTCAAGCTCTCTATTAAAAGGCAATATTATACCGCACCCTACACTTTTCGTAAGAGATATTGTCTACAAAAAATGTGATTTGTATGACTGTTCTTACGGTAATGCAGCGGATTTTGAATTCATAATAAGAATAATATTAAAATATAAAATTAAATTAGATTATTTAAATTTTTTTTCTGTAAAGATGAAATTGGGAGGTTCTTCAAATAAAAATTTACTTGGCATTTTACACCAAAACTTACAAATTATTAAAATTTTGAAGAATTATGATAAACAAATTTCACCAATATTTTATTTTATGAATAAAGTCATAAATCGATTCAGTCAAAAATTAAAAAGGTATTTTAGTGAGTAGAGTCGTTGAATTTATATTTTCTATTATATTAATAATTTTTATTTTTCCAGTAGGACTAATGATATCTCTCATAATTTTTATTGATATTAAAGAAAATCCATTTCACTTTTCAAAAAGAGTTGGTCAAAATAATCGATTATTTTATATGCCAAAATTTAAAACTATGAAGAAAGATACGCCTCAGGTAGCAACTGATTTAATAAACGAAAAAGATTACATTACTAGAAGTGGTAAATATTTAAGAAGATTTAGTATTGACGAACTTCCACAGTTTTTTTCTGTAATAAAAGGTGATATGAAAATAATTGGACCTAGACCGGCCCTTTTTAATCAGGATGAATTAATAAAAAAAAGAAATTTAAAAGGTATCGACAAGTTAAAGCCAGGAATAACTGGTTGGGCGCAGATTAACGGTAGAGATCAAATATCAGTAGAGGAAAAAGTTAAATTAGACCAATATTACTTAATAAATAAATCTATTTTTTTAGATTTTAAAATTATAATCTTGACCATTATTAATGTAATGTTGAGAAAAAATATTTCTCATTAAAAAAAATGAAGATAAGTAGAATAGTTAATAAATTAAGCAAATTAAACAAAAAGATAATACTTTTAATAAATGACATAATTATATCTTTATTAGCAACCTACTTAGCGATATCACTACGGATTGATACTATTAATATAGATATTGAATTTTACAAAAATGCTTTTTTTATTTTTCCGCCATTGGCAATAGTAATTTTATTTTATTTTGGTGTTTATAATATTGTATTGAGATTTAGTAGTGAAAAGGATTTACAATTAATTTTCTTTGCTATTTTTTTCTACTCGGTTTGTACTGGAATAATTTTTGTATTATTTGATTTGTCTCCTATCCCAAGGTCATTAGCATTAATACAGCCTTTTATTTTTTTTGTAGCTTTAACACTTAATAGAGCTTTAATTTCTTATCTACTAAGGATTGATAAAAAAATTTCTAAAGAAGTAATATGTCTATTATATGGTGCAGGGCAAGCTGGTGCAGAAACACTTAATTCTCTAAAAAGATCAAGTAAATATCAAGTCATAGGATTCATTGATGACAAAATAGATTTACAAAGTCGTAAAATTGATGGAGTAAAAATCTATTCTTTCCAGGATACTCTGAAATTGATCGAGAGGCGAGTTATTGATGAGATAATTTTAACAATGCCAAATATAAAAAAAGAAAGACGTCAAGAAATCATAAATAACCTATCAAAGTATAAATTAAGAGTAAGATCAATACCTTCATTAGATGATTTAATTAGTAGAAATAAAAATATTTCTGAAATTCACAATCTTGAAATTTCTGACTTTCTTAATCGTACGATTGATTTTCATTCAGATAAAGTATCAGTGATTTATAAAAATAAAATTGTTATGGTCACCGGTGCAGGCGGATCTATTGGCTCAGAATTGTGCAGGCAAATAGTTTCACATAGTCCTTTAAAAATTATTCTTTTAGATCATAGCGAACTAAATTTATTTAATATTTTTAATGAATTAAATAATAAAACAAATACCACGGAAATTATTCCTGTCTTAACAAGTGTTAACAATATTCAAAGACTAGAAAAGATATTTTTGAAATACAAACCTGAATATGTACTTCATGCAGCTGCCTATAAACATGTTCACCTAGTTGAAGAAAATATTATTGATGGGGTTTATAATAATATATTTGGTACAATCAATGTAATTGATATTTCATATAAATTTAATGTATCAAAATTTTGCTTAATTTCCACTGATAAGGCAGTCGACCCTGAAAATATAATGGGTAAGACAAAGAGGATAGGTGAATTATACCTTAAATTAAAATCTAGAGATAAAACCAAAAAAATGGAAACTCATGTAGTAAGATTTGGAAATGTTCTCGGTTCTTCGGGATCAGTTTTTAGAATTTTTTCTGATCAAATTAAAAATGGAGGGCCAATTTTACTTACCCACAAAGATGTAACAAGATATTTTATGACAATTCCAGAGGCTGTAGGATTAATTTTACTATCCTCAACTTTTAAATCTTTTGGAAAAATTTTTATCCTAGATATGGGCGATCCAGTTAAGATTCTTGATCTTGCTAAAAAAATGATATCTTTGTCGGGATATTCATTAAAAGATGAAAGTGGTGATCATGGGGATATTGAAATAAAGATAACCGGTTTGAAAAGAGGTGAAAAGCTTCATGAAAAGCTAGCTTATTCTAATACTTTGCTTCCAACAACTAATGCGCATATTTTAGAGGCCAAAGAAGATGAAGAAATAGATCCTAACTTTATAAAAAATATTGGTAAACTTAAATCTTTGTTGCTTCAAGAGGATGAGATAATAGTGAAAGAGCATATAGATAAATTTAAAATTAATTAATTAATTATGATTTACAGAATTAAAATTTTTATAAAACTTTTAATCTTTTTTATTTTTAGATTTTTATATGATGTAAATATATGGAAGTCAGTGCTTACGTACTACAGACTGCATATTTCAAGAAAAAATTCTATAGATACAATTTCAATAAATAAAATTATAAAATGGGAGGAGGTATCCTTAAAACTTAAAAATTTAAATTTATCAGGTGGTAACGTTTCTAGACTAGAGATGCTTATTATAACTGCATTTGCCTCAAACTTAAAAGATGGAGAAAACGTCTTAGAAATAGGAACTTTTAATGGCAAGACAACTATTAATTGCGCTCTCAATATTAAAAATAAATCCAATATATTTACGGTTGACTTACCCGAAGGTGAAAAGATTGAAAATATTGATCGTAAGGATGATTATTTGGATTATGACAAAAAATTAATAAGAGATCTTAAACGTAAGGATAAGGATTTTAAAAATTTTGATAATATTAATCAAATTTACACAGACTCAACAAAACTAGATTTTAGTTTATATGATTTTTCGTTAGCTTTTATTGATGGTGGCCATGATTATGAAACTGTTAAGTCTGATACCAAAAATTGCATTTCTTTCATAAAAAGACCAGGTGTGATTCTCTGGCATGACTATGATGTAACAAATCCTGTAGGAAAATATTTGCATTCTATTTCTGAAAAATATGATATTAAGTGGATAGAGGATACTCGATTATGTATTCTTAAACTAAGTTAGATTTTTATGAATGATGATAATGAAAAAATTTATAATCTTAAGTCACTTATCTTATATATTAAGAATAACTTAGCCATTGTTATAAGCTTAATCTTTTTATCTGTAATATTTTTTACATATCTCTACGTCAACACTCCGCAAGAGTATCGAGCGAATATAAAAATTTACAAAAAAGCAGAATTAGAAAATAATTTAGACACTTCAAATCTTGATAATTTAACATATGACTTTAATACTGAAAAATTATTTCATTTATTCAAAACTAATATTCAAGATGAGAGGAAAATAGAAGAAATTTATAAAAAATTTATAAAAAGTAATAACTTTGCCGAGAACGAAGTTCCCAGTGATATTTTTTCGTATTTTGAGTTTGATGTAAGGCCTGAATATTTATCAGTCTCATTAAAAACATATAACAGTGATTTTTCAAAAAAATTTTTAACTTATACAATTCCAGAATTAAATAATATTTCCAAAGAAAGTCTAATTAATAAATTAAATTCAGACACAATTTATCAGAATATGATTCGAGATCGCTTTTATGAAATAGAGAAGGAACAAAATATTGCCATGTTAAACTCTGGTAAAGACGAATTGCCTGATATAGAAAAAGACTTATTGAATCAAAGAACAAGTATAATTGAGGTTCTTAATCAGCATATCTCTACTGCTGAAAATTTAGGATGGAAAGAGCCACAAGTTGAAATTCTGTCATCTCTATCACATAAGGAAGATAACAGAATCATTATTGAAGACACAATGGCCGTCACAAAATTTTTATCAAATACATTTAATAGTTATCCAGCATATCTTTTTGGCTATGATATACTAAGATCGGTTAAACAAAGTATTTCTGATAAATCGTTACATTCCTTAGACAATATTATTTTTAATGAAGGTAAAAAAATTATTGATCTTGAGAGAGAAAATAAAAATATATATTTACCTGAATTAGAAAAAAACTACTTCACAGAAAATCTTGTTATAGATTTCATCAAAAAACAAATGTACTCAAGTGATTTTCGTTTAGTAAACTTTAATATTAGCTCAGTAACGGTAGAAAAATCAAAATTTCCCTATTTGTTGTATTTAATAGTATCTATATTACTTGGTTTAGTGGTATCACTAATATATTTATTTGTAAGAGATGTTTCCATCTCAAATCGTACTGATTAGTAATGTGGGAAGTAAGAAAATCAAAAGTTCATGGAACAGGTGTATTTGCTACGGAGGATATTAAAAAAGGTAAAAAAATTATAGAATACATAGGAAAAAAAGTAACAAAAGCTGAAGGCGATAAGATTTCAGAAAACCGGATCAAAAGATATTTAAACTCAAAAACTACGGGGTCTGTTTATATTTTTGAATTAAATAGCAGATACGATATTGATGGATCTCCATTATATAATAAAGCAAGATATATTAATCACTCATGCTCTCCAAATTGTGAGGTAGACATAGTACGGGGAAAAATTTGGATCACGTCAATTAAGAAAATATCAAAAGGCGATGAATTTTCTTATGATTATGGATATGATTTTGATAAAGATGATTTTAATGATCATGTTTGTAATTGTGGATCTCTAAATTGCATTGGATATATAATATCTAAGGAAGATTGGCCAAAGTACAAGAGATGGAAAAAAAGAATAAAGGCAAAGTAAAGTATTACTGTTTTGGAAGTATTATTTAATAGATACGGTAGATATTTAATTTATCTTTTACCTTTTTTTCTTCTCACAGGTCCTTTTCTCCCTGACTTGTCTATCTCTGTATTAAGTTTTTTTTTTCTCTATTTAATATTTAAAAAAAAGTTACATAAATATTATAATAATTACTTCACCATTTTTTTTGGTTTCTTCTATATTTTTTTAATATTCTCATCAATAATTTCAGTTGATCCTTTATTATCATTAAAGTCAGTAGTGTTTTATTTTAGGTTCATTTTATTGGCTTTGGCTATTTGGTATTTTATTGATTTAGACAACTATTTTATTAAAAAATTTGGATATTTTTTAATGGCTGCTTTTATATTTGCGCTAACTGATGGTTATTACCAATTTTTTTATGATGAAAGTATTTTTGGGTACACATCAAAATTGACACGGCTTACTTTACCACTTAATGATGATTTATTATTAGGTAGTTATATTTCTAGATTATTCCCACTTATATTTGGATTAATAATTTTTAGCCACTTGAATTCAAAAATCCATTTAATTGCTTCTTTTTTATTGTTAATACTATGCGATGTTCTTGTTTATTTATCTGGAGAGAGAACTGCCTTCGCATTTTTAATAATTGCTACATTATTCATTGTCCTTTTTATTGAAAAGTATCGCAAGATTAGATTTTTTTCTCTTATATTCTCATTAATAATAATTTTTTTTATTTCAGTATATAATCCAGAAATTAAAACCAGAAATATTGACTATACCTTAACTCAGTTAGGAATTGAAAATGATAATCAAGAACAAAAATCTGATATAACGACTTTTAATAAATTGTATTTATTTTCAGAACAGCATCACAGTTTGATAAACACTGCATTTAATATATTTAAAAATAATTTATTTTTTGGAAGTGGGCCAAACTCTTTTAGAGTTTTGTGTGATGAAAAACAATACTCATACGATGAGTATTCTTGTTCTACTCACCCACATAATAGTCTAATGCAAATCTTGGCAGAGCTAGGATTAGTAGGATTAATATTTTTTATAATTGGCTTGTTTTATTTAATATATTATTTTCTACATTTTAAAATTAATAAAAAAAATAGTACTTTAAGTGAGTCCGAGAGAAATTTTAAAATATGTTTATTTGCATGTATATTAATAACGGTTTTTCCTTTACTTCCAACTCAAAATATTTTTCATAATTGGATAAATATTATTTATTTTTTGCCAATAGGATTTTACTTGGGAATATCTCATACCAAGTAAACATCAAGTCATGTCTAAAGCTTTTATTCTTTTAAAAGTGTGGTAAATACCTTTTTTTTCGTTGTCTTCTATTTGCCTCTGTCTAATTTTAGAGTTATTTTTTTGTTTATTTGATCTAGTTTCATAGCAATATGGGCATGAAACACCTTTTATGTATTTACTTGATTTAGTATCCTTTACTGAAATTGGCATTCTACACCCATAGCACTGAATATACCTTCCAGGTTTAAGATTATTACTTACTGTAACTCTGTTATCAAAAACAAAACATTCTCCCTGCCACATTGATTTTGATTTATTTTTCATTTTATAATCAATGTAATTTAATATACCGCCATCTAATTGAAATACATTTTTATATCCTTTCAACTTCATATATTCAGTTGCTTTTTCACACCTTATTCCTCCTGTGCAATAAATTGCAATTTTGTCAGTTTTTTTAATATCAAGATTATTTAACTGCTTAGGAAATTCTCTAAAAGATGAAATAAAAGGATTAATTGCTTTCTTAAATTTTCCAATTTGAACTTCGTATCTATTTCTTGTATCGATTATTTTTACTTCTTTTCCTCTAACGAAATTATCCCATTCTTTAGGGCTTAGATGAGTATTACTAAAATCATTAATTTTTATTTCTCCCTTTCCTAGTGAAACAATTTCCTTTTTAAGTCTGACTCTCATACGATTGAAAGGAATAAATTGAACTTCATTCTCTTGCAAATGTAACTTTTTAATTTTCAATTTTTTTTTAATGAACTGCAAACACTTATCTATATTTTCTATAGAGCTGGCTAATGAACCATTAATTCCCTCATCAGCTAGAAGTATTGTTCCTCGGACAAACTTATCTTTTAAAAAATCATCAAAAAGAATTTTTAGAGTTGTTTTATTTTTGATTTCTTTAAATCTATAAAATGAAACAATTTTAAAATTTATATTTTTATTTTTCATTATTATAAAGTAAAAGTCTTATGAAATTTATCTAATTGAATTGCTTGTAATTGGTAGAGTTGATATATAATACATTAGGTAAATCAATAAATTTTTTAAAAAAAAATGGCAAGAAAAAAAGCTTTAATAACAGGAGTTTCTGGACAAGATGGTGCGTATCTAGCGAAATTTCTTCTTGAAAAAAACTACCAAGTCTTTGGTGGTGAAAGACAAAATGCAAATCGCGATTTTTGGAGATTAAAAAAACTTCAACTTACTAATGAAATTAAAATAATACCCTTTGAAATGTTAGAAGAAAATAACATTAACAAAGTTATTAGAGAGGAAAAATTTTTTGAAATATATAATTTAGCAGCGCAATCATTTGTTGATAAATCGTTTACAAGTCCAGTCTATACGTCCAATGTAAATTCTCTTGGTGTTATCAGGCTTCTTGAAGCGATAAGATACTTCTCAAAAAAAACAAAACTTTATCAGGCCTCATCCTCAGAGATGTTTGGGACAACAAAATTAAAACTTCAAGATGAAAAAACTTATTTTCAGCCTGTTAGTCCCTATGCTATTTCAAAACTGCATTCACATTGGATGATAAACTTATATAGAGAAGCTTATAAATTATACTGTTGCTCAGGCATATTATTCAACCACGACTCACCTTTAAGAGGAAAAGAATTCGTTGCACAAAAAATAGTAAGTGATTTAGCTCAAGTAAAGTTTAACATGAAATCTTGCCTTCAAGTTGGAAACATATATGTGCGAAGAGATTGGGGTTATGCAGCTGATTACGTTGAAGCAATGTGGAAAATGCTTCAACAAAAAAAACCAGACGATTATGTAATTTCGTCTGGAAAAAATTATAATATTAAGACCTTCATTAATAAAGTGGCAAAATATTATGGATTTAATATTTTATGGAAAGGTAAAGGAATGAACGAAGTTGCCATCGACAAACAAACAAATAAAATTATTGTGAAAATCAATGAAAGTTTCTTCAGAAAATCTGAAGTTGATAGAACATTTGGCAACTCTAAAAAAGCAAAAAAGACTCTTGCATGGAGCCCTAAAACCAATATTGATGACTTAGTCAAAATAATGTGTGAATCTGAGCTAGCTAACTATATATAATCTGAGTTATTTTTTTAAACTATAAGTGGCAAGTTTTAAAAATCTTGTTAACTCACCTCTATCTGATATATTTTTTATTTCATCGTATTTAATTTTATTGCCAGAATAAATGATGATATCTTTTCCAATCTTCTTTTTTGTTTCGTGTATGTATGACGAATATTTTAATGTTTGATTATTTAATTTACTTGCAAAGAGATGAAATAAAAAACCATTTTTACCATCAAAATAAATTGGTATTACGTCAGTTTTTGTCTGCTGAATTAACTTAGCAGGAAATATTTTCCACTCGTCATCCTTAGCTTCTGACTTTAGATTTTTAGCTGTTGAAACACTCCCTGATGGAAAAATAATAAGAACACCATCATTTAATAAATGATTTTTAGCTCTTCTAGCTGTCTCAATATTATATTTTATGGTTTCTTTTTTATCATTACTAAAATCGACAGGTAGTATAAAAGTGTCTAATTGTGGAAGAAATTTTAGAGTTTCATGTGTCATTATTTTGAAATCTGTTCTCCGCTTTGAAACAAGTGAGCATAAAATCAGACCATCAATGATGCCAAAAGGATGATTAGCTATAATCATCAACGGCCCTTTCTTCGGAATATTAAGAGGCTTTTTTGATTTATTGATTATTTTGATATTCATTAAGTCAATAATGTCTGTCCAGAAATCTACAGGTTTATTATTTTTCGAAGCGTAATTTTTATATATTTTTTCTAATTTTCTTTTACCTGTTAAATTTTCTATAAACTTAATAATAAGTCTTTGCGCAAGATTATGTTCCATTTTGGATGCATATGTGAAATTTAGTTTGTTCATAATAGTTTTAATATTCTACTGGAATAGGGTCTAAGCTTCGCCAAAAATACCATGTGGCAACCGATCTGTATGGTTTCCACTTAGTAGACATTTTAACAGCATCCTCTCTAGCAATTGGATAATTAATGTTATAACAATAACAAATTCCTTTTATTAATCCCAAATCGTCAGCAGGAAAAATATCGGGTCGGCAAAGATTAAAAATAAGATACATCTCGGCTGTCCATCGACCAATACCTTTAATCTTAATTAATTCTGCAATTATTTTCTCATCTGAGTAATTTTGCCAATTAATTGGATTAATATCTTTATTAATAAAAGCAAGTGATAGTGATTTCAAATAAGTTATTTTCTGACGAGAAAGACCACAAGCTTTAAAGCTCATATGATGTAAATTTATTGTATTTTTTGGCGTCACCTTTTTTACTTTTTTTTCAAATTTAATCCATACCGCCTCTGCTGCCTTAACCGAGATTTGTTGACCAACTATTGATCGTGCTAACGTATAAAAAGGATCCGATTTTGAATAAAGAAAATCTTTTGGATAATTTAAAATAATTTTTCCAAGTTTTTTGTCTTTATTAATCAAAAATTTTTTTGCTTTTTCCCAGAAATATGGTTTTTTCATATAAGCTAAATTTAATATTGACATATATAATGTAAATTGTTTTATTTGCCATTCTAAACAATTAATGGAGAAAAATTATGGCTGATGTTGCTAGTTTATTGGCTGAATTCCAAAAAGGTATTGAAGGCAAAGATACTGGACTTGGAGCAACAGTAAAATTTGATTTCGAAGGCGCTGGATGTATTTATTTAGACGGAAAATCTAGTCCTAATACTGTCTCAGATGAAGATAAGGATGCGGATTGCACTTTATCAATGTCACTTGAGACATTTGAACAAATGAGATCAGGCGAAGTTGATGGCACTTCTGCGTTTATGCAGGGTAAACTAAAAGTTTCTGGTGATATGTCTATTGCTATGAAATTACAATCTGTGATGGATGCGCTTGCATAAATCTGCTTAGCTTAAAAATAAAAAAACCCAGTCATCTTGATCTGGGTTTTTTTTTGGTCAAAATTGATTTACTTTCCTGGAATAATTTTTTATTGGTGCAAGCAATTACACTGCCTCCATTATAAATTTTACCACCTTCCCAAGTTTTAATTAATCCTCCTGCATTTTTAATTATAGGTTCTAGTGCCCTGATGTCCCAAGGCTTTAGACCACTTTCTAAAACAATATCAACAAAACCATCTGCCAATAAGCAATAACTGTAGCAATCACCTCCAAGACGCGTTGATTTTGTTATTTTTGCCAATTCTTCAAAATGCCACTGATCATTTTTATTCGCAAATACGTAAGGTGATGTTGTGTTTAAAATTGCCTCTGATAACTTCTTATTGTTTTTTACTTTCAATTTTTTTTTAATATTTTTTGCAATCTTGTATGAAGTATTAGAATGTCCGACATACCTCTCATCAAGAGCTGGGATATCCACAAGTCCTAATATAATTTTTCCTTTTTTAGATAATGAAATTAATGTTCCCCATAATGGAACTCCCTGTATATACGATTTAGTTCCATCAATAGGATCAATGCACCATTCATATATACTTTTTTTAATAAAACTTTCTTCCTCACCAAATATTGAGTGATCCGGATAGCTATCTAAAATAATTCGATTTAATTTTCTTTGAATCTTAATGTCCGCTATAGTAACTGGATCGAAGCTCTCTATATTCTTATTAATGGTTCTAATTTTTTTTTTAAAATAAAATAAAGAAATCTGCCTAGCAGTATCAGCTAATTTAAATGAAAATTTCAAAAATTCATTTATCTCATTTGACATTTTCATTTTTTGTTTTAATAAGTTAACAATAATATAAATATTGACATACTTAATTTCGCTATATTATTGTAATTAAAACTATACATTATCTTTGAATATATTTAAAAATATTTTCATAAACTTTGAATTAATTATGTATAAAAAAATACTTTTTCTTTTTTTAATAATATTTGTGAACTCTGCTTACGCGGAGTTTGATTTAGACTCTATTAAAATTCCTGATAGAGAGCCAATAAATCAACCAATTAACAATTATGATCCTAGCACAAATTCATATCCTGATCCATTCAGTGAGGATGAAGTACTATTCACAATTGATAAGAATAATTTTTCTAAATATATAGATGATTTACTCACACCAGGACAAGTTGAAATGTTCAAGACCTATCCAGATACTTTTAAAATGAATGTTTATCCATCGCGTCGTAGCTGCGCTGTTCCTCAGGAAGTTATTCAACTCACAAGTCAAAATGCAGAACTAACTGATGAAGGTGATGGACTCATAGGAGTTGTAGGAAGTATCCCTTTTCCAAACCCATCAGAAGCACTTCATCATGTATGGAATCATATTTTGAGATACAGGGGAGTAAACATATATGGGTCATCTCCTTTTTATATAATTAATCCAGATAGCTCAATTACTTATGGAGCTGGTGAAGCAATAGCTATTAATTATTGGAATCCTTTTGTTAAAAATGAAAAAGGATTACAAGGAATGCTAATGTCGAAAGTTACTCATCCACCTAGATTAGCAGATGCATCCTTACTTGTTATCGAGTCACTTAATGCATTAAAGACTCCCCGAAAAGCATGGGTTTATAATCCCGGAACTCGCCGTGTCAGAAGAGCACCAGATATTGCATATGATTACAAACCAACTTCAAGTCAAGGAATTACGACAACAGATCAATTTGATGGTTTCAATGGAGCTAAAGACAGATATGATTGGCAATTCATTGGTATGCAGCAGAGATTAATGCCATACAATGCATATAAATTACACGAAACAGAGATAGACAAACTTTTAACGCGACACCATATAGATCAAGATTACTTACGATACGAGCTAGTAAATGTTAATGTGGTTCAAGCTGACCTTAAGCAAGATAAAAGGCACATTCTACCTCACCGAAGGATGTATTTTGACGTTGACAGTCACAATATGCTTGTTGAAGAAACATTTGATAAAGAAAATGAGATTATGGCATATAGAGAATTTCCTGTGATTAATTACTACGACCAACCGATGTGCTTATCCGTTCATTCAGCCACTTACGATTTTGCTTCACGTCGGTATCAATTATCGAGTGTTCGATCTATAGATATTCCAAAAATTCAATGGAGATTAGAAGAACCTCACGATGAGTCAAAGTTTACTCCTGAGGGACTCAAAAGATTTGCAAGATAGAATTTAAAAAAGTATATATCATTGATAAATATGATATTTTTAGGGCACGTAGCTCAGTGGTAGAGCATCACGTTGACATCGTGGGGGTTGTTGGTTCGATCCCAACCGTGCCCACCAGAAAATTTATTTATATGTTGTTTTTTTGACTCAAATATATAAAAGATCGCAATAATTATGAAAAAACCAAATAAATTAAGAGAATCTAGGCTTAACAAAAAAAGATCAAGAAAGAATAACATTCGTAAAGAAAAAGTTAGGCTTAAAAAGATTGAAGAAGCTAGTGCACCACAACCGGAGCCACAACAATGAAAGTAAGAAGCTCCCTTAAAAATTTAAAGACAAGAGATCGTAATAATAAACTTATTAAAAGAAAAGGTCGCTTATATGTTATCAATAAAAGGAATCCACGAATGAAAGCTCGACAGGGCTAAACATATTTGTCTACAAAGAAAAAAAAAAGAATTCTTTTTATCGCTGATCATGCTTCAAACTATATACCCAGTTCATTAGAAAATTTAGGCCTTAATAAAAAATTATTTAACACGCATATTGCATATGATTTAGGCATAAAGGAATTATGTATTAATTTATCTAAACTGCTTAAATCTAAATATATTACAGGTGCACACTCTCGACTTATTATTGATTTAAATAGAGATGTATCAGATCCAACATTAATTCCTGAAATTGTTGATGGAAAAATAATTGTAAAAAATGTTAATTTAAGTGAAAATGAAAAAAGAAAAAGAATTTCGGAAATTTATAATAAATACCATGATAATATTAGATCAACAATAAAGCGTGATCATATAACTATATTAATTTCCCTTCACTCGTTTAATCCAATCTTTAAAAAGGAAAAAAGAAATATTCATTTTGGTATATTATCAAATCAAGATAGAAGATTAAGTAATTATATAATTACTGAAATGAAGCGTAGAAAATTAAAAGTTGGTGATAATGAGCCTTATGAAGGAAATTTGATTGGTGATACAATGTATAAACACGGTCTTAAAAACAATTTACATCATACTCTTATTGAGGTCAGAAACGATTTACTTTCTTCTCCAACTAAGATACACAAAGTCTCAATGATTTTAAAAAGAATAATCAATAATTCAATTAATAGGATCTAAATACAGAATGAGTCAATTAGCTCCAAAGTGGTTCGAAAAAGCAATAGCTAATAAACCAGAAGTACTATCTGTAAAAATAAAAGGGACAAAAATTGTTTATAATGCTTGGGGTGAAAAATCAAAACCTGGCTTAATATTTATACATGGTGGCATGGCGCATGCAGATTGGTGGAGTTTTATTGCTCCATATTTTACAAAAACACATAGAGTTATAGCTATGAATCTTGGAGGAATGGGTGATAGTGAGTGGAAGAAAAAATATTCAGTTGAGTCATGGGGGGCTGAAATTGTAGGTGTATGCAAAAAAGAAAAATTAAAAAAACCTATTTTTATAGGACATAGTCTTGGCGGTATGTGCGGTGTGTATGCTGCTTCTTTAATGAAAAAAAAATTATATGGTCTAGTCATAGTAGATACAGCTATAATGCCTCCTACTGACAACCCTCCTAAATTTGATCTGAAAGTCAGAGCTAATAACGTTTATAAAAAAATGTCTGATATCATTGAACGTTTTAGATTAGTTCCATCTCAGAGTGACGCTCTTGAATATGCAATGAATTTCATTGCTGAAAAATCTATTACAAAAGTGAAAGGCGGATGGACTTGGAAATTCGACCCAAGTTATATGAATATTTTTACAAGTGAAAATTTTGCTGAAAGACAAGCCGTTTTGAGAAAAACACTGAAGAGCCTTAAATGTAGAGTTGCAGTATTTAGGGGTGAGAAATCATCTATCTTTCCAGGATTTAGTGCAAAATATATGAATGAATTGATGGATAAGAAATCACCGATAATTAACATACCAGAAGCTCATCACCATATTATGGTAGATCAACCTTTAGCGCTTGTTTCAGCTTTAAGATCATTAATTATTGATTGGGATCATTCAAAACCGTCTAAAGCACTGTAAACTATATATAAATCAATCATCTCTAATCCAATTTTAACTAAAAAAAACACTGTTAAATTCGATATTTAGAAATATATTAACTGCTGATCATGGATATATCAGAGCAGAAAAAAACATATAGTTTCTTCGGCAAACTCATTATATGGGGATCTGTTGCTGTTGTTGTTGTATTGGTTTTGATGGCAATTTTTTTAATCTAAACTTTAATTTTTATGCGCGCTTATATTTTAAAAGAAAGTGAGTCAGAATTACGTGTGTCGGCTTCCCCTGATAGCGTAAAAAAGATGGTTGAGCTAGGAATTTCTGTGAATATACAAACTGCTGCAGGTCAATACTCAAATTTTTCTGACGAAAGTTATAAAGCAAACGGGGCCGAGATCTTCAATAATACTTCCGAAATTTCAAACGCTGATATCATAATAAAAGTGAACAAACCAACCGACGATGAAATTTCATCAATGAAAGAAGGCTCTTTGTTCATAGGTTCTCTGGATCCTTATAATAGTAGGGAGACGCTAAATAAACTAAGGGATAAGGGTGTAACATCGTTTGCAATGGAATTAATGCCAAGAATAACAAGAGCTCAATCTATGGATATACTTTCTTCACAATCAAACTTAGCTGGGTATAAGGCTGTGATAGACGCAACCTATTTATTTAACAAAGCAATGCCAATGATGATGACGGCTGCTGGCACAATCGCACCAGCAAAAGTTATGGTATTTGGTGCTGGTGTTGCTGGTTTACAAGCTATTGCCACTGCAAAGAGACTTGGAGCAATCGTTTCCGCAACTGATGTAAGAATGGCAGCAAAAGAACAAGTCGAAAGTTTAGGTGGTAAATTTATTATGGTTGAGGATGATGAGACTCAGGATGCAGAAACATCCGGGGGTTACGCAAAAGAAATGAGTGATGAATTCAAAGCTAAGCAAGCAAAGCTTATTTCAGATACCTTAGCAACTCAAGATATTGCAATATGTACAGCACTTATTCCTGGAAAGAAAGCTCCAATACTTATTTCAGAGGAACAGGTTAGATCAATGAAACCCGGATCAATAATAATTGATCTTGCAGCAGAAAGTGGTGGAAATTGCGAGTGCTCTGTAGCTGGTGAGACTATGGAGGTTGGAGGCGTTCACGTAGTTGGTTCAAAAGATATAACGTCAACAATTTCTGAGGATGCATCAGCGCTATTTTCAAAAAATGTACTTAATTTTTTAACGTTATTAATCGACAGCGAGTCTAAGTCTATAAGTATTGATTGGGATGATGAGATTATTCAAGGAATACTTGTAACAAAAAATAATGAAATCGTGCATAAGGAGCTTAGCTAATGGAAGCAATTGATCCAAATATATTTAGACTAACCATTTTTGTGTTATCAATTTTTGTGGGTTACTATGTAGTTTGGAGTGTGACACCTGCCCTGCATACTCCTTTAATGGCTGTTACTAATGCGATTTCGTCAGTAATAATTGTTGGCGGGTTATTTGCTCTTGTCTCAAGCACTGATCAGACATTTCTGGGAATTTTATCGAAAAGTTTTGGATTTATAGCGGTTTTGCTAGCCGCGGTAAATATATTTGGTGGATTCTTAGTAACACAAAGAATGTTAGCAATGTATAAAAAGAAACCAAAAAATCAGGATAAAAAATAATGCACAATCTTGTAGCAGTTGCTTACGTTATATCAGGAATATTCTTTATCATTGCTTTAAGAGGCCTATCGTCACCAGAAAGTTCTCGAAGAGGGAATATTTTTGGCATGCTTGGCATGCTAATTGCTGTGCTTGCCACATTATTCTCTGTTAATTTTTTTACGTCCAATATTCAAACTGTAGGATTAGTAGTAATTGCAATAGTTATTGGTGGATTAATTGGTTCAGTGATCGCTAGGAAAATTGCAATGACTGCGATGCCACAACTCGTTGCTGCTTTTCACAGCTTAGTAGGACTTGCAGCAGTATTCGTTGCATTAGCCGCGTTTTATGCACCCGAGGCTTTTAACATTGGGACTGTTGGAAAAATTAAAACTTTAAGTTTAGTAGAAATGTCTCTTGGTGCTGTGATTGGCGCTATTACTTTTTCTGGCTCAGTAATTGCATTTGGAAAATTACAAGGCATTATGTCAGGCTCACCAATTGTATTTAAGGGTCAACACCTTGTAAATTTGTTAATTGGTTTGATTATAATCGCAGGTATTGTTTATTTTTGTTTTAATCAAGATCAAAATGTTTATTTAGCAATTATCGCGCTCTCATTTCTGATTGGATTTTTAATTATTATTCCTATTGGTGGGGCTGATATGCCTGTTGTTGTATCAATGTTAAACTCTTATTCTGGATGGGCTGCAGCTGGAATTGGTTTTACTCTTGGAAATACCGCACTGATCATCACTGGTGCTTTAGTTGGATCATCTGGAGCAATTTTATCTTATATAATGTGTGCTGCTATGAACAGATCATTCATCAGTGTTATTCTAGGTGGATTTGGAGCAGAAGATGCTGCGGTTTCTAAAGATGTGGAACAAAGACCTGTAAAAGAAGGTAGCGCTGATGATGCTGCATTTATTATGAAGAATGCAGGCTCAGTTATTATTGTTCCTGGATATGGAATGGCGGTAGCACAAGCTCAGCATGCACTTAAAGAAATGACAGATGCACTAAAATCAAATGGCGTAAAGGTTACATTTGCAATTCACCCTGTTGCGGGAAGAATGCCAGGACACATGAATGTATTGTTGGCTGAAGCAAATGTTCCTTATGATGAGGTTTTTGAACTTGAGGATATTAATTCTGAATTCTCTCAAGCCGATGTTGCTTTTGTTATTGGAGCGAATGATGTAACGAATCCTATAGCAAAAACAGATCCTGCATCACCAATTTATGGAATGCCTATTCTTGATGTAGAAAAAGCCAGTACAGTTCTGTTTGTCAAAAGAGGACGAGGTCTCGGCTATGCAGGTATTGATAATGAATTATTCTATCGTGACAATACTATGATGCTATTTTCGGATGCAAAAAAAATGGTTGAAGGTATTGTTAAAACTTTATAAAGATTCAGCTATAAATCTTTCTTCTAGCCATTTTACGTGAGCGACGTATATTTTCAGCCTTCTCTCTTAATTTTTTTTGACTAGGTTTTTCAAAGTAAGTTCTCATCTTCATTTCTTTAAAAATGCCTTCTCTTTGCATCTTTTTTTTGAGAATACGAAGGGCTCCCTCCACATTATTATCTTTTACGCTTACTTCGACTATCGTTCTGCCCCCCTTAAGAGCAAGTTAAAATTTGAGGGTTTTTAGCACTTGGATACACGCTTGTCCACATAAAAGAAAAAAATTGTAATTTACATTACAAAATTAATATGGCCCATTTTACGGCCTTGTTTAATTGCTTTTTTACTATAGTTGTATGCCTTCTTCTTTTTATAAACCCTATAACTTTTCAATTTACTTATTTGTTTGATTCTTTTGATCTCATTGCCAATAAGATTTCTCATAAGACCTTTTTTAATAATTTTTGGGGTTTTAATTTTATCTTTTGTGATTGCTTTAATATGCAACTCGAATTGACTTATATTCGCATTATCAAGTGTTATATGGCCTGAATTGTGAACTCTCGGTGCAATTTCGTTTACATATATATTATTTTCATCATCTAAAAAGAATTCTATTGTGAGTAAGCCAATATAATTAAGCTTATTTAAAATCTTTTTTGATATTATTATTAGCTGTTTATTTATTTTTTCATCTATTTGTGATGGAGATATTGTTTCAAACAAAATATGGTTTTTGTGAATATTCTCAAATGGCGGATAAAAATAAATATTTTTTTTTATGTTTCTTGAGCAAATGACAGATAGTTCTCTATCAAACTTTATTACCTTCTCAATTACGCATGATTGATAATCAAGCTTTTTCCATTTATTTTTTAAGTCCAAAAAATTTTTTACTTTGTATTGACCTTTTCCGTCATATCCAAATCTGCAGGTTTTTAATATAACTGGAAAATTTATTTTATCTTTAAACTTATTTAAATCTGTTTTCTTGTTAATAAAAAAAAGTCCAGCATGTTCAATTTTATTCTTTGAAAAAAATAACTTTTCTTTTTTTCTATCTTGGCTTATTTCTAAAGCCGAAATCGGTGGGTATATTTTTATTTGTTTATTTATTTGTTTTAATGTTTTTATAGCAACATTTTCAAATTCATAAGTTAGTAAATCAACATTTTTTCTGAATTCATTTAACTTCTTATGATCATCAAAAGAACCATAAATAATTTTATTAGCATATTTTTTTGCAGGGGCATCATCTGTATCAGAATAGATATGTGTAATAAGCCCAATTTTTTGACAAGCTTGAGCTAAAAACATGCCAAGTTGACCCCCACCGATTATGCCTACAGTGGTAACTTCAGCTTTCATTATTTAGGTAAATTTTTTACTGACTTAGTTTGTTTTGATCTCCATGAAGCGTATTTCTTTTTCAGTTTTGAGTTATTGCTGCTTAAAATTGATACTGCAAGTAATGCTGCATTTTTTGCTCCAGCTTCTCCAACAGCAAGTGTTCCAACTGGAACGCCTGCTGGCATTTGAGCGATCGATAGCAAACTATCTAAGCCTTTGAGTTTTTTTGATTCAATTGGAACACCTAGTACAGGAATATTTGAAATAGAGGCTGTCATTCCAGGCAAATGAGCTGCTCCACCAGCGCCTGCAATTATTATTTCAATCCCTCTTTGTTCTGCTCTTTCAGCATATTCAAACATTCTTTTAGGCGTTCTATGGGCAGAAATAATTTTTACTTCATGTTTTATATTAAATAATTTTAAAATTTTTGAAGCATGCTTCATTGTGGGCCAATCAGATTGGCTGCCCATAATGATGCTTACCAGTGAAGGATTTTTCATTTTAATATTTATTATCCATCGACAGCAGAAGTTTCTGACCCATTTATGTCTGAAACTTTTTCATCTGCTTCTTGCAGTCTCAATCTCTCTTCTTTTTCTTTTTTCTTTTGAGCTCTTTTCATTGATCTTTCAGCTTTAGCCAAAGCTTCATCTAATTCAACTTGCCTACATATTCCAAGTCCAATTGGATCTTGTGGACGAATATTTGCCATGTTCCAATGAGTTCTTTTTCTAATGGCATCAATTGTATTTTTTGTGCTGCCAACTAGTCTTGCAACCTGTGAGTCCTTCAGTTCTGGGTGATTTCTTATCAACCAATAAACTGCGTCTGGCCTATCCTGTCTTTTTGAAAGAGGGGTATATTTTTTTTTCTTTTTTGATTGCTCAGTCTTTTCAGAGATTTCATTTTCAATAATCTTTAGTGATTCGTCTTCATTATCCGCACATCTATCGATCTCATCTTTTGTTAATTGGCCACTGGTTATAGGATTTAATCCCTTAATTCCCACACCGACTTCACCATCTGCAATACCTTTAATTTCTAATTCATGCATCCCACAGAAATCACCTATCTGCCTGAATGACAAAGAGGTATTATCAACAAGCCATATTGCAGTGGCTTTTGGCATTAATGGTAATTTTGCTGTTTTCATAATAATTATAGAGTGCCTCTTATAAGTTAATTTTAGAGTTTTTCAAAGGATATCCTAAAATTTAAGCAGCAATTTGCCAATATTCTTATTATTTTCCATGTATTGATGTGCTTTTTGAACATTCTCATAATCAAATTTTTGGTCAATATGCAATTTAATATTGCCATTTTCAATTAATGGCCAAATATGTTTCTTAAGATTATCGGCAATTAGTTTCTTTTCATCATTACTTCTTATTCTTAATGTTGAGCCAGAAACTGTTAATCGCTTCAACATAATTGGCAGTAAGTTTACTTCTACCTTAGATCCCTTTAGGTATGCGATATTTAGAAGCCTTCCAAGTCTATTTAGAATATTAATATTTTTTTGAAAATAATCTCCACCTACCATGTCTAGTATTACATCAACTCCTTTATATTCATTTTTAATTATGCTTTCAAAATCCTCAAGATTGTAATTAATTACTCTTTCTAAACCCAAATCCTTCAAATATTTATATTTTTCGTCTGATCCTACGGTTGCTATGCATTTAATTTGCATGGCTAATGCAATAGAAATAGCAGTCAAACCTATACCACTAGCACCACCATGAATTAATAATGTCTCACCTTGTTTTAGCTTTGCTTGATCAAATAGATTTGTCCAAACTGTAAAAAATGTTTCGGGAATTGTACAAGCGTCAATAATTGAAATGCCTTTAGGTATAGGAAGTATTGTTGATGTATGACATTTTACAAATTCTGCGTAACCTCCTCCAGGGACAAGTGCACAGACTTTTGTGTTGAGCAAATTTTTATTTACATCTTCACCAACATCAACAATTTCCCCTGAAACTTCTAAACCCAAAATTTCTGATGCACCGGGCGGTGGCGGGTAACCACCAGATCGTTGAAGAATGTCTGGTCGATTTATACCTGCCGCGTGAACTTTAATCAAAACTTCATGTTTTTCTATTTGAGGTATCTCAACATCATTAGTTACTCCTAGAACCTCTGGTCCACCAAATTCTTTGTGTAATATTGCTTTCATTTTAATCTTAGGAGCCACCATTTAAAGTGGCCCCTAATTCTTTTTAGTTAATTTTTGAATTAATTTCAATTTTTCTGGGTTTTTGATGTTCTGGTATTTCTCTTTCAAGAAAAATGTGAAGTAACCCATTTTCATAATTTGCATCTGTAACTTTTATGGTATCAGCTAATCTGAATTTTCTCTCAAAATTTCTACCTGCTATACCTCTATGCAAAAATTCGATTTCCTTATTAGAGTCATTAGTTGATCCATTAATAACCAACTCATTTTCCTGTACAGATATATCTAAATCTGATTTTGAAAAACCAGCAACAGCTACTGTTATAGTGTAATTATTGCCTGATTTAACAATATTATATGGTGGATAAGCTCCACTTGACTCATTTAAATTAAAAACCGAGTCAAAAATATTATCAAATGCATCAAAACCAACACTAGAGCGTAGTAATGGTGATAAGTCATATGTAGTCATAATTTAATCCTCCTTAAGCGATTAAAAATTTGCTTACTCTTTAAGAGCTAAGCTTTGTTTGCTGACGCAGAATGCCATCAGCACATTATATGTTGTGACTAATGATAAATTTTCAATACTAGAAATTTGAATTATGTCTTGAGGTTACTGAACCTTTTTTTGAAACGACTAACTTGGCCTTTATCCTGAATTTTTTGTTGCCCACCAGTCCAAGCTGGGTGAGAAAGGGGATCAATATCTAGAGACATTGTGTCACCTTCTTTTCCCCATGTAGACATAGTCTCAAATTTTGTGCCGTCTGTCATCACGACTGTAATTTTATGGTAATCAGGATGTTTATCTTTTTTCATATATGATCTATTTTTTGTGAGTAGATATCCTATATAATATTATTGATCAACAGTTAATTGTTAAATTTTATGAATATAATTTCAATAATGATGAGACGGCTTAATATTCATAGTTTCTCTCAATTTATCGTAATCATGATTATTTTTGCTATTACAGGGTCATTGTCGCTTTATATCACTGTCGAATTATTTCAATTTATTGGTCTTCAGGAAGAGAATTTAAATCCAATAATTTTTTGGCCGCTTAGAATAATATTGCTTTTTATAATTTATCAAATATTACTGCTACTTGTTGCACTGCCATTTGGACAATTTCAATATTTTTGGTCATTTGAAAAAAAATTTTTAAGTAGATTTGGACTTAAATTATAATTCAATTATTTTTTTAAGCTTTTCATGTATTCTAAAATTAGATGCTAATATTCTTCCACTTTTGAGATAGTCCTCTTTTCCATCAAAATCAGTTACTTTTCCTCCGGCCTCTTTTACAATTAATGAGCCAGCTGCAATATCAACCAATTTTAAATTTTTTTCCCAATATCCATCAAATTTTCCTGCAGCCACATAAGCTAAGTCGAGTGATGCTGCGCCAAATCTTCGAATGCCGCATACTTTTTCCATAACTTGCTTTAACCCAGGAACATATTCTTCATGACCTTTCATACCTTTATGAGGAATGCCTGTACCAATCATACAGTCTTCAAGGTTTTCTTTTGAGGACACTCTGAGTCTTAGATTATTACAGTAGGCGCCCCTTCCTTTAACTGCCCAAAAGAATTCATCAGCAAGCGGTTGATATACACCTCCAACTATTACCTCGTCATTCTTTTCAAGCGCAATTGATATAGCAAAGTGTGGAATGCTAAAAACAAAGTTGCTTGTGCCATCAAGGGGATCAATAATCCATCTAATATTTTCATCAGAATTTTTTATAACACCTGTTTCTTCGGCAATTATATTTATTTTAGGGTATGAATAAGTTAGTTCTTTAATCAACATTTTTTCAGCTTTTGTGTCTGCTAATGATACAAAATCAGAGACACCTTTTAGAGATACTTGAAGTTTTTCAACTTCTCCAAAATCCCGAATAAGGCTTTTACTCGTTCTTCTACAGGCTAAAAAAATCGCATTAATATAAGGGTCTGAGTAGCTCATTAGTCAACTCTTTTTGAATATGATAGGTCCTCAGTATTAATTTCTATCTTTTCACCCTGTTCTATAAAAGGTGGAACCATTACTCTAATACCATTTTCAAGAATGGCAGGCTTGTTTGATGAAGCAGCTGTTTGTCCTTTAACAACAGCCTCTGTTTCATTGACAATAAAAGATAGGGTTTTAGGAAGTTGAATTCCTATTGGCTTTTCATTATACATTTCTAAGATGACTTCATCATTTTCACTCATTAAAACTAGCTTTTCTCCAACTATTTCCTCATCAATTTCAATTTGTTCATATGAAGTACTGTTCATAAAGAAAAGTTTTTTATCTTGCTTGTACAGATACTGATATTTTTCTTCATCCACTCTAACCCTCTCTACTTCTTCTGATGCTCTGAAACGTTCATTTAATTTCGTACTAGTTTTAATATTTTTCATTTCAACTTGATTAAATGCGCCACCTTTACCAGGTTTTACAGACTGAGATTTATTCACAACCCATAATTCTCCCTTGTGTTCAACTATCATTCCTGGTTTTACAGCGTTTCCATTAATTTTCATTTTTTCTTAACCTTCGAGAGATTTATCCCACTGACCTTGTGCAGCCTTCATATTCATTACAGCTCTATGGCTAAAAGCTTTTTGAGCCGCTTCAAGATTGTCATCTTTGCCAGCCCAAGTTTTGAGAGCCGCTTGTTGTAAAGCCCTTCCATAAGAAAAACTTAGCTTCCATTTGAAGCCACCTATTTTATTCATTGCATCGAGATGAGCTGTTGCATCTAGGTCTGACTGACCACCAGATAAGAAAACAATTCCAGGTAATTCATCTGGAACAGATGATTTGAGACATTGAAGTGTTTTTTCTGCAACTTCTTCAATGGGGGCTTGGTAGTTATTTTCTGTTCCTGATACAACCATATTTGGTTTAAGAAGAGTTCCTTTAATATTGACATTTTTTTTATCAAGCATTTCAAACAATACTAATAGTGTTTGATTAGTAACCTCATGACACCTTTCCACAGAGTGGGACCCATCCATAATAACCTCAGGCTCAACAATCGGTACCATATTGTTTTGTTGAGCAATAAGTGCATACTCAGCTAATGCATTCATATTTTCGCTTATACAATTGTTTGATGGTATTTCATCATTTACATTTATAACAGCTCTCCATTTTGTAAATTTCGCTCCAAGCTTCTCGTACTCTTGACAGCGTTCATGAAGTCCGTCTAATCCTGTAGTAATTTTTTCATCACTACCACCTTCAAGTTCTTTTACTCCTTGATCAACTTTAATTCCCGGCAGTGAGCCGTGATCAAGTATAACATTTCTTAAATAGTCTCCATCACTGGACTTTTGTCTAAGAGTTTCGTCAAAAAGTATCACCCCGCCAATTGCCTCTGCCATGACCGGAGATCTAAATAACATCTCTCTATACTTTCTTCTATTATCTTCCGTAGACTCAACATTAATTGATTTGAATCGTTTCTCTATGGTTCCTGAACTTTCATCTGCTGCCAGAATTCCTTTGCCATCACTCACAATGTAATTTGCTATCTCTTCTAAAGTCTTTGGTATCATTTTCTTCTCCTTTTTATAAAGCTCCTAAGGCAACTAAACCCGGCAATTTCTTACCTTCTATTAGCTCAAGTAGAGCTCCTCCGCCAGTAGAAACATAAGAAAATTTATCTTTAACAGCCGCCATATCCAGCGCGGAAATTGTATCACCGCCTCCAGCAAAAGATCGAAGACTATTTTTATCAGTAATTTCAGCAATGAATTTAGCGATCTCGAATGTGCCTTTATGAAATGGTTTAGTTTCAAAGACACCCACTGGTCCATTCCAAAATACTGTTTTACAATTTGAAATTTCATTCTTAATCAACTCGATAGTTTGTTTCCCAATATCTAAAATCATTTGATTATCTTTTACAGCATCAACTGCACATTTGTTTATTTCTGTAGTTTCAGATACTTTCTCAGCTGTAACGACATCTAAAGGTAAGATTAGTTTACATTTTTGCTCATTTGCGAAATTAATAATTTCTTTTACGAGGTGATCTACATCATTTTCAATCAATGAATTTTTTACATCATTTCCTAAATATTTAAGAAAATTATTAGCCATCCCGCCAGCAATGACAATTGAGTCCATTTTTTGCAGGAGATTTTTTATAACTGTAATTTTTGTAGAGATTTTTGAGCCACCAATGATAGTTAATGCAGGAGTTTTAGGGTTATTAATTACATCATTTAAGTTTAATATTTCTTCATGTAATAATTCTCCACAATAAGATGGTATGAAGTTTGTGATTGCTTCAATTGAGGCGTGAGCTCTATGAGAGCATGCAAAAGCATCATTAATATAAACGTCTGCTAATTTTGATAGCTCGGATGCAAAAAATTTATCATTTTGCTCTTCGCCCTCATGAAAACGGCAATTTTCAAGAAGAATAATTGAATCCTGGCTTAAAGAGTTTATTTTTTTTTCAATCTCATCGCCTATACAATTTGAAAGAAATATTATTTTTTTTTGTAATACGTTTTCTAATGAGCTGATTATTTGATTAAGTGAAAGCTCATCATTTCTTTTTCCTTTTGGTCTTCCTAGATGAGACAGAATTACAACTTTATTATTCTTATTAAGAAGGTTTTGTATTGGATTTTTAATTCTCGTAATCCGATCGCTTATTGTAGAGGCTTCTTTATTGAGCGGAATGTTTAGGTCAAAGCGAATAAGTACGGTTTTATTTTTCTGATCAAATGTTTTTAGAGCTTTAACATTTAACATTCTATCTAGATCTTTTCATCGCAACTGCAGTATCACACATTCGATTTGAAAAGCCCCATTCATTATCATACCAACTTAAAACTCTCCCAAACTTTCCATCAATTACTTGTGTTTGAGTTAAATCAAAATTTGACGAGGCAGGATTATGATTAAAATCAGATGAAACCAATGGTTTAGAATTTACATCTAGGACTCCATTTAGCTTATTTGATTTTGCTGCAGCCGACATAGCCTTATTAATACTATCGACTGTCATTCTTTTTTTAGAAACAAATTTAAAGTCGATTAATGAAACATTAGGTGTTGGTACTCTAATTGCAGTTCCATCTAACTTACCTGAAAGCTCAGGCATAACGAGTCCTACTGCTTTTGCAGCTCCTGTAGATGTAGGTATCATTGACAATGACGCAGCTCGAGCTCTTCTTAAGTCTGAGTGAAATGTATCCAGAACACTTTGGTCACCAGTAAAGGCATGTATAGTTGTCATATATCCATGCACAATTTTGAATTTATCGTGTAAAACTTTTGCAACAGGAGCTAAACAATTTGTCGTACAAGACGCATTAGATACAACTAGGTCTTCTTTTGTTATCTCATCTTCATTCACTCCATATACAATGGTTTTATCAGCATTTGTACATGGCGCTGAGACTAAAACCTTTTTTGCGCCGGCCTTAATATGCATTGCCGCCTTATCTTTTGAAGTAAATAATCCAGTGCATTCAAGAGCGACATCAATTTTCATTCTTTTCCAAGGAAGTTTTTGAGGATCTCTCTGATTCAATACTGTAATATTTTTTCTGCCAACAATCATTTTATTGCGTTTGAATGATACTTTTTCATTAAGAGGGCCGTGAACAGTATCATTTGCAAGTAAAAATGCGTTTGTTTCTATTGGGGCTAAATCGTTTATAGCCACGACATTAATATCTTTTCTTTTACTCTCAATGATTGATCTTAAAACCAACCTTCCAATTCTTCCAAATCCACTTATTGCAACATTTACAGCCATATTTAGTTTCTCCTATATTTTCTTACTTATTAATTTGAATATTTTTTTTGCTGTGATCCCATAAAAATCGTAGAGCTTTTGATAAGGAGCACTTGCTCCAAAATCTTTCATACCGATGTTTATTGTATTTTCAGGGCATACTTGGCTCCACCCAAAATTAGTTCCCGCCTCAATCGAGACATTAATTTCAGAGTTTCCTCTAATTATTTTTTGATACGTTTTACTTTGGGTTTTAAACTGTTCCATGCACGGTACTGAAACGACTCTCACTAACTTTTTCTTTTTTTCAAGCATAGTCATTAATTGCAGTGCAATTTCGACTTCAGAGCCAGACGCGAAAATAGAAATATTAGGTTTTTTTGAATTACTTTTTAATTCGTAAGCTCCTTGAGCACTAATATTTTTTGCATAATACTTTTTTCTTATCATCGGAAGTTTTTGCCTAGTAAGCGCAATTACACTTGGTCCCTTTGAATTTGAAAGCGCTAATTCCCATGCTTCCGCAGTTTCAATTAAATCAGCAGGTCTAAAGACTTTTACATTTGGCGTTGCTCTTAATGATGCAAGCTGTTCAATTGGTTGATGCGTTGGGCCATCTTCACCAAGACCGATTGAGTCATGTGTTAATATATATATAGCTCTTTGTTTCATTAAAGCTGCAAGACGAAGAGATGGTTTACAATAATCTAAAAAAATTAAAAAGGTTCCGCCAAATGGAATAATTCCTTTATGGAGTGACAACCCATTCATGATGGAAGCCATACCGTGCTCTCGTATTCCATAGTAAATATAATTGCCATTGTAATTTGTAGAATTAATAACTTCCATATTGCTACCTTTGGTATTGTTAGAGCCTGTCAAGTCTGCTGAGCCTCCAACCAATTCAGGCAGTGATGATGAAATTGTATTTATTACCATTTCTGATGCTTGCCGTGTGGCAACATCGAGTGGTTTCTTAATATATTTCTTCTTAAACTGATTAAAGTTTTGAATTAATTTTAAAGGAAGCTTTCCTTCGATTCTTCTTATGTAGTAAGTCTTTTTGCTTTTTGGAAGTTTCTCATAATTCAATTTCCAAGACTTGTATGCATCTATTGATTTTTTACTAAGATTTTTCCACTCCTCAAGTATATTTTTCGGAACTGTAAATGGTTTGTGTGGCCAATTCAGTTTAGTTCTAGTAAGTTTTACTTCATCCTCACCAAGTGGTGAACCATGAACTGATGATTTTCCTTGTTTGTTTGGAGATCCAAAACCAATTTTAGTTTTACAAGAAATTAATGTAGGTTTCTTAGATTTTTGAGCTTTCTTAATTGACTGTATTATTTCTTTAGGTTTGTGACCATTTATTTTAATTGTATTCCATCCATAGGCTTTAAATCTTTCAGCCGTATTTTCTGAGTTTGCCAGTTTAACAGGCCCATCTATTGAAATTCCATTATCGTCAAAAAAAACAATTAATTTATTTAGTTTTAGATGTCCTGCAAAAGATGCGACTTCATGAGAAATCCCCTCCATTAAATCTCCATCACTTGCAATAACGTAAGTGAAATGATTTACAATTTTTTCGCCAAATTGACTTCTAAGTATTTCTTCTGCTAACGCCATTCCAACCGCATTGCCGATACCTTGTCCAAGTGGGCCAGTCGTCGTTTCTATTCCTTTAGCGTGTCCATACTCTGGATGACCTGCACATTTACTACCAAGCTGTCTAAATTTCTTGATCTCTTGAATAGTCATATCTTTATGACCTGTTAGATAGAGTAGTGAGTATAAAAGCATTGATCCATGACCAGCAGATAGTACGAACCTATCTCTATCATGCCACCTTGGAACATTCGGATTGTATTTTAAAAACTTCGTAAAAAGAACAGTTGCTACATCTGCCATACCCATTGGCAAACCTGGGTGACCACTTTTTGCTTTTTCAACCGCATCGATTGAAAGAAACCTTATTGCGTTGGCTAAATCATCATGAGTAACTGCAGACTGATCTTTTTTGTTAGGCATATTATCAATAAATTGGATTTTGAGCTTAATATAAGCAATTATCTATAAAGAGTCTTAAATTTTAGCAAATTATTAACAAAAAAATAATCTGTCTATTTGCAATATTATAAGTTGACTGAGAACAAAAAAGACAGTTAAACTCGATTAAAGTTTCAAGGGGTTTTAATGTCGAGTTATCAAGATTCAAAAGTTAAATTTAATGGTGCAATTGATAAACTTAGTGAGGAAATCGACAAATTAACAAAAAAGGCTCAAAGAGCTTCAGAATTGGAAGCGCAAAATCACAAATTACAAGAAAATAACTCTCATCTAGAGAATGAAATTAAGATTCTTAAGTCAGATTTTATGGAACTTAAAAATATTGCAGGCAATATTTCTTCTCAACTCGATGAAAACATTTATACCATAAAAGATATATTAGATTCTTAAGCAATGCCTGAAATAATTGTAAACATTAATGATCAAGATTACGCAATTGTCTGCGATCCGGGTGAAGAAAACCATCTGAAACATTTAAGCTCAAAAATTGACTATAAAGTGAGAGAATTAACTAAGAGATTTGGAAAAATTGGAGAAACTAGATTAATGGTAATGGCTTCACTGTTAATAGCAGATGAAATACATGAGCTGAATAAAAAACTAGAATCAAATATTGAAAAAATAAATACCCTTGAAGCAAACATTGGTTCAAAAGATAAAGAATTGACTGACCAGAAAAAAGAGAGTCAGGAATATATAGACATTAGCAACGATAGATTAACAGATTTATTATCACGCTTGTCTCTTGTAAACTAATTTTAAAAATTAGATTTCATTTTATACATGGCGAAAAGTGTGCAACTGAGAGAAAAAGAAGCATTAAGAAAGTTTTTAATCAATCGACGCTCAGAACTTGGTCCATCAATAGATTTTCAGAGTAATATACTTAATAACATTAAGCCCCTCATAGAAGAAATAGAAAATGAACATATTGGAACTTATATAAGTTTCAGAGATGAATTAGATACAAAAAAATTAAACCAATATTTACTTGAAAGAGAACTTAATTTAGCTTTACCAGCCATAGATTTTCAGACTAAAGAAATTAATTTCTTCATGTATCATAAAAACACTGAACTAATAGAAAATAAATTTTCTATTTTAGAACCCAAGAATAAAGATAAAGTTATCTTTCCAAAAATTATTTTAATACCATTATTAGGTTATTCAAAAAGTGGCTTTAGGTTGGGGTATGGGGGTGGATATTATGATAAGTATTTATCAAAGAATGATATTGGTGATGTAAAAAAAATAGGAATAGCATTTTCATTTCAAGAAGTAGAAGAAATTCCTGTCGAAGATCATGATGAAAGACTTGATTGGATTTTAACTGAAAAACATTTATATAAGGTTCAATGAGAATTCTATTTTTAGGCGATGTTATGGGTCGATCTGGAAGACACGCTTTGAGAGATCATCTACCAGATGCTATTAAAAATAATAATATAGATTTTGTTATTGCTAATGGGGAAAATTCTGCTGGTGGCTTTGGTATTACAGAGCCAATATGCAACGAATTATATTCTTATGGAGTTAATGTAATCACAACTGGAAATCATTTGTGGGATCAAAAAGAGATAAATAGTTATATCGATAAAGATGATAAACTATTAAAGCCTTATAACTTTGCTGAAGGCTCCCCAGGTTTAGGTGTAAATACTTATATGCATGAAAATGGAAAAAAAATTGCGGTAATAAATTTAATGGGCAATCTATTCATGAGATCTTGTGATAATGCATTTTTTAAAATTGAAGAAGTTCTTAAAAATTTAAAAACTGAAGATCTATCATTTATATTTGTTGATTTTCACGCTGAAGCTACAAGTGAAAAAATGGCAATGGGACATCATCTTGATGGAAGAGTAACAGCAGTTGTTGGAACTCATACTCACGTTCCAACAGCAGATGCAACAATTATGGAACATGGAACAGCTTTTCAAACTGACGCTGGAATGTGTGGCGACTATGACTCAGTTATTGGCACAAAAAAAGAGGATTTCGTAAGAAAATTTGCTACACAAGACACTGAGCGAAAAAGGGTACCTCCTGCTGATGGCGAAGGAACTTTATGCGGGGTTATCATAGAATCAAATTCTGAAAACTATTTAGCAAAAAGCATTAGTCCAATCCGTATTGGAGGAAAAATCGGTAATTAAATGGCAGGCCACTCTAAATTTAAAAACATAATGTACCGCAAAGGTGCACAAGATAAAAAGAGAGCCAGTTTATTTTCTAAACTTTCAAAGGAAATTACGGTAGCAGCTAAGCTGGGTGCACCTGATCCTGATCAAAATGCGAGATTAAGATCAGCTATACAATTAGCAAAAGCCTCAAGTTTCCCAAAAGAAAATATCGATAGAGCGATAAAAAAATCATTGGATAAAGATACTGTTAACTATGATCAAATGAGGTACGAAGGATTTGGCCCAAACGGAACGTCGATAATTGTCGAGGCACTTACGGATAATCGAAATAGAACAGCCTCAAATGTAAGATCTGCATTTCAAAAATTTGGAGGTTCAATGGGTGAAACAGGTTCAGTCTCCCATGCGTTTAATCATTATGGTTTTGTGCGTTATACCAAAGACGTGACAAGCGAAGAAGATTTTTTCAATTTTTCAATTGAGGGTGGAGCCGAAGATTGTTTTATCGAAGAAGATACTTATGAAGCAGTGTCTACGCCAGAAACACTATCAAATTTATATAATTATTTAGATAAAAAATTTGGTGAGCCTGTATCATCAGGTTTCCAATGGAAACCTGTTACGTATGTAGCTATTGAGGGTGATAAACTAAAATCCCTAATTAACTTGCTCAATGAACTTGATAATGACGAGGATGTTCAACAAGTCTTTTCAAATTTTGAGGCATCAGACGAAGAATTAGCAAAGTTTGCTTAATTTATTCACTTTCAAAAAAAAATTATATGAATTAATCTTAAATTAATAAGTAATTCTGATTCGCTTTATGCCAGGTAGTTCTCCAAAAAGAAAAGGTGATGGATACGAGAGAGAGCTTGCGAAGTACTTTAATGAAAAGATTTTTAATGGAGAAGATAAAGTTCAACGTATGCCTTTGTCAGGTGGTGGCGCTATCAAATCTTCCGGAGGTAGTGATTTAAAAAATACTCCTCATATATACGTCGAAGCTAAAAGGACTGAAAAGTTCAAAATTCATGAGTCAATTAGACAAGTTTGCGAAAATATTGAAACATCTAAATCAGATTCAATACCGGTTGTCATAACGAGAAGAAATCGAGAAGCGACAGGGGACTCGCTTTGCGTTTTGAAACTTGATGACTTTATAGAACTTTATCGAATATTAATTAATAGTAAAAAAGGACTTTAGGATTTGCCCTAATTAAGACAATATTTAATATTAATTGAAAAATTATGGAAAACGAAGATTTAGTAAGTGTTAGTCAAGTAAACGATGAGTTCACATTAATTTCACTTTTTTTTAGAGCGGATATTGTCGTAAAGTTGGTGATTCTAATTCTATTTGCTTCTTCTATTTTCTCATGGACTATTATAATTCATAAAATTCGTTTATTTCGTTCTTTAAAAGAAATCAGTAAGCAGTTCGAGGAGGAATTTTGGTCGGGAAGATCAATAAAAGAAATCACGAGTAGCACAAGAGAATTACCAGAAAGTCCAATTAAGTATGTTTTCAATGAAGCTGTTGATGAGATTGAAAAGTCTAATCAGGAAACGACAAAAAAAATTGATAGTTTAGTTGATAGATTAAATCGTGTTATGGAGGCAGCAATAGATTTTCAAAATGAGAAGCTATCTGAATACTTTAGTTATTTGGCAACAATAGGTGCTACGACTCCATTTATTGGATTATTTGGAACGGTTTGGGGAATAATGAATTCTTTTCAATCTATTGCCATTTCAAGAAATACCTCACTTGCAGTAGTTGCTCCTGGAATAGCTGAAGCATTATTTGCAACTGCTCTTGGTTTATTAGCGGCAATACCTGCTGTTATTGCTTACAACATATTTACTAGTCAGGTGAATGATGAAAATGCACGAATGTATCGATTTAAAGAACATTTTAATGTTATTTTCTCAAGAGGGTTGAGTACGAAATAGAAATTTTAAATTGTGACACGTAACTCTCGATCAAAACCATTCAGTGAAATTAACGTAACACCTTTTGTTGATGTAATGTTGGTTTTATTAATCATTTTTATGGTAACCGCTCCTTTGTTAACAGTTGGAGTTCAGGTTGATTTACCTGAAACAAATGCTGATACTTTACAATCTGACAATGAACCACTTGAGGTAACAATTGATGCAAGTGGGAATATATTTATTCAAGAGACTGAGATAGGCATTTCTGAACTAGTTCCAAAAATGAAAGCAATAACAGAAAATAGGCTTGATACAAAAATTTATGTTAGAGGAGATGAAGCAATTGATTATGGAAAGATAATGATGGTTTTAGGAGAGCTATCTGGTTCTGGTTTTACAAAGGTTGCTTTGATTACTAAGCCATTAAGTAAATAATTAAAGCTATTTATATATGAGAGTTTCTGTTTTAGGATCAATTTTTCTACACGTTTTTATACTTTTATTCACGGTCTTATCTTTGCCATTATTTAATAATAATGATTTAGAAATGCCACCGGTCATACAAGTTGAATTAATAGAAATCGCAGAAAAAACAAATGTCCCACAAATTAGTAAAAAAATCGAAGAACAAAAAGAACCAGTTGAAAAAAAGAAGGAAGAAACAAAATTAAACCAGCCAATTAGTAAACCCAAAGATGAAAAATCCAACGAAAAAGTAAAAGACCCGAGCGATGAAGAAAAAATTGAAAAGACAAAATTAGAAGAAAAAATGATACAAAACATGCCTGTACGAAAACCTGAAGTTAAGAAAAAAGATAAATTTGATCCTCTTAAATTAGCTGAGTTAATCGATAAACAAAAAGATACAAAAATGGATAATCCTGAAGAAATTATAGAAAAAGATTATGAAGCATTAGACTCAACACCTAGTCTCGACAAACGACTTACTTTATCTGAGGAGGATGCTATCAGAGCTCAATTTATGCAATGCTGGAGCATACCTCTTGGCATTCCATATGATGATACAATGATTGTTAAAATTAAGATTTACTTGAATACAGATGGTTCTTTGCTTAAACCACCGGAGGTTGTTCAACACGAAAGGATGAATAAGCCTAGCGAAAAATATTTTAGAACTCTTGCTGAAAGTGCCCTTAGAGCAGTAAGACGTTGTGATCCAATAAAAGTCCCAGATGTTGAAAGATATGAAAATTGGAAAAATTTACAGTTGAATTTTGATCCTAGGGAGATACTAAGGGGATAATTAATTATGAAAAAATTACTTTTATACGTCTTTATAGCCCTTAATATTTCATCTACTTCATTTGCTATTATTGAGATTGATATCACTGAAGGTAATAGAGAGCCTCTGCCAATTGCCATTACTGAATTTTTTTATGACACTGAAAGTATTTTGGATGATCAAAATATACCATCAAACATACGTAAAGTTATAGCTGATGACTTAGAGAGAAGTGGATTATTTTTATCTGTAGATGAAAATGCATTTATTCAAAAAAATAGAGCAATGCATTTAAATCCACGTTTCGCAGATTGGAGATTGATAAAGGCTCAGGGACTATTAACAGGGGAGCTATCGATTGAAAATGAAAGACTTAGAGTAGAGTTTAGACTTTGGGACACGCTAGCAGAAAAGGAAATAGAGGGACTTGTCCTAATTACGACAATAGAAAATTGGAGAAGAATTAGCCACATGATTGCAGATAAGGTATACGAGCGCCTTACTGGCGAGCAGGGTTATTTTGATACTAGAATAGTTTATGTTGCTGAAGAAGGACCCAAAAATAAACGTATTAAGAAACTTGCGATAATGGATCAGGACGGGGCAAATCATAAATTTTTAACTACAGGCAAAGAGCTTGTTTTGACTCCAAGATTTAATCCAGTAAGACAAGAAATTACTTATTTATCATATTTTAAAAATCTACCGCGAGTTTATTTGTTAAACATTCAAACGGGTATCCAAGAAGTGGTTGGAGACTTTCCAGGCATGACATTTGCGCCTCGTTTTTCTCCAGATGGAAATAAAATTATTATGAGTTTAGCTAGAGAAGGTAACTCTGACATATATGTAATGGATCTAGTATCAAGAGTAGTTGAAAGGTTAACAGACAGTCCTGCAATTGATACATCGCCAAGTTATTCTCCAGACGGAAAGAGAATTACATTCAACTCTGATAGAGGCGGATCGCAACAAATTTATGTAATGGATAGTAATGGCAGAAACCAAAAAAGAATCTCAAAAGGAACTGGTAATTATGCAACACCTGTTTGGTCACCAAGAGGTGATCTCATTGCTTTTACAAAAAATTTTCAGGGACAATATTTTATTGGAGTTATGAGAACAGATGGAACTGGGGAGAGACTTTTAACAGAGAATTGGTATCAAGAGGCTCCATCTTGGTCGTCTAATGGAAGAGTGTTAATATTTTACAGAGAAACTAAGTCAGATGATGAAGGTCAGGGCCATTCCTCAGCAATCTGGTCAATCGATTTAACAGGATTTAATGAGAGAAAGCTTGAAACTCCAGTTGATGCATCAGATCCTTCATGGTCGAAATTGATACAATAAGCAATTTTTGGACCAAAAAATGAGCATTTTAAGCAATTCGCAGCTATTTTATTATAGACTTGCGTAACTTAAATTAATAAAGTACTAGGACTTGGGCGATCAAATATTACGGGAGTTTATAATGTTATTAACATTTAAAAATTTAAACAGGTTTTTAGTTCTATCTTTTGCAGCACTCATATTAGCTGCATGTACAACAACACCACAAGATACTGCATCTACATCATCATCAAGTTCGGCTTCTAAAGTTGAAGTCGTAGACGGAGTTTATGTTGGTACTGATACAGTAGAAATGCTTGCTGTTGATGTGCCGGATAGAGTTTTCTTTGCATATGATAGTTATTCACTAACAAGCGCAGCCCAAGCAACTTTAGCTAAACAAGCAAAGTGGCTGAAGGCAAATGGATCAGTTACTATTGCAATTGAAGGCCATGCTGATGAAAGGGGTACAAGAGAGTATAACTTAGCCCTTGGTGATAGAAGAGCAAATGCAGCAAAAGATTATTTAATGACACAAGGCATAAGCGCTAGTCGAATTACTACAATTAGTTTTGGTAAAGAAAGACCAGTTAACAGTGCATCTAATAATAAAGCATGGGCTCAAAATAGACGTTCTGTAACAGTAAGAACTAACTAATTTATAAGT
>CACKBQ010000009.1 GCA_902598405.1 uncultured Pelagibacteraceae bacterium | reverse complement strand
AAGTCATTGGTTGATTTAATTGGTAATACTCCGATTGTTCAAGCTAAAAATTTAGACACCGGAAAATGTAATCTTTTTCTTAAAATGGAAAGCCTTAATCCAGGCTCATCTATAAAGGATAGAGTGGCTCTAAGAATCATTGAGGATGCTGAAGCTCAAGGAAAGTTAAAGAAAGGATCAACAGTTGTTGAAGCTACAGCTGGTAACACCGGCCTTGGCCTAGCATTGATTGCACTTTTAAAAGGATATAAGTCAAAAGTTGTAATTCTTGATAAGATGAACCATAACAAAATACTTCATCTTAAATCTCTCGGTGCAGAAGTTATTTTGGCAAGAAGTGATGTGGGACCTGATAGTCCTGAGCATTATGTAAATGTGGCTAAAGAAGTTGCAAATAATACTCCTAATTCATTTATGGCCAACCAGTTTACAAATATTTCAAATCCCCAGGCTCATGAACATTCAACTGGTCCAGAAATTCTGGATCAAATGAGTAATGATGTTGATGCTGTTGTTTGTGGGGTTGGTACAGGAGGGACAATTTCAGGCTTAGGTAAATTTTTTTCAGAGCATAGTCCAAAAACCGAAATGGTTCTTGCAGATCCAAAGGGTTCAATAGTTAAAGATGCCGTTGAAAACAAACCATTAAAAAAAGCAGACTATTCATGGCTTGTTGAGGGTATAGGTGAAGATTTCATTCCAGAGACTTTAGAATTAAAGTATATAAAAAAAGCTTATGAAGTTACGAACGAAGAAGCATTTAGCATGATTAGAGAATTGGCTTTGAAGGAGGGAATTTTGGGAGGATCATCAAGTGGAACTCTTATTTCAGCGGCAATTAAATATTGCAAGGACCAAGATAAAGAAAAAAATGTAGTTACATTTGTTTGTGATAATGGTGAAAAATATTTAAATACAGCGTATAATGAAGAATGGTTAAAAGAAAAAAATCTTATATAAAGAAAATAAATCAGCTTGATACTTTATCAGTGCATGCTGGGGTCAAAACAGATCCATTAACCGGAGCTGTAATGACTCCAATTTATGCAACATCTACTTATGCACATGATAGACCTGGGGAGCATAAAGGATATGAATATTCAAGAAGTCAAAATCCTACAAGGGAAGTTTTAGAAAATTCAATTGCAGAGTTGGAAAGCGGATATAAAGCATTTGCATTTGCTTCAGGAGTTGCAGCTCAAACCGCAGTTCTAGATCTATTAAAGCCTGGAGATCATGTAATTGCTTTTGATGACCTATATGGCGGTACTTTTAGGTTATTTAATGAAATTAAGAGCAAGTCATCAAATATTGAATTCACATTCGTTGATTTAAATACAAATTTTTCAAAAGAAATTAAAAAGAATACAAAAATGATTTGGATTGAAACTCCAACAAATCCACTGCTTAAAATTACGGACTTAAAAAGAATAGCCCGTATTGCAAGAAAAAATAAGCTTATAACTGTATGCGATAATACATTTGCCACACCTTACAATCAAAGACCACTTGAGCATGGAATTGATATTGTTAATCACTCGACAACAAAATATATCAACGGTCACTCTGATGTTATTGGTGGAGCCTTGGTAATTGGAAAGAATAAAAAACTTGAGAAAAAATTAGCCCTAATACAAAATTCTACGGGCGCCGTTCCAAGTCCTTTTGATTGTTTTCTTACCTTGAGAGGGATTAAAACACTAGCTATTAGAATGAAAAAACATAATGAAAATGGAATTAAAGTTGCTCGCTTTTTAAGATCACATAAAAAAGCATTGAACGTAACGTACCCTGGATTACCAAATCATAAACAGAAAGATATTGCACTTAAACAAATGAACGGGTTTGGTGGAATGATCACTTTTATCTATGATGGGAATATGTCAGAAATATCCAAGTTTATGCGTAAATTAAGAATTTTTACTATAGCTGAGAGTTTGGGGGGAGTTGAGTCTTTAATTGAGTCCCCTGCTTTAATGACACATGCATATTTAGACGATAAATCCTTTAATCAAGTGCCCAAAAAGCTTATCAGATTATCTGTTGGCATAGAAGACAGTGATGATCTTATAGAGGACTTAAATCAAGCTTTTAAATAATTAATAGTTACAAATTACAGCATTTACAATAGATGCCATTCTAGATTTTTCATCATCTGATCTACTTGTTATAACAACAGGACTTTTACCGCCAATTACAAATCCTCCAGCAGTAGCGTTCGCAAAATGTACAAGAGATTTTACGAGTGCATTTCCTGTCTCTATATTTGGAACAATAAGAACATTGGCATTACCTGGAACTTTCCCTAGTGTTCCTTTTATTTTTGCGGATTCTTGTGAAATAGCATTATCCAAAGCAAAAGGTCCTTCAACAGGAGTATTTGAGTAATTAATTTTTGCCCATTCAACAAGATCATGTGCTTCAATAGAGCTTGGCATTTGCTTTAGTTTCTCTTCTGTTGCTGATAAAACGGCAACATATGGATTGAAAGAAGAAATTTTTTTAATGTAATCGAGCACATTCGATAAAATATGTTTTTTTGTCTCCAAACTTGGGGATATGTTCAAAGCACCATCGGTAATAATAATTGGATTACGTGAATCATTTGGAAAAGTCATAAACCAAATGTGGCTTAAGCGCTTTCCCCTTATTCTTAAATTATATTCTTTTTTTATATACTCACCCATCAAAACATCTGTATGAAGATGACCTTTTATGATTATATTTTTTTCTAAACCGGTGTCCCTACTCGCTACCTCACAGGCAATTTTTGATGACTCTTCTTCTGAATAACTCTCAATTAATTTATCTTTTGATAATGACCATTCATGCTTATCAATAAAGGCAGTCATAAAATCAATATTTCCTATGAGTACTGGATTTATTAATTTTTGACTTTCTGCATCCATAATTGTCTTCAGAATTAAATCATTATTGGCATTTGCAACAATACCCAATGTAATTCTGTTTTTGTCAATAAAATCAATATTTTGTATCATTTTAATAAAGTAAAGTTTTAATAATAATAAGCATTAAAGTATTTTTTGAATATAATATTATAATATACTGATTTTACTTAACATTTTTAAAATAATTAAATAAATACGCTCCCACTATCAAAATCAAAATAATGAATGAAAATGCATAAAATATAAGTGACAGGTCTTGAAATAATGAAATTAAAAATTCAATCACTTTATGCAAAAATCAGTGTCAATGCCCAATAAAGTAGATATAAGAATGAGATCGTTACTAGGCCACCTATTATCCAGTCTAACATACGATAATTTTAACATAATTTTGCAAATATTACATAAATATGAATAGAGAATACGATTTAATAATCTATGGGGCATCTGGTTTTACCGGAAGATTAGCTGTTGAGTACTTAGATGAAAACTATAGCGACCTAAATTGGGCTATAGCGGGGCGTAATGAGGATAAATTAGTCAACATATCCAAAAATAGTAAGTGTAAACCTGATTATTTTATTGCAGACAGTGAAGATAATGAAAATTTGAAAAGAATTGCTTCCAAAACTCGTGTTATTGCATCTTTAGCTGGTCCATTTAACAAGTATAGTAATAATTTAGTTACACAATGCGTTGAAGCTGGAACTCATTATTTAGACATTACTGGGGAAAATATATGGGTACGTGATCTTATTGATAAACATCACGAGGCAGCGGAAAAAAAGCAAATAAAAATTATTCCATCATGTGGTTATGACTCTATTCCATCAGATATGGGGTGCTTTTACTTGCAAAGAAGTCTCAATCAAGAGTTACAGAGAATTGATGGTTATCATCGAGGTAATGGAGGTGTAAGTGGTGGCACGATTGAAAGTGCATTTTCCATGCGTAACTACAAAAGCAAATATTCAATGGGACATCCATTTTTACTCAATTCAAAGGAATATATAAAAACTCAAAATATTTCTAAAAATAAGGATAATTTCAAAATAAAATACATCGATGATATTAAATTATGGTCAGCGCCCTTTGTTATGGCAATTGCAAACACTAGAGTTGTCAGAAGAAGCTCTGAAATCCATGATAAAAATCAGGCAAGTTATGGAAGTGAATTTAAATATCAAGAATATATGATGTTAAAAAAATACAGTTCTGCATTTCTTGTGACAGCCGGACTTGCTGTTTTTGGGCTGATGTTAATAAGCCCAATAAGTGGTCTCTTTAGAAAATTATTTACCAAAGCTGGTAATGGACCTGATAAAAAAACAAGAGAAAATGGTTGGTTTGAGAGTATTTTTATCGGAAAAAATAAAAATAACGAAAAATATAAATTGAGGATGTTTTGCAAAGGTGATCCCGGTTATAAATCAACTGCTAAATTAATATGCGAGTCCGCTCTATGTCTTGCATTAAATGATGAAAATCTCCCCAATACCAACGCTGGTGGTGTCTTAACTACTTCAACTGGCCTAGGATCAACATTAATTGATAGATTGAAAAATGCTGACGTTTTATTTGAAGGTCCTAGTAAAATTTAGATCATTAAGATAACCCAAAATGGGTATTTATAAGCTTTAATTTTAAACCATATTATTAGATAATTGTTGTAAAGCCCAATGTAGGTGCGGTTTTTCTGCACCTACAAATAAACACTTGGAGAAATCACTTATATGGTACAAAATGAAACTGGAATGTTTGTCATGCCATATAAAAAACTTGATAACAGCAAAACTGATATGGACGAAGAGTTAGTAAATAAAATTAAGGAAATTTCAAAATTAAGAAAATCTATCTCTATAGATTTAAAAACCATCGCTTCAAAAACAAAAATCTCTACAAATCAACTAAAGAACATTGAATCGTTTAAATTCGATCGCTTGCCTCCAAACCCAATGAGAACGGCTTTTATTGATCAGTATTGCTCTGAAGTAGAAAAGCTTAATAAAATCTCTTAAATATAGTTTCTTTTGAGAAGCCTGTTATACAAATAAGCAAAAACCACAATTATAAAAGCCCCAACAGCAACAGGTAGGAATACAAAACTTATACTCTGACCAGTTAATATCACAATTATTGGGTTTGCTCCTGCTGGAGGATGTACGGTGTTAGTCATCATCATTACAAAAACAGCTAAAGCCACTCCTAAGCCTAATGAGATAAACGTATTACCGAGAAGATAAAAAATAATTACCCCAGACAGTGCTGATAGTATATGGCCAAGTATTAAATTTTTAGGTTTTGCTAGTGGGCTATCATAAACAGCCATGACTAAAACCATTGATGCGCCAAAGGGTGGTATAAGCCATATCGCACCTTCAATTGAAGAATTTAAATATGCTAAAAATCCTATACACACAAAAGCTCCTAATGAACTAAATAATGCATTGATCAAAGCTTGTTTATTCATTAATTTAATTGTCTATGATAAAACTCTATTTGACTACCCTATTTTACTTTTTGATAATCGATACAATCGGTATTCAAACATTTGTTGTACGTATTTATAATAAAAATCTTCCAGATAATCTAAAAATTAATCTCGATATAACTTCCGCTGTAATTTTTTATCTTATATTTTTACTCGGGCTAGTTTATTTTGTAGTGGCTCCATTTAAGAATGCTTCTTTAACGAGTGTGATAGTGCCAGCTGCTATGTATGGACTTGCTACTTACGCAACATATGCACTAACTGTAAAAGCGGTGTTTAATGTATTTAACTGGACTATTGTTATTTCAGATATTGCATGGGGTATGGCGCTTTGTACTGCAATTTCACTACTGACTGTCTATACAATCAGCAAAGTTGGATTTCTAAATTAATCATTGTTTTAAATAATAAATTCAATAAATTAATTTCTTCAAGGGAGAGGTGGCTGAGCGGTTGAAAGCACTGGTCTTGAAAACCAGCAACGGGGAAACTCGTTCGTGGGTTCGAATCCCACCCTCTCCGCCAGAAGAATTCCTATTAGCCTGCTCTATCAGACCTTTTTTGACCAAGACTAGCATCAACCCATGTTTCATCCATCACGCAAGATGCGGCATCACCTAAATCAAAAAATGCCTTCATTGCCTCACCCGTAGGCTCAGCTCCAATTCCCCATGAGCCTGTTTCAGCTTCAACTACGAATGCAACCATATTTGGATTTGGCCAATAGAACTTTGCTGAATGAACTCCATCAGTACTTTTTGCAACCTTACACAAATTCAATGCAGCTGTTCCCAGTTTATCTCTGCTTGCATTTTCTTGTCTTTCCCATTTGCTTATGTGTAACATAAGATCTCCTTTGTAAACAAATTATTTATTGTCTTTATGTTAAGTATGAAATTTGAGTGAGTAATTAGTATATTTTAACACTAATACTTATGTATTAATATTTTACGATCTAAATATTTACCTTTGATAATTCTGATAGTTAGGACTTTGCCAAGTTTTTAATTCTATTCGAGGCAGAGGCTTATCACCCAATATATTGTCACTTATTTTTTCAGCAATCATAATTGTTGGTGCATTTGTATTTCCATTTGTCGCAATTGGCATGATCGAAGCATCAACAACACGCAAACTATTGAAACCATGAACTCTGCCTTGATTATCAACAACTGCATATTTATCTGTTTTTAGCCCCATGCGTGCCGTGCAGCACAAGTGCCATTGACTTGTAATGTTGGAATTTAATTTTGCATCAAGTTCGTCATCTGATTTGTAGCTTTCACCAGGAAAGATTTCATCACCCTTTATGTTTGAAAAAGCAGGTTGGTTAAGTAGTTCGCGAGCCAAATGAATGCCCTTTCGTAACAATTCTCTATCACGTTTGTCTTTGAGATAATTAACAAGAATGCGAGGCGGATCAGCAGGATTTTTTGATCGTAATTCGATCTTACCACGACTGTGAGTTCGCATCAAACCGACGTGAACTTGAAATGCATGTTCTTGAAGCAGTTCCCAACTATTGTCTTTCATGGCAATTGGTGAAATACATAATTGTAAGTCAGGGTACTCAACACCAGGCGCTGATCTTACACATGCAACAGTATCGAAATGATTAGATGCACACATACCCTCTTTAGTTAATAGCCATTGAATACCATATCCTATACTACTTAATCTCTTTGTTTTTGGCCAAAGTGAAACAGGTTTTAAGCATTTATATTTCATAATAAAATCAGGATGATCTTGAAGATTTTGTCCAACACCCTGTAAATCAGCTAATGTATTAACTCCTATTGAGTCTAAATGCTCTTTCGGCCCAATTCCTGAGAGCATAAGTATGTGTGGTGATCCAACTGCACCAGCGCTCAGAATTACTTCTTTTTTTGCCTTTACATTTACTATTTCATTATTTTTATTTTTAAAACATACGCCTTCTGCTGTCTTATCTTTAAAATTTAAATTGCAAACAAGCGCATTTGTTAAAATAGTTAAATTTTTTCTATTACGTATTGGATCAAGGTAACCCTTTGATGCGCTCCATCGCTCACCGTTGAATACTGTCCGATCAAATATACCAAAACCTTCTTGGCAAAATCCGCTTATATCATCTGTTTCTTTATATCCTGCTTCTTTTCCTGCATTAATAAAAGCCAGTGAAAGTGGGTCTTTGGGAATGCTCCTATGTACCTTTAATGGACCTGACTCACCTCGAAAATCATCCCCTCCTCCACTGTAACACTCCATTTTCTTAAAATATGGCAAGACATCTGCGTATCCCCATCCATCACATCCCATTTGTCTCCAACCCTCATAATCAAGTGTGTTTCCTCTTATATAGACCATTCCATTTATTGATGATGAGCCACCAATGGTTTTACCGCGGTCATGTTGAAGTTGACGACCATTTAGTTCGGGTTCTGGCTCACCTTTAAATGCCCAATTGTGTTTAGTACTTTTAAGATTCGATAAAACGGCAGCAGGCATCTTTAAGGTTAAGGATTTGTCTTCCCCGCCCGCTTCAAGAAGAAGGACAGTATTCTTTGAATTTGAGGTCAATCTATTCGCTAATACACAGCCAGCAGATCCAGCACCAACAATGATATAGTCGTATTCAGTATCGATTTTTACCATAATAAATTACTTTTTTTTATACTTCTCAATATTTTTTGACTAGCAAATTATTTAATATCAAATCTTATAGAACAATTAATATATTTTATTACTAAAACTTATGTACTAATATTTTATTGATGGCAAAAGAAAATAATTTTTTAGCAATAGCTTATATTTTAATGGGTATGACTGCATTTGCATTTCAAGATACTGCAGTAAGATTATTGGCTGTTGATATATCAATACTTCAGGTCATGTTTGCAAGAAGTGTCATTGCTATTGTTCTTCTTGTTCTATTTTTTTATTTTACAGGCCAAAAACTAATTTGGACAACTCATTACCCAAAGTTAACAATCTTTAGAACAATAATGTTTATTTTTGCGTTCGTATTTTATTATATAGGTCTTGCGTACTTGTCTTTTGCAGTTACAACGGCTCTTTTTTTTACAGCACCATTCTTTATTACTATATTTTCATCTATCTTTCTTAGAGAAAAAGTTGGCATCATTAGATGGTTAACAATTATTTATGGTTTTGCAGGTGTAATGCTAATAGTTTCACCAGATTTTGAGACCATTAATATATTCATGATATTTCCAATACTATGTGCTGCAGGATATTCTGGCAGTATGATTATAATAAAATATACATCAAATGAGGATAATGTTTATACACAAACACTTCATGTATACATCGCTACTATAATTTTATGTCCTATCATTACCTATTCTGGTTTTTATTTAAATATGGATAACTCTGGAAATGAAATTTTAGAATTTTTATTTAGATATTGGTCCTTCAATGACGCAACAACTCTCTTGATGTTATTTTTAGTTGGTGTTTGTGTAATTTTTGGTTTTGTATTCATTTTCAATGCGTATCGATACGGCAAACCTTATATTGTTGCACCATTCGAGTATGTATTTCTAATTTGGGCTGTACTATTGGGCTGGTTTATTTGGAGTGAAACTGTTTCATTGAGAACAATAATTGGGATATTAATTATTGTTTCTGCGGGAATATTTATTTTGTATAGAGAGAAAATTAAAGAGCAAGAAATAACAACAGATCAGCCATTAAGATAACTCAGTCTCTAAAATTAATATATTGAAGAGGTAATTCTAATTTTAGCTCTTTAATTTTAGATATGGCTTCTTGTAAATTGTCTTTTTTTGTGCCACTTATTCTCAGCTCATTTCCTTGAATTTTTGCTTGTACTTTCAATTTCGATTCTTTGATTAATTTTGTAATTTTTTTGCCCACCTCTTGATCAATGCCCTCTAATAAATCGTAATTTTGTCTGATTGTGTTGCCAGATGCACTTTCAGATGATTTTAGTTTTATTACCTTTGGGTCAACCTTACGTTTTATTAGATTTGAAATTAGAATATCCAATACCTGTTTAGCCTTCATTTCATCTTCAGATAATAAAATAATCCCTCCCTCAGTTCTCTCTAACTTTGAGACAGAACCTTTAAAGTCATATCTCTGTCCAATTTCTTTCATTGAATTAGATATGGCATTATCAATTTCCTGCATTTCAACTCTGCTAACAACATCGAAACTAGGCACTATAATAGAACTCCTTTATTTTCTAATTCTTTGATTTGTTCTTCAGAAAAACCAATATCAAGCATTATGCTTTTATTATCTTGTCCAATTTCAGGTGCTGGAGATGGCTTATTAGATGGCGTAGCACTAAAACGTGGTGCCGGAGATGGTTGGCGTACATCGTTAATATTTACAAAATTATCACGCGCCTTCATGTGTTTATGATTGGCTGCCTCTTCGATAGAGAGAACTGGTGAATAACAAACATCAGACCCTTCAAAGATTTCATCCCATTCATCCCTTGTTTTAGTTTTAAATATTTCAGCTAATTTACTTTTCATATTATCCCACTGATCTAATTGCATTTGATTTTTAAATTCATCACCAAGTTTTAATTTCTCAATTAAGAGTTGGTAAAATTGAGGTTCTAAAGAACCTATTGAGACGTGCATGTTATCTTTTGTCTCATAGACTTGATAAAAGGGCGCGCCACCATCAAATAAATTATTACCTCTATTATTTACATTCCATACTCCTGACTGAGATAAACTATGAAATATTGATGTCAGCACTGAAACACCATCTATCATAGCGGCATCAACTACTTGTCCTTTACCCGTTCTATTCGCTGACAGTAAAGCTGCGCATACACCAAATGCAAGAAACATAGTGCCTCCACCATAATCACCAATTAAATTGAGAGGTATTGATGGTTTATTTTCACCCCAAATTGAATATAGAGCACCTGCTAGTGCGATATAATTAATATCATGGCCAGCTGCCTGTGCTAGAGGACCATTTTGACCCCAACCAGTAATTCTTCCATAAACTAACTTTTCATTTTGTTTTAAACATTCTTCAGGTCCGATCCCTAGTTTTTCAGTTACCCCTGGACGATAACCTTCTATTAGTGCGTCTGCATTTTTTATTAATTTAAATAAAACCTCTTTAGACTCGGGATCCTTTAAATTTAAACAAATAGATTTCTTACTTCTTCCTGTAATATCAAATTTTGGTTGTTGATTAGGCATAACGGTATTTTTTCTATCAACACGAATAACTTCAGCACCAAGATCGGCAAACAACATTCCGCATAATGGTCCTGGTCCAATCCCTGACAATTCGATTATCTTATATCCAGATAAAACACCCATGTTTTTTACTATAATGCCTGCAATTCCTTTGCAAAAGAAAAAGCTTTATATATTCGATCTTTATTTGATGTTTTTTGGTAATTATACACCAATGTTTGGTCTGATCTTAACTTTAAGTCATATTTATATTGAGACATAAATTCAACTAGTTGGTTTGTTTTTTCGAAATGATTATTTTTAAATTTTATAGTTAAACCTTTATTTCCAATATCAAATTTTTCTATTTTCAACTGTTTACATATAATTCTAAGCTCAGTGATATTATACAGATGCTCAACCTCTTTAGGGGCTTCGCCAAATCGCTCACTCATTTCTTCCTTAATTTTGCTTAATTCCTCACTCGAACTTAAGTATGCAAGCTGCCGGTAATAAAACAGTCTAGTATTTAAATTTGGCATATATTTTTCAGGTATTAAGACACTTAAACCAAGATTTATTTGAGGAGACCATTCATTATCTACTGTTGATGTATCTGATTTTAATTCCAATATCTTATCTTTTAGCAATTTGTGATAAAGTTCGAGACCAACTTCTCTAATATGTCCAGATTGAGCATCGCCTATAATGTTTCCTGATCCTCTCATATCTAAATCATGACTCGAAAGATTAAAACTTGAGCCTCTTGAGTTAAATTTTTTAAGAAGCATAAGTCTTTTATAGGCATTTTCAGTTATTCCATTGATGTCTTTAACTGTATAAAAACAAAATGCTTCAATATTAGATCTGCCAATACGCCCTCTTAACTGATAAAGTTGGGATAATCCAAATTTATCTGAATTATGAATGATCATTGTGTTGGTTTTCTGCAAATCCAGACCCGACTCGACAATAGTGGTACACAGTAATAGTTGAAATTCATTGTTATAAAAATCGATCATTGTATTTTTCAAGTTTTTCGATGGCATTTGACCGTGGGCAATTTGATATTTTACATTTGGAAGTTTGCTTTTTAAAAAATCCTCAACTTCTTTTAATTCATTAATTCTTGGGCAGACATAATACACCTGGCCATTACGACTTAATTCATATTCAATTGCAGAGATTATCTTTTCATCATGAAAATCAATAACTTCAGTATTTATGTTTTGCCTATTTAATGGTGCTGTAGAAATAATTGACAAATCCCTAAGACCTACAAGTGACATTTGTAACGTACGTGGTATTGGCGTAGCTGTTAAAGCAAGTACGTGTACATTTGAACGTAACGATTTAATTTTTTCTTTTTGAGAAACTCCAAAGTGCTGCTCCTCATCAATAATAAGCATACCTAATTTTTTAAATTTAATTTTACTGTTAAGAAGTGCATGTGTTCCAACAACTACATCACTTTCTCCACTATTAATTCTTTCAATAATTTTATTGTTTTCAGATGTTGAGTTTAATCTTGAGATTTGATCTACTTTCAATGGAAAGTTTTTGAATCTTTTTGTAAAATTTTCATAGTGTTGACTGCATAGTAGTGTTGTTGGAACAATAAATGCCACTTGAGCACCGCTCATAGCTACATTGAACGCTCCTCTTAATGCAACTTCTGTCTTACCAAAGCCAACATCGCCGCATATCAAACGGTCCATTGGAAGCCCGCTGTTTAGATCAAACAGTAATTCTGATGTCACATTTGCTTGATCCTCGGTATCCTGAAATTCAAATTCATTTATAAAATTTGAATAATAAGGTTCTTGAACGGTATATTTTGTCGCTTCTTTTAAAGATCTTTCTGCCGCAACTTTTATTAAATCTTCTGCAATTTCATTTATTTTGTTTTTTGCGCTGGCTTTTCTAAATTGCCAATTTGAACTTCCCAGTTTATCAATTTGTGCGAATTCACTATTCCCACCGTACTTTGACAAAAGTTCAATATTCTCAACAGGTACATAAAGTTTATCATTATTGAAATATGTTATTTCAATGCAATCATGATTATTTTCTAGGACAGTAACATTTTTTAATCCATTAAATTTTCCTATTCCATGATCAACATGAACAATTAGATCATCTTGTTCAAAAGTACTGAGATCTGTTAAAAAAGTATCTGCTTTAATTGTTCGTTTACTTTGATTGAAAGAGAACTCATTAAAAGGTTTAATAATGAGCCTGAACAGACTTTGTATCGATTTTTGATTTTTAGGATTAAATTCTTCAAATTTTTCTATTTCGTCGCCAAATATATTTATACGAACTGGATTCTTGAAGTCTGTTGGAAAAATATCAATAACATCTCCTTTGACAGAAAACTCACCATTTTCACGAATTGAACTTACGCGCGCATAACCATTGGCGGATAAATAGTTAATTGTTCTTTCATAATCAAATTTTTCATCAATGTTGATATTTAAATTCTCATTAATTTGAGTCTTTAAGCGTGGTTTCGTCATTTTTTAAGAATCGTAAAATCTTTGAGTAATTGCATGACGCGATTGTTAATTTCTTTTGGAATAGTTACCTTATCTAGCGCATATCGATATATGTCATTATCATCAAGCTCTAATATAGTCTCTAACATTTGAAGCTCACCTTCATTAAATAGTTTGATGTATTTCTCAACAAAAGATCCAAGGAGAATATCCATTTCCTTTGACCCCCGATGAGAGGATTTGAACTGAAGCTTTTTTTGAAGTGTATGTAAATCGTTCATATTTTTTTTATCGATCTTTGATACAATACATATATGAGGCCAAAGATCTTATACAAGCTTTTTTCAAATATAATGACGATTAAAGGTATTGGACCAAAGAACGCTAAAATAATTGAGAGATTATGCGGTAAATACATTGTTGATTTATTATTCCATAAACCAGCCGCATACATAGACAGAAGAAACAGTCCTAAGATTGTTGATTTGGAAGAAGGAAGCATTGCAACTGTCGTTGTTAAAATTGATAGTCACACACCGGCTTTCAATAGAAGAATGCCATATCGAGTAAATGTCTCCGATGACAGCGGGCAAATGTCAGTCGTTTATTTTAATCTACGAGGTCCATACATAAAAAAAATCTTACCGATCGGAAGTACTAGGGTTATTAGTGGTAAAATTGAAAAATTTAACGATTTATATCAAATTACACACCCGCATCATGTAGTTGATATTAAAAACTTAGATTCTGTTAAAAAGATTGAGTGTGTTTACCCATTAACGGCAGGAATGACATCTAAAATTATTCAAAAATCAATTAATTCTGCATTAAGTATGGTTGATGAATTGCCTGAATGGATACCTGAGAAAGTTTTAGAAAGAAACAAATGGCCATCATGGAAAGACTCTATTTATCAAATGCATAACCCAAAAGATGTGAAAGAAAATGATGATGATAATAAATATATAGAACGGCTTGTTTTTGATGAGTTGTTCTCTCAACAGTTAACAATTAGATTAATTAAAAACAAAATTAGTCATAAAAATGGAATTTCACTTCCTAAAAAAAATAAATTATCAAAACAATTAAGAGATCAATTGAAATTTCAACTCACTGGTGATCAAGAAACAACTATTGAAGAAATTTCAAACGATCAAGAAGGTTCAAGTAAAATGTTAAGACTTCTACAAGGAGATGTAGGTAGCGGGAAAACCATTGTTGCATTATTTGCTATGATGCAATGCATTGAAAATAATAAAAGATCAGTTTTAATGGCACCAACAGAAATTCTTGCTGAGCAGCATTTTAATACAATCAAAGAATTTATTAGTGATTTAAACCTAACATGCTCACTAATTACATCCTCAAATAAAAATAATCATAATTTTGAAGCTGACATTATTATCGGAACACATGCATTATTTCAGCAAAAAGTAACCTTTGAAAATATAGGCTTGGTTGTCATTGATGAACAACATAAGTTTGGAGTGCACCAAAGGATTTTATTAAATGAAAAAGCAGGAAATAGTTGTGACATCTTATTGATGACTGCTACTCCCATACCTAGAACAATGGAATTGGCAGCTTATGGAGATATGGATATATCTAAAATTTCTGAAAAACCTAAAAACAGAAAGGAAATAATTACCAAATCAATCAATATCAATAAAATTGACCAACTAAAAGAAAGCCTTACAAAAATATTAAATAAGAAACAAAAGATTTATTGGGTATGCCCTTTAATTGATGAGTCTGAAAAGCTTCAGTTGCAATCAGTCAATTCAAGGGTCAATGACTTAAAAAAATATTACTCATCAAACAGTGTTGGTTTAGTTCACGGTCAAATGTCTCAAGATGAAAAAAATGATGTCATGTCAAAGTTTAAAAATAATAAAATAGATATTTTAGTCGCAACTTCAGTAATAGAAGTAGGAATAGACGACCCTGATGCAACTGTAATGATTATTGAGAATTCTGAGAGATATGGCCTATCACAACTACATCAACTTCGAGGAAGAGTTGGCCGAGGAAATGTACAGTCAACGTGCATATTACTTTTTGAGGGGCCACTCACCGATAATGCTAAAAGAAGATTAAAAGTGATGAAGGAAACAAACGATGGTTTCTTAATCGCCGAAGAAGACCTTGATATTCGAGGTGCTGGAGAAATATTAGGCTCAAAACAAAGTGGTATTCCAAATTTTAGATTATCAAATCTAGACAAACATAAACACATACTCGAGGAAGCGAGAGGTGTTGCCATGGATATCGTTAAAGAAGATCCGGATTTGAAAAAATCTGCAGGCAAAGCACAAAGGACACTTTTGCATCTATTTAGAAATCAAGTTGCAATCGATTATTTAAAAACTGGCTAATTATTTCCTTGGTGGAACCACCATGCCGGCTGACACTACTAATTTAATCGCATCTTCAACAGACATATCAAGTTCAACGATATCATCTTTAGGTATGAAGAGTAAAAATCCTGAGGTAGGATTTGGTGTGGTTGGAACAAATACATTGACCATTTCTATTTTCTGTCTTTCCTTGATTTCACCTTTTGTCTCACCTGTCATAAAGCCAATTGCATATATATCTTTTCTTGGATACTCAATGAGAACAACTTTTTGATATGCTGAATCTGTATTCGAGAATGTCTCCGTTATTTGTTTGATAGCTTTATAGACATTACCCGCTAATGGAATACGTGTAATAAGATTGTCAAAATAACCGAGTATAGCTTTTCCAAATAAAGTCGAAAATATTAGACCAATTAAGATAAAAGATAGAAATGCTATAATTAATTCAAGGCCAGGAATTTTATAGCCAATGATCTCAGGTAGCAGCCCATTTGGGTTAAATCTGTCTGGAACCAGACCAGCAATAAATTCGACAATAAATATTGTAATGTAAATCGTCGCTCCAATTGGCGCCGATATTAAAAGACCTGTAAAAAAGTACCTTTTAATAAAATTAATGACTGGGTTTCCTTTTTTCTTATTTGCATCTGCCATAGGTTTTAAATAGACTGAATCATTAAAAAAATTTTAAAGAGATTATCATATTTTTGGGGTTAATATAATCAATAATGGCTATTTTCAAAGAATATACAAATTATGATGGTTTAGGCATAGCCGAATTAATTAGAAATAAAGAAATATCCCCTATTGATCCTCTTGATAGTGCCATTGATCTAATTGAAAAACTGAACCCTAAATTAAATGCAGTGCATCGTACAATGTATCACTACGCATTCGAGTCAATAAATAGAAACAAAGAATTAAATGGAACTTTTATTGGAGTTCCATTTCTTATGAAAGATATGGATAGTTCTCTAGCTAACTATCACATGATGCAAGGCAGTAAGTATTTAAAAAATACTAAAATGCCTTACGACAATCACCTCACAAGACAATTTAGAGAAACTGGTGCTGTTATATGTGGAAAATCTGCAACACCTGAATACGGTCTCATGGTTACAACTGAGCCAACTGAATTTGGCCCAACAAGAAATCCTTGGGATACCAATAGAACAACAGGTGGATCTAGTGGTGGTGCAGCTTCAGCAGTTTCAAGTCGAATAGTTCCTATTGCACATGCAAGTGATGGTGGTGGATCAATTAGAATTCCCGCCGCATCATGCGGTCTAGTTGGATTAAAGCCTAATAGAGCAAGAACATCATTCGCACCTTCTCACGGTGATAAATGGGGAGGTCTTACCCATTCCGGTATTGTTTCTCGAACAGTCAGAGACACGGCTCATATGTATGATTGTTTGTTTGGAAACGTTGTGGGTGATCCTTATGGCATTCCATACAAAAAAGGTTCTCTTGTTGAAGCTCTGAGTAAAAAAAATAAACTAAAGATTGGGTTTAATCTTAAAAGTCCTGTTGGAATTGAACCCTCACCTGATGCAATTGAAGCAATTAAATTCAATGCCAAATTATGTGAAGACTTAGGTCACGATATTGAAGAAATGAATTTCAGTTATGACGGACTTCTTGCTGCAAGAGCATTTACAATAACTATATCCTCTCATGTAACCCAGATGTTTAATGAATTGAAAGATGTTGTTGGAAGAGGATTTAAGAAAAATGAAATTGAAACGGCAACTAGACTATTTAATTATTTGGGTAAAAGTTTCAGAGCGAGTGACTACACTTGGGCACGTTATACTATGCAAAAGATTGCTCGATCGGTAATGGAAGAAACTGATAAGTATGATGTAGTCTTGACTCCTATCATATCTCAGAAACCTCCTCTGATTGGCGAGATTAGACCAAACAAACAAGCAAGTATTTTAAGTGAAATTATCATGACTTTAAAATTGGGTTGGGTATTTCGTATTCAATCAATAAGAGACTCTATTCTTAATAACTTAGCACCTGAGAGTTTATGGTACTCGCCTGATGCAATGCTTCAGAACATTACTGGACAGCCATCAATTTCATTACCAACATATTGGACTAGTGATAATTTACCTTTGGGCGTACAATTTGCATCAAGATACGCAGATGAAGAAACATTAATTTCTCTGGCTGCTCAATTAGAAGAAGCATCGCCGTGGATAGATAAAATACCTAACGTATAATTTAGCTCAGCTGCTTTAGTTTTTGAAATCCAAATGTAAACATAAACATTGAGACGAGCATGGCAATGACAATAAGTTTTTGTAAGATTACATTAAGCCTAAGTATGTCCATTGAAACAAATCTAACAAAGTTCTCTCGATCATTTACTGGGTCAATTTGAGGCATATCTCCCATGAAAATGATATAAGCAATAACACTAGCGAGAAGCAAAAAAGCACCAATTGTGTAAATGTTGCTAGCTTTACTGAAATAAAAGGCCAACATTAGAAATAATACGCCAGGCAAAGTAAGTCGAAATGCAGTGAAAACGGCAAATACGTGTGCATTAAAATATAAATCGCCAGGAGTTAGACCGACCATTGCATAAAAAATAGTTGATAGGAATATACAAATCGCACCTAACCAAGCAAAAATATAAGCCTTTTTATTTTCTTTAAAAAAGAATGGCATAAATAGAAATCCAAAACCTTGGGCAACAAATAAAAACATTGCACTGTTAAAGAAAAAAGCAGATAGAAAATTAATATCGTCAGAAAAAGTTTTATAGAAACCTAATTCACTGAAAAAATTTCGCGTAAAATCATAGCCAACTTGCGTGCTATCAAGGTGATTTCCACCCGGAAAGAGAATTATCGCCACAAGATTCGCTAGTATAAAATACACAATTACAAATCGAGGAATATGAACTGCCCAAAAAGTATTCATAATTTATGCTGAAAAACTGGAGTATAGTATAAAAACAACGAACGCAGCCACCATCACGTACATTATTTTATTGTCAAGATTCATGAGTGAAATATAATATCGAACATATGGAAAATCCACAAAGATATACAAATTATAATGATTTTTTTCCTTTCTATCTAAGAGAGCATAGTAAGAAAAGTACGAGAGTAATGCATTATTTTGGAACAATTGGCTATCAAGTATTGTTCTGGTCACTTTTGCTAACTCAAAATTACTTGTTTTTACCACTAATCTTACTCGCGGGTTATGGGCCAGCGTGGATTGGACATTTCTTTATAGAGAAAAATAAACCGGCTACGTTTAAATATCCTTTGTGGTCACTCATTGGTGATCACCATATGGCTTATTTGATGCTTACAGGTAAACTGAAGAAAAGATTATCTGAAGCTGGTGTATCAGCTACTTAAAACATAATACGCTGTTCCAAGAAACAATAACAACAAAGCAGTTTGTGAAAAAATCCAGATAGCACCTCTTGCTGCAGTGTTATTGAAACTGATATGCACAACGGAATGGATCACTCTAAATAATAAATATAACCATGCGCAAATTAGCAAAAAAGTACTTTCGATTTCAATAAAAACGATGACCCCAATCAGAAAATAAAAAACTACTGAAAACTCAAATATATTTGAAATATTATTTTTTATAATTTTTAAATATAGCGGTGCATCTTTATAAGGCTCAATAGGAATTCCACTTTCCTCCCAGTCCTTGCCTTTACCCATTAGATTAACTGATGCGATTGTATGAATTAATCCAATAACAAAAGTTAATAAAATAAGCCCAAGCGCTGGAACTAAAATATTAGTTAACATCAAATCATTAAAGAGCAAGCTCGATAAGCCATCCATGCTAGGATAATCGTAGACGGTAACCAAAATAGCGTTCTAACTGGTATGGCAACACCAGGTATGATTTTATTATAAAATATGTGAACGATTGAGTGCAGAACTCTTAACCAAAAGAACCATGTTGCTAACAACATAAAATACTCATCAACTGTTCCCGTTACATAAATCATAATGCAAACAGCGTAAAAGAAGATTGGAAATTCGAACAAATTTGTCAAATTTCGCTGACTATTTTGAATTAATTCGCTGCCGTTTTCAAATGTGGGTATTTTAAAATCATCTTCTGTATTCTTCTTGTCGATGACAATGGCCTTTAGTCTAAGGACTGTCCCAAAGGCAAAAACAGCCAAAGAAAGCCACAGCATATTGATGACTGGCTCAAAAATTAATTCGGGTTGCATAATAAACTCCTTGATTGAAATAAGAATCCAGTAAATTATATATACTAATACAGTTTTAACCATATTTAATGAAAGGAGGTGGTCTATGTCTATAGGTAGTATAGAGGAGCTTTGCTCGAGTAGTGAAATTCCATGTGATTGTAGATGTGGAAACCTCCACTTTTTGAGTGGAGCTCCGTTTTAACTACATTAAGCCCCCATTAATTTGGGGGCTTTTTTTTAGATCTTTAAATTTGGTTTAAATTTTCTTGTTTTATTTTTGTCATTGATAGCAACGTAGGAAAACTCCCCTACCGCCACTTCAACTTCCTTTTGATTCATTTCAGAACGCATTGCGGTAATTTTGAATATCATTTTCGATTGCTTTACAGATACAATTGATCCGTAAACATTGATGAATTTACCAACATGCATTGGATTTTTATATTTAACTTTAGATTCCACTAATACGGCATTTCCTTTTGAAACAAGCTGAGTCATATAAATACCTCCATGAGCCATTTGTTTAACGATCCAAGCTCCATGAGCCGTGCCGTAAGGATTGCTATCCGGTGGTTGACATATATTTCTAATTAAAAGTTTACTCATTTTTTTTTCTTAAATAACTTATTAGATAAATAGCTGATACACAACCAACTATATTTGCAAAACCTTCCATTATTACAAAATCACGAAACGGTATAAAAAAATGTATAAACTCAATAAAAACACTTGTGATCAGGGCTAAGCTGATACCAAATAGAAAGTCATTGTTTTTATTGTTAGCGAGTTGAGCCAAGGCACCGAGTATGAAAAATGAGATAAAGTGTATTCCGTAGTCAGTAATTAAATTTGCTACTTCTCTTACTGTAGAGTCAACAGGCACAGGTCGCACATATGAGTAATAAAGATAAAATAAATAAAAAAAGAAGATTAGTCGAAGAGGATTTGCTAAAATGCTCATGAACGTACTATAAGTTTATATATAAAATGAGCAATATATTAATCATAGGAGCCAATCGAGGTCTTGGGCTTGAGTTTGTAAGACAATACAGTAATACGAACCATAACATCATTGCAACCACTCGAAATAAAGATCGCTCAAAAGAGTTGAGTGAAATTAACAATATCGATGTCGCTGAACTTGACTTAACTTCTGATGCAAGCGTGAATAATTTTATAACAACTATCGGGTCTCAAAAAATTGATATACTCATTCACAACGCAGGTATTTTTAGTGATGAGCAATTAAAAGAAGATCTTGATACAGATGCCTGGATGAATGAAATGAGAATTAATGCTGTGATACCCATAATTCTTGCACGAAAATTAAAGAACAACTTAAAAATGGGATCTGATAAGAAAGTCGTTTTTATATCTAGTCAATTGGGAAGTATTGATGACAATTACTCTGGTAGATTTTATTTTTATCGCTCGTCAAAATCAGCTCTTAATTCTGCAGCAAGAAGCTTATCAATAGATTGGAAAGAAGATGGTATATCTGTCCTTATTTTGCACCCAGGATGGGTAAAAACCGATATGGGTGGCACAAGTGCGAAATTAGAGATACCTGAGAGCATTACCCGAATGATCAGTGTTATAAATGAACTAAATCTTGATAACACTGGCTCATTTTTAAATTATGAAGGAAAAAAGCTAGAATGGTAAAAGATCATACACACGATAAACCTGATTTTTATAATGATCTTGATAAGACTTATGAAAATATTTGGGATCAACTCATAATTGGTAAATCAAAATCAAAATCTGAATTACATCAAGGGTATATTTCAACATTCAATGACTCATTTCCATCGGTTAGAACAGTTGTCCTCAGGCATGTTGATAAGAAAAATAATACCATAAGTTTTCATACGGATATCCGATCCAGTAAAATTGATGAAATCAAAAAAAACAATGCAGTAACCATGCTGTTTTACGATCATGGCAAAAAGATACAAATCAAAGTTTCAGGAAAAGCTGAAATCAATCATAAAAACGATAAAGCAAAAATGGCCTGGGATAACTCGAGGTCATTTAGCAAGAAATGTTATGTTGTTGAAAAGGCACCTGGAACTCCATCGGATGAACCAACTTCAGGGTACTTACCAGAGCATGAACACGAACTACCGGACGATGATCTTTTACAAAACGGTTATAACAACTTTACTTTAGTGGAAATTCAAATTCACTCGATTGAGTGGCTTTATTTGCATCGTCAAGGTCATCGCCGAGCATTGTTTACATCCACAAACGGCAGTTTAAACAAGGAATGGCTTACTCCGTAAAATGTCAATTTTAAGCGTCATATTATTTTCAGCAATATTGCATGCGTCTTGGAATGCTTTCATAAAAAATAAAGGTAATGGATTTGCGAAGATGGTTATCTTAGCAACGATTATAGCTCTATTTATGGTGCCTTTATTATTTTACGTTGGCCTGCCCTCTTCTACTGCAGCAATATATTTATTTTTTGGTGTCATTGCCCATACAATGTACATGCACTCATTAACAAGAGCATATGCTATAGAGGATTTTTCGGTCGCTTATCCATTTGCAAGGGGTCTTGCACCCTTACTAACAATTTTGATTTTAATATTTATCTTAAACAAAACAATTTCATTAAATGAAATCATAGCAATTGGAACAATTATATCAGGTATTTTTGTACTTTTTATCGGTAAAAGTTTCAGCTTAGATTATAAAAACGTATTGGCCTTATTATATTTTCCGGTATCTATAACGTTTTATACTTTAGTTGACTCATACGCAGTCAAAACAGTCGAAAGTTCAATGCAATATATTGTATGGCTATTTTTTTTGATGCCTATTCCAATTCTGCTTTATTCTATAAGCAATCAACGCAATTTATTGATAACAACATTTACAGAAAACAAATTTCCACTGATTATTGCTGCAATTGGCTCTGTAACTTCGTACTCACTTGTTCTTTGGGCATATACACAAGCACCAATTCACTACGTGGCTTCAATAAGAGAGAGCAGTATAATTTTTGCCTCACTAATCGGATTATTATTTTTTAAAGAACAAGGGTTAAAGAGAAGGCTTGCTGCAGCTATTATTTTGTTTATTGGAGTTTTCTTATTAGAATACGTATCTCATTAGAAAATTTCTACTTATAAGCCAAGAGAATACCCTGCTGAACGTACTGTTCTTATTGGATCGTATTCAAAGCCATTGTTTAATGCTTTTCTTAATCTTCTGATATGAACATCCACAGTTCTTGGTTCAACGTAAGGGCTTGATGTCCAAACATGATCTAGTAACTGCTGCCTTGAAAATACCTTTCCTTGATTTTCCATTAAAAATCTAAGCAAATTAAATTCTGTGGGACCTAAATCAATTTCAATCTCGTTTCTTGAAACCTTATGAGAAGATGCGTCTAGACTAATTCCTTTATAGGTTAAAACTTCGTTATAAAAAATTGGTCTCATTCTCTTAAGTACCGCTTTAATTCTAGCTAATAACTCATTGATTGAAAACGGTTTTGTTATGTAATCGTCTACTTCACTTTCAAAACCTCTCAATTTATCTTCTTCTTCACCTCTAGCGGTTAACATTATCAAGGGTACATTTTTTGTTGATTTGTTTTTTCTTATTCTTCTACTTATCTCAATTCCAGATAACTCAGGAAGCATCCAATCAATCAAAATCAAATCATATTTTACTGATGAAAAAATTCTATCTAGTGCGGATTCACCGTCTAAACAGTAATCCACATCATAATTAGCTTTTGATAGATTGTACTTTAATAACTCTACTATCGGCAGCTCATCTTCAATAACAAGAATTTTAGCTTTCATATTAAGTCTTAATATCTAAGTCTTCCCATTGACCGGCATTGTCAGATTTTCTCTCCAAGGTTTCGCCTGTGACTATGAAATGAATATCCTCAGCAATATTTTGTGCATAATCACCAATGCGTTCAATATTTTTTGCAATTGTGAGCAAGTGAGCACATCCATTTATAGTTTCTGGATTGTCTGCCATCATTTGTAATAATTCACGGTAAATTGATAAATATGTTTCGTCTATATCAATGTCAGAATCCCATACAGTAATTGCTTTCTTTTCAGACATTTTGATAAAGGCATCAAGAACATTTTTAATCATGTTTTGAACGTCGTCTCCCATCTGAACAATTTTTGATATCGATTGACTTGGCATGGATACTTTCACATTGGCTACACGTTTAGCTACATTCGTTGCATGATCGCCCATTCTTTCTAAGTCATTTGCAATGCTTAGTGCAGATACAACGGTACGCAAATCATTAGCCATAGGTTGCCTCATTGCTATAATTTTATAAGCAAGTGCATAGATTTCTTTTTCAAGATTATCAATTTTATCGTCTTTTTTAAGTATCTCTTCAGCAAATTCTGTATCCTTGTCATCAAGGGCCTTTAATGAATCCTTCACTTGCTGCTCAACAAGTCCACCCATCTTTACTAAATTAGAATTAATTAATTCTAATTGTTTATCATAGGACTCAACTAGATGATCACTCATTATCCAAACCTTCCAGTTACATAATCTAGAGTTTTATCATTTGCAGGCGTAGAAAAGATTGTTTCAGTATCATTAACTTCAATAAGATTACCTAAATGAAAAAAACCAGTTTTTTTAGATACTCTTGCAGCTTGTTGCATAGAATGAGTCACAATAATTATTGTATACTCTTTTTTTAAATCTTCCATTAATGCCTCAATTTTTGCTGTTGCTATGGGATCTAATGCAGAGCATGGTTCATCCATCAGTATTACATCAGGATTTACTGAAATAGCCCTAGCTATACAAAGCCTTTGCTGTTGACCTCCAGATAAACTGGTGCCAGTTTCATCCAATCTGTCTTTAACCTCATCAAAAATTGCGGCTTTTTTTAGACTTGTATGAACAATTTCCTCTAATTCAGTTTTATCTTTTGCTAGACCATGAATTCTTGGGCCATAAGCTACATTTTCAAATATTGACTTTGGAAATGGATTAGGTTTTTGAAATACCATCCCTACTCTCTCTCTTAACTTTTCTACTTGTATATCTTTGTCATATATATTCTGTCCATCGATCTTAATTGAGCCTTCTACTTTACAAATATCAATAACATCATTCATTCGATTTAAACATCTAAGAAATGTAGATTTGCCACATCCAGATGGTCCAATAAGAGCCGTAATTTCATTTTGATTTATATCCATACAGACATCAAATAATGCCTGTTTCTCACCGTAGTGAACGTTTAAATTTTCGACGCATACTTTAACTTTATTTTCCATTTAAATTATTTTACCACTTTGTTTCAAATTTTCTTCTAATAAATACAGCGATTAAATTAAATAAAATCAAAAAGCTTAACAATATAATGATAGCAGCTGATGTTTTTTCCTCATAGGCTCTTTCAGCACTATCATTCCATAAATATGCTTGAACTGGCAGTGAAGTAGATGGGTCTAAAGGTGAAGACGGCACATCAACAATAAAAGCGACCATGCCAATTAACAGTAATGGTGCTGTTTCTCCTAATGCCCTTGCTATTCCTATAATGGTTCCTGTTATAGAGCCAGGTAATGCCAAAGGAACAACGTGATGCATTACTGTCTGAACTTTCGATGCACCAACAGCAAGTGCACCTTCGCGAATTGATGGAGGCACTGACCTCAACGAAGCTCTCGTAGCAATAATTATAGTAGGTAAAGTCATAAGTGATAAAGTTATGCCTCCTACTAAGGCTGTTGACCTGGGTAGTTCAAATGTATTTAACAAGATGCCTAATCCAAGTAATCCAAATACAATTGATGGAACTGCAGCAAGATTATTAATATTTATTTCAATAAAATCTGTAAATCTGTTTCTCTTAGAAAATTCTTCAAGATATATTGCGCCAAAAAGACCGAATGGAAATGATAAAAGCAATACAATTATCATTGTAAAAAATGATCCAATTAACGATCCACCTAGACCAGCTAACTCTGCTTCCCTTGAATCTCCTCTTGAAAAAAATGGCAAATTAAATTCAAATTTTACTTTATTTTGGCCCACGAGTTCATCATAAATAGATAACTGGAAATTTGAAACTCTTCTTCGTTCTTCTGGAATATCTCTAGAATAGTTACCTTTATGTATTTGATCAATATCATCAGAGGCAGAAATATATAGATTGATTGTGTTGCCTAAATTATTTTTATTTTTATTAATATAAATTTTTATCTCTTCTTCAAATTCAATACTAAATAACTTTATAATCTTTTTTTTATCAGATTTTTTTTCAATATCTGGAAAATTACTGTAAATATTTTTTTTCGAAAATGAGTATAAATCCAATTTATTAATTTCAGTATCAGACATCTGTTTAAACATTTCGGGCTGAACTTTATCGTTAAACTCTATTTTTATCTCTATCAATGTTCTGTAAAAGGCTGAATAACCTTTGCTGATGATATTGGTAAATAATATTAGTACAAAAATTAACGCTAACGATATTGCTATAACTCCATAAAATTTAAATCTTCGCTCAGCATTAAGTCTACGCTTTAGATTTTCATTCGAAATTTTTAGAGAATTACTATTCATATTTTTCTGTGTATTTTTTTACAACTCTTAAAGCTATGAAATTGAGTATTAATGTCATTACAAATAAAGTTAATCCTAATGCGAAAGCTGACATGGTCTTTGGGCTGTCGAACTCCTGGTCACCTATTAATATTACAACTATTTGTGTAGTTATTGTTGTTGAAGCTTCAAGAGGATTTGCTGTAAGGTTTGCGACCAAACCTGCTGCCATTACAACAATCATTGTTTCACCGATGGCTCTAGATACAGCCAAAAGAAATGAGCCAATTATACCTGGTAAAGCAGCAGGTATTATAACTTTTTTTATGGTTTCACTTTTTGTTGCGCCCATTGCGTAAGATCCTTCACGCAAGCTTTGAGGCACAGAGCTAATAACGTCGTCAGACAATGAAGATACAAATGGAATAATCATTATTCCCATTACTAATCCTGCCGCAAGAGCACTTTCTGATGAAACATCAAGACCGATTGATCCACCCAATGACCTAATAAAGGGTGCGATTGTGATAACAGCAAAGAATCCATAAACCACTGTTGGTATACCAGCGAGTATTTCAATAATTGGTTTTGCAGTATTTCTTACAGAGCTTTTTGCATATTCTGACATATAGATCGCAGTAAGTAAGCCTACTGGGATTGATACGCACATAGCTATAAATGCAATCAAAAATGTACCTGAAAATAGAGGTACTGCACCAAATGCATTTTCTATATCTGCCGCGTCGGACGCATCCCTTACAAAAGCTCTTTGGGGACTCCAATTTGTCCCAAATAAAAAATCTAAAATGGGAACTTGGCTAAAAAAACGGACAGTCTCGTATAATAATGAAAATATAATTCCAACTGTAACTAGAATTGCAATAAGAGAACAAAGAAAAAATCCAATAAGTATAAATTTTTCAACAACGAGTCTTGCATCAAAATTTAAGTTTATTTTTCTATAGCCATATAATAAAAACAAACCTGAAACACTAAAGACTGTAATTATTGAAGTGATATCAAATATTCCTTCTATATAATTTAATTTATTTACTGCATTTACAATAATTTCATCTTCACTATTAAATAGCTTTATGCCATTTCTTGTATTTTCTATTTGAGTAAACAATAAACTAATTTCTGATTGATCAATTCCTTGAGAATAGAATTCAGATAAAACGTAATTTTTTACAATAAATCCATCAAAAATAAGTATAGCAAAAAGAATTATAACCGCTGGAACTACTGACCAAATTGCAAGGTAGTAACCATAATATTTATCAAGAGAAAAAGGCCTTTGTTTTTCAATAACTCTTACTCTATTTGACCTGAAGTACCCCAAATAGAAGCTTGTTATAGCAAATAAAACTAATAAAAAAAAAGTTATTAAACCCATAAAAATCTCTATTTAATCAATATAACTAGAAGAAAAAAAATCTCTTCCAGTTATACTGATATTAAAAATTATTCTGTTGATAATGTTGTTAAATTGCTAACTCTTTCTCTTATTTCATCAGCATCATCATCAGAAAGTGCTACAAGCCCAATGTCAGTAAGATATCCATCTTCACCCATCGCTCTAGAACTTGTAAATTCTTGTAAAAACTCCTCAATACCAGGAACAGAACCAATATGTGCTTTCTTAACATAAAACTGTAATGGCCTTGCTATTGGGTATGAATAGTCTTGTATTCCTTCCAATGTCGGCTCTATACCAGCAATTGAAGTAGGTTTTATTTTGTCTTCATTAACTAACAGGTAACTGTATCCAAAATAACCAAACCGTTCAGGATCCTCAGTTAATTTTTGAACTATCAATGCATCATTTTCACCCGCTTCAATAACACGACCATCTTCTCTTGATATCCTACATTTCTTTTTTGCCTTTTCGCCAAGTTCTGACCACATATCATAGGCTCCCGCGGCTTTGCATCCTTTAACCATAATTAGAGAATCCCATGCATCTCTTGTTCCTGAAGTGGGAGGAGCTACAAGGACTTCAATTTTATGATCAGGAAGACTTGGATCTATCTCGCTCCATTTCTGAAAAGGGTTTTTAACAAATTGACCATTGACTGGAACTTCATCTGCAAGAGCTAAGTATAATTGCTCTTGATTAAAGTCTGCATTGGAAGCTTCTAAGCTGTGAGCAAGTGTTAAACCATCGTTTCCGATTACAATTTCAATTATTTCGGTAACGCCATTTTTCTTGCAAAGCTCTATTTCACCTTCTTTAATTACTCTGGAAGCATTGGTAATGTCAGGATGGTTTACGCCAACACCAGCACAAAAGAGTTTCATTCCACCCCCTGTTCCAGTACTTTCAATCACTGGCGTTTTAAAGCCTGATTTACCAAATCGTTCAGCAACAATTGTTGCATAAGGGTAAACAGTTGAAGAGCCAACTATCTTTATTTGATCTCGTGCATATGAGGTGCCAAATAAAGAAGCAAAGGCAATTAATGTTGCAATCAAAATTTTTAATAAATTCATTTATGTCTCCTCTTTTAAGTAAATTTTTGATTCATCAAAAATTACTGGATGGAAGTTACAAATGTATTAAAAGAATGTTACAAAATTATTACACTGTTGGATTTATAACTGATTGAATTTATTTAATATTCTTATGATATTGGCGCCTCTGGTAATTGGATTGTAAATATACTTCCCTTGTTAAGCGTACTTGATATTTCAATATTGCCACGATGCTTGTTTAAAATGTGTTTAACAATAGTTAATCCAAGGCCAGTTCCCTCTATCGCTTTGGATCGAGATTTATCAACTCTAAAAAAACGCTCTGTCAGTCTGTGAATGTATTTTTCAGGAATGCCGTCACTTTGATCTTTTATTTCAACTTCAATAATATTTTTTCTAAATAATGAAGTGTTATGGTCTTCGTTATTTTTAGTTTTTTGAATACTTACGTTAATTTCAGAGTTTTCGTGACCATATTTAAATGAATTCTCAAGCAAATTTGAAAAAAGTTGTATTAGTTCATCTTCATTTCCAAGAATATGGTGATCATTTGAGTTTGTATTAATCTCAATCTTCATATTTTTTGATGTGAGTTTTTTTGCCAGGTTTTTTTGCACACGTTCGACACATTTATTTAAATTTATTTTTGAAGTTGGATGAATGTGTTCATTACTCTCAATTTTGGAAACAATTAATAAATCATCAATTAATCGATCCATACGATTTGCTTCATCATTGATTATTTCCATAAACTCATCCTTAGACTTTTTATCATCTTTTGCAGTTGTACGGATAGTCTCAATAAATCCAATAATTGTAGAGAGAGGTGTCTTAAGTTCATGGCTAACATTAGCCACAAAAGATGTTTTAACTTTTTCTATATTTCTTTGAATTGATACATTTTTTAATATTATATAAATTAAATTATCTTCCTCTTTGCTCTTACTAGGATAAATACTAACGTCAAAATTAAGTTCTCCCGATTGATCTGAAATATTTTTATTAATTATAAAATCTGTTGCTGTTTCAATATTCTTATCAATTGTCTGTTCAAGACTTTCAAGGATTTTAGGGTCTCTTATGAGGTTGGTAATGATTTGTGATGTGAAATCATTTTCAAATATCTCAATAGAATAATCATTTTGAAAGATAATTTTTTTATCCCGGTCAGTAATGATTACAGCGTCATCTAATTTATTTAGAATATTAAATAAATTTTCGTTTTCGATCATATTTACTTAATCAATTAAAAACTTGTCTGTTTATAACTGTTTAAGTATTTAAATGGAAGGTAAATGGCAGTGAATAAGAATACTGTGATCAATGCTAGATATGGAATATGCCATGGTGGAGCTGGGAAAAAATCCAACAGCGTGTTGGCTGCTGGAGTGATCATTAAATACCAATAATTTACATCACTGTAATATTCAACAAGGTACATATTGAGAGAGTATATTGCTGGTAAGAGACATGCAGCAAATAAGAAAACTCTAAATACTGACCACCAGGTAAGCTTCACATCAGTACAAATGCATACATAAAAAACAGTTAAAAATAAAAGGCCATGACCAAAATAATACGTGATAAATTCTGGATCCGGATACGAATAGTCAAGATCTGGCGTTACCATTGCTAAAAGATTACCTGTTAATCCAAAAAAATAAGCAACCTCAAAGAAGAATTTTACTTTTGTTAATATATAAATCCCCATCGATAATGCAGCTAAGTGGCAAATATGTATTGGGAACACCTCATATATTGAATGATCGTAATAAATAACTCTATAAAATGGTTTTATGAGCTCATGAGCAATTAAAGTGATGCCCAGTATCATCAAAACTGTTTTGGTAACAGATTTTATATTTAATCCTTTGATAACAAGTGGAAACAGAACGGAGATTAAAAAAATTGAAGCGATCGAAATGAGATGTTGAGATCCAAATAATACAAATTGAGACGCCATAATTTCTTATAGATTCAATATTTATATTCTATTTCATTTAACGATTTTTGTAAAAAAAAAGGCCCAAACAAATAATTTTGAAAGGGCCTTTTTCTTGATTATTCAGTCTTTTTACATAGTAACGCCAATTCGCATACCTGATCTATTGTACAAAATATTCATCAGTACAAATACGAGTATTGATGCGATCATTGGTACAGGGTTTGCACCTCCATCAGCTCCCATATAAATTATAATTAATCTGATTGAATTTATAAATGAACCAACAAGCATCATTCTAAAAAACACCGTTGATTGCTCAATTGGTGCAAGAAGTGTCGCTACAAAAGCAATTGCAAAGACTATATATATCCATCCTAAATTGGCAGTCATTTGCAAATGATTTGCATCGATATTTCCACTGTCTACACCAAGTCTTTCAATAAATGCGGTAGCAGATTCAGCCCCTGTAAACATAAATCCATAAAAAAGGAATAATAAAATTAGAAAACAAATTATTACTCTACTTATTGTGTCTTCGACTTTAATCATATATTCCTCCTAAAAATTAGATTGGTTTCTGAAGTAAATAGTCATAAGAACTATAAAATTCAAAATTATAAAAATTGCTAATAATGGATTTCCACTTTCAGGATTTGTAACACTTCCAACCATTAATGCCGCAAGAAACATTGTTGCAGCGACGGCACCCATGGAAATTAATACACCACTAAATCCAACTCGATACTGGTAAACCAATGAAATTAATATCGCTATATTAATCATAGTTATTCCAAGAACAGCATGCTCTGCTTGAGGGCTGCTTTCAAGGTATGGAGTTTGTCTTATAAAACCACCAGGATCAATTACGTAACTGACAATATTTATCACACTTATAAGTATCGCAATGTAGCCCATAATTTGTGATGTTTTGTCTGTAACGCCAAAAGCACTGCTAGCCTTATCGTATGTAAAAGGCATTCCTGCTTTTACTCTCGATACAACAAGCAAGGCTAAAAGAATTATCCAGACTACAAGACCTGTAATGTTTTCCTCTCCAGTTTGTGCATTGGACATAATAATCCAAATTACTTGAAGTAAGACAACAGGTATTGCATAAGCAAAGAAGCCTCTATCAAGACCTTTAAAACCCATATAAAGGATACCTACATATGCAACAAAGCTTACTGCTCCAAACCAGTTAAGAAAGAAAACTGTTGTTTGGTTATTCTCAAATGTTGGGTATCGTTCCATCATGAAATCTGTGTTGAACATCATGACGGCGCCATAAACAAAAAATATAAGTCCTGCTAGAAACATGCAGCCTTGTATTAATTTATCGTCAGTATTAAACATTTTAATTCCCCTATTTAATTAAAAATCAATTGAGATTATTAAGCTTAAATGCATATTTGAAAATTAAATTATCAATTATAATCATCTAATTTTTATCACTTAATAATTACAAAATGATGTATATTAAGGTCTTAAATTTGCTAAAACTTAAAGTAATTTATTAGAAATTATATATATGCAGTTGATTCAATTAATAATTGATGGAGTAGCTTCTGGATGCATTTATGGGCTTGTAGCATTAGGCTTTGTACTAATCTACAAAGCAACAGAAACCATTAATTTTGCCCAAGGCGATATCCTTATGCTTGGTGCCTTTGTTGCATACTCACTTATTGGCATTTTAGGCATGGATTACCTCACAGGTTTTGCTCTTACTGTTTTAATAATTGCAGTTTTTGGATTTTTCCTTGATGCCGTTGTAGTAAGGCAGATAATTGGACAGCCTGCGTTTGCAACTGTGATGTTAACTATCGGCTTAGGTTTTATTTTTAGAGGTTTTGCATCAATTTATTGGGGAACTGATATATTTTCATTCAGTACGCCGTTTTCTGGAAAGATAACAGAGTTTAACGGTCTTATAATTTCATACGTCAACCTCTCTATCATTGTTGGAACTGCAGTTTTAATGTCTGCACTTTATTTCTTTTTTACATTTTCAAAAATTGGTGTGGCAATGAGAGCATCTTCAGAAAACCAATTAGCTGCCTATTATATGGGAATACCGGTTAAATTTATTTTTTCATTAATATGGTCAATATCTGCAGGAGTTGCTGCTGTTGCGGGTGTACTTCTCGCACCAATTACTTTGGTTGACACATCAATATCATTGATTGGTTTAAAAGCTTTTGCTGCAGCTGTTCTAGGAGGATTTGGATCAATACCTGGAGCAATTGTTGGAGGCATTATAATAGGTATTGTCGAACAATTATGTGGAACTTACGAAAATTATTTATTTGAGGGTGTAAGAGAAATATCTGCTTACCTCGTTCTTATCTTAACATTGATTATTTATCCAAGAGGATTGTTCTCTGATAAAGCTGAGGTCAAAAAAGTATAATGAGATTTATTTTTAAAACTAAGTATTCACAAGATATAAATATTGCAAAACATAACGGTGATCGTTTTTGGTATTCACTGCTTATTTTAATCATGACAGCGTTACCGCTCGTATTAGATGATTTTTACTTAGGTGAAATCTCATATATTTGCATTCTATCCATTGCTGGTATTGGTTTAATGATATTATCTGGATACACAGGTCTTGCATCATTAGGTCATGCCGCGTTCTTAGGAGTTGGCGCTTATACTCATGCCTTCTTACTAACGAATGGAATACCTTTTTATGCGTCAATTCCTATCGTAATAATTGTTTCATTTCTAGTGGGAGCTGCAATTGGAATACCAATCCTACGCTTAACTGGGATGTATTTAGCTATAGCGACATTAGCCTTAGGCTTTATTGCGGAACATGTTTTTATAAAATGGGAGCACTTTACAGGCGGTAACAGAGGCTTACCTGTGCCTCAACCAGAATTCTTGGGTATGAGCTTCTATGACAGTGTTTTCTTTTATTATGTCTGCCTTCTCTTTCTTATTGCAGCGATGTTTGCGGCAATCAATATACTCAGATCACCAACTGGAAGAGCGTTTGTTGCTATTCGAGACAGTGAAATTGCAGCACAAAGCTTAGGCGTTAACTTAGGTCTCTATAAAGCTTTATCATTCGCTATTTCTGGTGCTTTTACTGGATTAGCAGGTGCATTACTTGCTCATTACATTGGTTACTTAGCTCCAGATATATTTAATATCTTTTTATCTTTAACGTTACTTTTACTTATCGTTGTTGGTGGTATGGGAAGTTTACATGGAACAGTGTTTGGAGCGATATTCGTTGGCTTCTTACCGCAATTAATTGCCATCTGTCGTGACTATTTACCAAGTTCTATTGGCTCACAGCCAGGTCTTGAGCCAATGTTGTTTGGATTGATACTTGTATTCTTTATTTTGTACGAACCTCTTGGGATTTATGGAAGATGGATGAAAATAAAATTATTCTTTGAACTGTTTCCTACTTACAAAAGACAAACATTTAAAAAACAAAAAGTATTTACTAAATCGGACCGAGTATAATGAGTTTGTTTGAAGTAAAAAATATCACTGTAGCATTTGGAGGGGTAAAAGCCCTTAATGATGTATCGTTCGGTGTCGACAAAGGTGAAATATTTACAATAATTGGTCCTAACGGAGCAGGTAAATCAACACTCTTCAATGTAATAAGCAGAATCTATGAGCCAAGCAAAGGTGAGATATATTTTGAAAATCAAAACATCTCAAAAACTAAGCCTCACAATATATCAAAGCTTGGAATAGCAAGAACGTTTCAAAATTTAGAATTATTTGAAAATGCAACTGTTCTTCAGAATTTACTTCTTGGACGACACATTTATAAAAAAACAAATATTTTATCTGAGGTATTTTTTACACCGAGTGCCCGTAAACAAGAACATGAATACAGGCTTAAAGTTGAAGAAGTAATTGACTTTCTAGACCTTCAACATTACCGAGATACTCTTATAAACGGCCTTCCCTACGGTGTTCGCAAAAATGTTGAACTTGCAAGAGCACTTTGTACTGATCCAAAATTACTTCTATTAGATGAACCGTCATCAGGATTAACAAATGAGGAAACAATTGATCTTGGTTTTTGGATAAAAGATATTCAATCTTTATTAGGAATTACCATAATTATGATTGAACACGACATGAGTTTTGTAAATAAAGTGTCAGATCGTATTCTTGCACTTAATTACGGCAAAATACTCGCATCAGGTCTACCTGAGCAAATTAAAAATAACGCTGATGTTAAGCAAGCTTATATGGGGGAGTAAATTCCTCTAACCCATTGATTAGACTCAATAATTAACCCCTACTTTTAGTGTCTTTTTTTATTTCATATTAATAATCAGTTACTTACAGATTTAGTCGGGCCTAAGTCGGGTCCAAAACGTCAAAATTGCTAGGCAGTTACTGCATTAATAGAATGATTGTTATGGTAATTATTAATAACCATAATTATTATTAGCTATGGATAATAAATTTAATAAATTTTACTCTATCGTGGTAATTGGAGTAGCGGTGGCAGTAGGATTAATTATTACAGGAAATTTTGTTGCCGCATCAGTAGTTAGCTTAATTGGGTTTTTTTTAGTGTTAATGATGGATCAAATCATAGGGCCTGGAGCTGAAAAGCGTGTTCAAAGGAATTGGATATTAGTAAGTGGAATACTGTCCGCGGTTTCAATAATTCTTTTAATAATAAATTAAATACTTAGCGCTTTACAAACTTCTTGGTGAAAATGAAATACCTGCTCTCCATATTAATTTTGTTAGGCTTTATATCTATAGCTTATGCAAATGAAAATATAGTTTTAGAATGTAGTATAGATGGTGAGATTTTAAGTAATTTTAAAATTGAAATTAACTTCGAAGATAAAGAGATTGTATATGAAAATAAATGGTCTTACCATATTAAAGAAATTACTGATTCACAAATTCTTGGTAAAGTACAATTGGTAAACAGCAATACTGGTAAAACGTTTACTCAAAAAATTATATTAGATAGATATACTGGTAAGGGAAAATTTTTAGACACTGATAGGCCGATTTATATGAGGACTGGCGATGATAGTGATTGGGAGGTTAGAAAAACCTTTTCAAATTGTGAGGTAGTCAATAAACTATTTTAATCAGTTTCATCCCTAAATGATACATGTTTAGGAAACTCATACTTTTTTTTAATTGCATATTCAATATGCGTCAAAGTCTGATTTAAATTTTATATAAGCATCCCACCAATCATCACATTCGCTAACTGTTACTATTTCTTTTGATTTTTTTGATCTTACTCCAATGATTTTATATTTCCAACACGCATCAAGAGCAGACAATTTTTTTTGACATGCTTTGTAAACAAATTCACTTAGATCATTATATTCATTTGAATAAGATATATCTTCTTTAAACTCATCATAAGCCATGTCCCATATTGGTGAATCAATTAAATCAGTTATTGAAACTAACAAGTCACCATATTCAATACGTCCTGCAAATGATATAAATTCTAAATCACGATCAGTTGGTGGCTTAAAGTTCATAGAAAATATCCTACCAGCAAAACCAAAGAATAAAATTAATAATTATAATTAGCGTATCTGTATCCATTATAATTCTATCTGATCATGGTTTCGAAAACGACACTTTTGGTATTCCCTAGCTAGAATATCAGGTAGATCAGTCATATCCCACACCTCATCCACATCTGTCATTAAAGACGATGTATCAATATCGTATTCAGGGTCTTTATGTTTTTTTAAAATTATTTTTTGAGCAAATGGGCTTGAACTTTGAAGGGTATTTAGCCAGAGCTCTGTGTCATATATGTAGCCATCGTCTAATAGGTAAAAAGTACGCTCACCTCTTTGCTCAGAATACGCAACAAATAATTCCTCTTCATAATTTCTGTATTCTTCTCCATTGTATGGTTTTTCAATTACTTCTAGTACAAATTTAAATCCATTATCTGCCCTATTTTCTGCGTAACTAGTAAAGTAAAAATCTACATCTAATTCGGTACATCTTTCTTTATGCATTGATATTGCCATCATATTCTCTGATACTATTCCAAAAGCATCGATGTTTATCCATTCCTCGTCACTTTCGTGGTCGATGTTCCAATAAGTTGGATCAGCTTTTGCTAGATATGAATAACCTAAAACAGATACAAAAGTTACAATTACAATAATAAAACTTAAAATTAGACTTTGTTTTTTAGTTTTAATTGGTTGAATTGTTTTATTTTTTTTTGATGGATTGATAAAGAGTGTGGCCTCGTGAACATATGATCGAGGATTAATGTAAGTCTTTTTGTTCATTAAATTTCCTTTCTGAGAGTTGATTCTCTCAATATAGAAATTTAATTAGGTCTATTTATGATTAGATTATGTTTGAATAGTGTCAATCAAGTTATTATGAGTTGTGACAGAGCATTGGTCGGGCCTAAGTCGTGTACGTACTCTACTGCACGACCCTTAACAAGGCTGTACGTGTATGAATGCAAGTATAGATAATTTTGTTGCTAAACCTAAGTTCGACGTTGTACAGCAACGTATGACTCAGGCGTATATGGGTGAATAGTTAAATAATTAAAATAATATAGAACATCCATACTGGAATAAATAATATCCAATACCCATACATCCACATCATCCCAACTACTCCACCCCAATCGTTACTATCAAAAGATAATTTTCGATCATTAATTGAGCTTTTTAATTCCACTTTAACTTTTGATAAATCCACTTTGAATTCTTGAGCTTTGATTTCAGGATTATCGTTTATTCTTTTTGTTATTGACTTTAAATGCAGCACTTGCCACGGAAGATATAAAGCTCCAAAAACTATGTTAATAATAATAAGTGAATGATGAGCATTTGATAGATCTAAGCTAAGCATAACTATGCTTAAAATTGTATTAATGAAAAATATTATAAACCATCCAAATTCTTCATAAAAATAAAAGCGTTCGTATTTCAAAAGTATTGCGCCCCAGCAAAAGAACTGTGAAATAATTACCTGAATGACCATTAACCAAGAAATTAAATCAACAAACATATACTGATCAGAATTAATAATCCTGAGCACATAACTAAACATATAGATATATGTCACCTCAACGATGGTTACTAAAAATCGTGTTACAAATACTGAAGAAAGAACTGTGTCAATAATCACTGATTTAGAAGCATAATTTACAGGAAACAAACATCTAAATGCAGAAACTGATATTAAAATTATAGCAGGAACAACAAGGAATAAGTCATTGCTAATGTTTGCTATTGTTAAAGAGGCCCACAGTAGAAATAAATTAGAAATGACACCTATTCTGAGTCCTTGTAGGAAATATTTATACATCTAATGTCCTAATTTGTATTTGCCTGGGTGAACAGCTGATAGAATTAATAAGCCAGCAATTATTCCTGTATTTTTAACAAAATTTTGAAGCTCATGTCTTTGCTCCAAACCTTCACTCATATTCCAAAAATCATGCATATAATAATTTATTAGTATTGTGAGTAGCGCTAATACAAATGCGGAGGATTTAGAATAATAGCCGACTAAAATTGAAATTGAACATATGCCTTGTAAAATAATTGTAATTATTAAAGATATTTCTGTATATGGCACCTGATGATCAAACATATAATTAAGAGTAAATTCATAATTAAATAATTTGAATATTGCTCCAAAAACTAAAAAATAAATTCCGATTATTATTCTTCCTAATAGTAAGTTAACGTTACTCATATTAATCGTTCCAATTCATATACTTTTTACAGCCCAGAGGTATATCTTCAAAATAACTAAATCCTTCTTGCCAAATATAGCCTGCATTAAGACAGCAAGATAGTTTTTCTTCTGAATCGCTGTGAAAATCGTAACACATCTTCTCTAATGGAACTCTTTTTTGATAATTAAATGTTTCAACTCCAAAAATTATAATCGAACTGATTACTAAATATAAAACACCAATAACTATGCTTAAAATTCTAAATTTTGAAACTAAGGATATAAAATAAAAATAAAATAATGCAGGTACTGGAGCGAACATGACTACCAAAATGTATGACGCATAATTTGGTATAATAAACTGAATATTTAATTCGTTTGTGTAGTAGTAGTCTATGAAAGGTAAATAAGACAAATATGCTAAATAAAGAAGCCATAATATAAGAAAAAAAGATTGTAGGCTTAATAGTTTATTGTGAGATTTTCTCTGACGAAATAAATAATAAGGAAGTGAGTAATAGGCTATTATTTTTATCGTTAAGTAAAAATAAAACATTATTTATTTACTAGCTTCCAAATTCCACTATCTTCGTTGTCAATAATAACATAAATTTCGCCAGCACTATTCGTTTCTACATCGCGAACTCGACCAACTTTCTCAAATAATATAGTTTCATTTCTTGCTTTTTTACCGTCAAATTCGAGTGAAATTAATCTTTGTGCTTTTAAACTGGTCACCAAAATTTTATTTTTTAATTCAGGAAACAAGTCTCCTCCATAAAACGTCATGTCACTGACTGCAATTGATGGAACCCATGTGTATATTGGCTTTAAGAGACCTTCTTTCCATGCACTGCCATCTCCAATAATTGAACCATCATAATCAATTCCTCCCCAAGCAACATCCGCCCAACCGTAATTAGTGCCTGCCTCTACTTTTCCAAAAAAATCACCACCTCTTGGCCCGTGATTTGTAATATATATTTCACTATCATTTGGATAGAGCATTATGCCTTGAGGGTTTCTAAGTCCTATTTGATAAATCTCAGGTAGCCAGTCTTCGTTCATTGAATATGGGTTATCCTTAGGTGCGGTTCCATCTTTATTTATTCGTATCATTTTCCCAAAATAACTGGTTGGATCTTGTGCAACACTTCCATAACCACGCTCGCCAATACTTGCATACAATAAACCATCTTTAAACATTAGCCTTGATCCCCAATGGATGTTGTTCCATGAAGAACCTGATTGGAAAATATTTTCTATTTCACTAAAACTGTCGTTTTCAATAAAACCTCGAGCTATTGACGTGCTGGTTTTATCATCTCCTCTGTCTTCTGTATAACTGACAAAGATCTCGCCATCTTCATAAATAACATCGAGCATTCCAGCTTGCCAGTGCGGTTGAACAACTTTTAAATTATGAGGATAATTTTTTACTTCTTTTGTTTTTAAATTAATTTTTAAAATTTCACCTGATTTTTGTGTAAGAAATAATTCATTATCGTTAATAAAACTCATGCCCCATGGCTTATTAAGACCAGAGATTACTTTTTCTAATTTGTATTCTGATGCATTTAAATTTAAGGTGAGTAAAAAAAAGATTATTGAGGTAAAAAATTTCATTATTATTAATTTAATCTATTTACCGCGTGCTCTTCTAATTGTTCTTTTGTAACAAAATTTAAAGAATTTAAATGACAACTTTCAAGGTGTACTTTTGGTGCTACACCTGCATCATATGCCTCTTTCCATCTCAAAGCGCAAAGGCACCAGCGATCACCTTCTTTTAATCCAGGAAAATTGAATTCAGGTCTTGGTGTTGAGAGGTCATTTCCTTTAGATTTGCTAAATTCTAAGAAATCATCAGTCATTACTGCGCAAACTACATGACTACCATAATCATGTTCGTCAGTGTTACAGAAACCATCTCTAAAATATCCTGTCATTGGATCATAGCAACAAGCTTCAATCTCATCACCGAATATATTTACTACTATCTCCTTTTCAGACATACAAATTACTTATACCAAAAGATATATATTACCAATTATAAACAAGGGAATTTGAAGTCCAAAATTTGTTAATATAGCGCGATCTGCCATCATATATCCTACCATTGTCCATCCAATTGCGCCTGTTCCATGAACAAATATATTTAAGGGATAGATATTTAAATTAGTCAGCAAAATACCAACCAAGATAAAAAAAGTACTAGCCCACTTAAGTCGATTAATCATAATAATCCTTTCAAATAAATAGCTGAAAAATCTGCTTGATTTAAAAAGCTCGATAAAGTCTAATACTCAAATTATTTATAAATCTGGGAAAAACAATGATTAAAACAAAAATTACAGAAATGTTTGATATAGAACATCCTATTGTACAAGGCGGGATGCATTACGTTGGCTTTGCTGAAATGGCCGCTGCTGTTTCTAATGCAGGAGGCTTAGGAATAATAACAGGTCTTACTCAAGCAAGCCCAAAAGATCTTGCAAACGAAATAGCTCGTTGCAAAGATATGACTAATAAACCAATTGGTGTTAATTTGACTTTTCTTCCAGGTTTTGCAAACCCAGATTACCCTGGCTATATAGAATCAATTGTAAAAGGTGGAGTAAAAATTGTAGAAACAGCAGGAAGAAGTCCTGAAAAATTTATGCCACTTCTTAAAGATGCTGGAATAAAAGTAATACATAAGTGTACGTCTGTTAGGCATGCTCTAAAAGCAGAAAAAATTGGATGTGATGCTGCAAGTGTTGATGGTTTTGAATGCGGTGGTCACCCAGGTGAGGACGATATCCCTAATATGATACTTTTACCTCGTGCATTTGAAGAATTAAAAATTCCATTTATTGCATCTGGTGGTATGGGAAATGGTCAACAATTAGTTGCTGCTCTTGCAATGGGAGCGGAAGGCGTGAATATGGGTACCCGCTTTATTGCTACAAAGGAAGCTCCCGTTCATCAAAATGTAAAAGAAGCTCTAGTCAATGCAAGTGAGCTTGACACCGAACTGATTATGAGACCTCTGAGAAATACTGAAAGAGTACTAAAAAATGATGCGGTTACTCGAATACTTGAAAAAGAAAAATCTCTTGGAGCTGATATTCAGATTCAAGATATATTCGGTGAAGTTGCGGGTGTTTATCCAAAAATTATGCAAGAGGGTACTATGGATGCAGGGGCTTGGAGTTGTGGAATGGTCGCTGGACTTATTCACGATATACCGACATGCAAAGAATTAATTGATAGAGTAATCAATGAGGCTGAAGAAATAATTAATAACAGACTTAGTAAACTTAAGACTGCTTAGTAACCTTTTTTCTTGTTCCGGGCCGGGGTGGTGTTTCTGCACCGCCAGCAAAACATTGGGCAATTGACATCCAATCGTTTGCTATATCGCCTGATACATTCAAGTTAACATCTTCAATATTTCTTACTTGTGTAACGACTTGACAAAATTCTTCAGCCTTTCCTGATATTTTATTTTCATTAGACGGATTATTAAATTCCCAAACTTCACCAGATGGTGCAGTTAATTCTAATCTTGGAGTTTCTTCAGGAAGTTCTCTATTATTTATGGTAAAACAATATTTAAATGTGTTATTTCCAATAACAACTATGTTTTTAATACGATCCTCGTTAATTCTATCTACACCAAGCGTATCATATAACTCTTGAGCATGAGCCCATGTCTCCATGTGTCTTGCACTTATTGAAGATCTTGCGCTCATATCTGGACCCATCCATTTAACTCTCTTTTTTGGGTCAGCTGCCGCAAATCGTTCAGTCATCTTCTCGTAATATGATTTCCAAGTATCTAGTAATTCTCTTCCTTTAATTCCCTTAGTTATAGTTTCTTCAAACTGGTTCATGGTTGAACCTTTACCAAGCATTTCAAGTGCGCTATTCGCAAAGTTTTTCCAATCATCTCCATCTTGAAGGGATAAATCTGCAGCATAATTCCATACATGAAGGTGCCCGATAACGTTGTTAAAGTTCCAGCCTTTAAACTGAGTTTTTTCTTCATAATCTCTATCACTTAAAGATAATAATAGTTTGTATACTGCATTGCTTTCATCACAAAAATCATAAGCTTGTTGTAATTCTAAATTTTGATCTGTCATTTTGACCATTTCGGTTTACGTTTCTCAATAAAAGACGCGATGCCTTCTCTACCTTCATCGCTTAGCATGCGTTCAGCAAAACCTTTTGCAGCAAAATCTATCATTTCACTTCTCTCTAGATGTCTTGTTGCTAAGACAATTTCTTTTGTAATTGCATTTGCTCCAGGGGCACAATTCATAACTCCTTTGATTATATCAGACTCAATATTTTTTAAATCATTAGCATCCTTTGCTATAAAATCTGCTAATCCCATTTCGAACGCTTCTTTTCCGGTGAACCTTGCTGCTGTAAGCATAATGCGTCTTGCTTTAGCTAAACCAATTCTTTGTGCAACAAAAGGAGCAATTTGCGCAGGAGGTATTCCTAGTGTAGTTTCTGTTAAAGCAAATTTACAGTCTTCAGTTACTACCACAATATCTCCGGCACAAAGCATTCCGAGACCGCCAGCCATCGCAGCACCTTCAGCTAGCATAACAACTGGCTTTGGATAAGAGTTTATCATATCAAAAAACGCACCTGTTAAAGCACTGGCCTCTTCAACGTCTTTCATACCCTGTTTTCCACCTTGAAAACCAGTTTTGAACATTTTTAAATCTCCTCCTGCACAAAATATTCCCCCTTCTCCTCTCATGGTGACGCCTCTCACGCTTAAGTCATCACGTGCTGCATCAAAAATATTTTTAATATCATTAGTTAATTCGCTAGTTAGTGCATTTCTTTTTTCTGGTTGATTGAATGAAATCGTTAACCATTCATTTTCTATATTTACTTTACAGGCTTTTGTTTCTGGCAATGTAGTCATACTTATAAATTATTAATAATTCTCAGTGGTTCATAATTATAAATGTTCTTAGTTCTTCGCATAGCAATATCTGTATTTTTTAGCATAAAATTCCTTAGTGATTTCAAAATTGGGTTTCCTAAATGATTTATATATCCCTGATATCTTGAAGATCTTTTAATTGCATTAGTCCTACCCACCCTTAATTTCTCATAATTATTTCTTATAAAATTAAGATCATCAGACTTGTTTACTAAATTTCCAAATATATATGCATCTTCCAATGCCATAGCGCCACCTTGACCTAAAAAAGGCATCATAGGATGCGCTGAGTCTCCCAACAGTGATATGTTGCCATTTGAAAAAGAGTTCAGAGATTTTCGATCAAATAGACCCCATTTATAAACTTTGTTTGAAGATTGAAATAACGATTTAACAAAACTTCCATAGGATGAGAAATCTTCATATAGCTCTTCATGACTTCCCTCCGCTCTCCAACTTTCAATATTTTTTATTTTGCTCTTCGTTATTGCAATAAAACTTGTTTCGAGTTTTTCATTAATTGGGTAACAGACAATATGGCTATTCTTACCAAGATATATATTTATCCTTTTGCTATCAGACGAACCAATGCCTCTCCATGCTGCATAGCCTGAAAAAGTAATTTTATCCTTTTTGATTTTGTTCGTTCTAATTAGAGATTTAATCCCATCACAGCCCGCAATGTAGTCGACGCTTATATTTTCCTGATTTTTAAAAACTAATTCTTTTTCTTTTATTATATCTAACAACTCATAATTAAATTTTATTTCTCCACCTAAATCAATAAATTTATCATAAAGTTTATTTATTAAGACTTTTCTATTTGTTGTAATTACTTCTCCAAATTCACTAATATTAACTTTTTTTATTACATTTCCTTGGTCATCTCTCCAAGCAATATCTAAAGGAGAGCAAGATTCTTCTCTAACACCATCTAAAATATCTATTTCATTAAGTATTTTACATGCATTGGGAGTTAATGATAAGCCTGCGCCATGCTCACTTAGTGTGCTTGATCTCTCGAAAATTATACATTCTTTTCCATATCCCTTTAGAACACAACCTAAGGTAAGACCAGATATGCCTCCACCAATTATACCAATTTTTTTCACTGCTAAATTCCTATAAAAACAACAATTGTACTTTCAGCTTTCACTGTAAAGTTATCTCCATTTACTTCGTTACTTATGCCATGAGAAAAAGATTTCAATTTTTCATTATTCAAATCATACTTTAAACCGCTTGTCGTAATTTTGTTATTTGACGACAATGAAATAATGGATACCGGCGCATTTGGAGCATTTATTTTTGTATTTTCTCTAACAAAGATTATTCGATAAAAACTTGTGATCAGCTCAATCTGCAAAATATCTGAGTAAGTACTGGCTATTAAAATATTTGCCATTGAATGATCTTCTCTCAAACCGCTACTTCCTAATATCATTACTTTTTTAATGTTATTCTCCTTGCAGTAATCTAAGGATTTTTCTAAATCAGTCTTGTTCTGATTGGATAATTCAACAACTTCTATTTGACTATCAAGGCCATTAATTACCGCGGAGTCAAGATCACCCAAAATTAAATTAGGTTTAACTCCTAATTCTTTTAAATTTTCTGATTTAGCGTCTATACTAATAAAAAAATCGTTACAATCTATTATCTTTTTTACGTAATCAGTTTTTGAAACTTTTCCGTTTGCGATTAAGACAGCACTCTTTATCAAGTTTCTACCGTAATTAGTAATTTATTGGCCCAGAAATTACTTCAAATCTCTCATTTTGAACTTGAAAGAAATAAGAAATATTACTTCCTTGTCTTTGATTAGGATTAAATGTAACTGAACCAAGTTTAAGTGGGTCTTCGTAATCTTTAAGTGTTTCCATTGCTTCAACAAAGCTATCAACTGTTAAATCTTTTCCAGCTCTTTTAATAGCTTCAACAACTATATCTGCAAAAATATATCCGTAGATAGCTCCAGTATTAGGGTCTGTTGCATAAATAGACTTAAATTTATCCCACCATTTTTTTTCAATTTCATTAGCTGTATCGTAATAGGGAAATACGACAGAGTTTAAACAGTATAACCCATTCATGACTCCATTTGGTTGTTCGGCAACAACTGTATAATAACTTGCCGAAGTTGTAACAAAATCAACATCTGTCCAATTTATTTCCTTTGCTTTCATAAAAGGCAATATAGTTGTTCGAACAATTGTTCCCATAGCTACTAAATCACATCCCGCATTATAAAGTTTTTTTATTTGAGAAGTGAAATCAGTATCTGTGGGTTTTGCAGATGCACTCTCAACTAGCGTCATATTCATTGCTTCAAGCTGATCATCAACAGCATCAACTATTTCCTGACCAAAATCAGTGTCTTCATATAAAACGCAAACAGACTTTCGATTGTTGTTCTCAATAAGATATTTTAAACCTGTTCTGATCTGATCGTAATAAGTTGAGCCTGATGTAAACTTTAAACGATCATACGGTTCAAACATTGATCGCGCAGCTGTAAGAGGAAATAAACTAGGAACATTCATTCCCAATTGATCAGACATCACTGCATTGTTCATTGGCGTACCAAGAGAACCTAACATGAATCCAATTTTATCTTTTCTTAAAAGTTTATTGGCGGCTTGTACCGCTCGTGGCACGGTATATTGATGGTCCTCAACAATAAATTTTATTGTTCTGCCATGAGCTCCCCCCGCTTGATTAAATTCATCAATTCTCATGTTTGCGCCATCAACGCTCTGTTTTCCGATCATTGAAGCGGGGCCACTTAGATCAGTGTGCATCCCAATAAGAATTTCACTCTCAGATATCCCTTGATCAGCAAATGATAAGTGAGTGAGGAATAATGAAAGGAATAAATAATAAATAATTTTCATTCTTAGTATGTATATTCTTTATTATCTATTTGCATAAATGTGCCATTTTGAACTTCAAATAAATAAGCAACATTTGCACCTAAATGTTTTTCTGGAGACCAGGAAAGTATTGTGTCGCCAAAAGGTATTTTATAATCATTGATGCTTTCTAATGCATTTAAGAAACTGTCAGTAGTTAAATCACGACCAGCAATTTCTAATGCCTTGGCAGTTATATCCATATACATATAACCATAAGCTGAACCTATGTTTGGCGAATTACCAAAAGTCGACTCATAGGTGTCAATCCAATCACAGATTTCAGGTGAGCAATTTGCTTTACTTGGAGTATCAAATTGAGCAAATGTATAAAATCCATCTGTAACCCCATCAGGTTGCGATGCTATAACAGGGTGAAAACTTGCAACCTGTCCAAAAAATAATGCGTCCCATTTCATCTGCCTAGCTTTTGTATAGCCAAGAATTGTATCTTTAACAATCGTACCCATTGCAACAGCTTCACAGCCTGCATTTTTTAATTTTGTAATCTGAGAAGTTAAATCTGTATCAGTTGGCTTATTAGTTGCTTTTTCATGCAACTCTAAACCCATTTCGTTAAGTTGGTCTACAGTGGCTTCGTATGTTTCTTGTCCAAAATCATTATCTTGATAAAGAACACAAATTTTGTTTTTACCTCTCTCATTGATTGCCCACTTAACTCCAGCTCTAATTTGATCGTAATAACTTGAAAGAGCTCCAAATTTTAAACGATGCAAAGGATCAGTCATTGATCTTGCTGATGATAGAGGGAATAAATTTGGTATATCCTTTTTTTCTTGAGCTTCAAACACAGCATTGTTCATTGGCGTACCTAAACTTGCAACCATAAGAAATATTTTATCTTTATTTAGAAGCTTGTTAGCTGCCTGAACTGCTCTAGGAACTTGGTATTGATGATCTTCTGCAATTATTTTAAGCATTCTTCCATGAATACCTCCTGCTTTATTAATTTCATCAATTCTCATTTGAACACCTTCAACGGAATATTTTCCAAATGAAGAAACTGGTCCACTTATATCCGTATGCATGCCAAGAATGATTTCATCGTCAGAAACACCTTGAGAATAAGAATTGTGGCCAAAAGTTAAGAATAGTGCCAATAAAATTGTGAAAATTGAAAATCGCTTACTTATCATCATTTGTCCTCTTAAATTTAAAAGGAAATCTTATTATTTCACAGAGGAAAATCAAGCAGATTGATACATGCTTTCAATGATATCGCCGTATTTTTGATTTATGAATTTGCGTTTCAGCTTCAT
>CACKBQ010000008.1 GCA_902598405.1 uncultured Pelagibacteraceae bacterium | reverse complement strand
GCTATAAACCGAGCATTGAGTAACGTTCCTAAACAAATAATGTCAAACCAAGATACATGATTTGCAATGTAAAGCACTCCCCTGTTTCTTGTGTTGAGTTTCGTCTTTTCAAAATTAATATTAATTCCGACAACAGTTTTTATCATTTGGTAAAAAAATAAGGGATAAAGTTTTTTTAATTTAAAACCTACAAAATTACATAGAGTCTGAATTGGAATTGATATGATAATAATTAAAGTTAAAAAAAATAAAATTACAATGAGTCTTAGAATGGACATCTAACTATTTTTTTATCTTAATTCCATATAATTCTAGTCTATGATCAACGAGTTTATACCCTAGTGTTTCGGCTATTTTTCGTTGAATATTTTCAATTTCCTCATTAGTAAATTCATGGATTTCACCTGATTCAATATCTATCAAGTGATCATGATGATGATTCTCGATTGCTTCATATCTAGACCTACCATCTTTAAATTCATGCTTTTCAATTGCTCCATATTCCTCAAATAGCTTTACTGTTCTATAAACTGTCGCAATACTGATATTTTTATCTTTTTCATTAGCGTTTAAAAAAATATCGTTTACGTCAGGATGTCCATTTATACTCATTTCTGTAATGACATCTGCAATAATATTTCTCTGCTCTGTCATTCTCAAGCCTTTTTCTTTACACATTTTTTTAACGTCAATCATAATAAGATCTTAGTAATAATTACTTATATATAGCGGTTTTGGGTCTGAATTATCAATCATATTATTAACAAAAAGTTCTTTTATCTCTTTGAAATTATAATCAACTAAATAGAAATTATCTTTTTTATTCAAGAATTCATTTTTCAAGGACGATTCAAGCAAAATATTGTCATAAATATAAGTTATTTTATTATTTAATTTTAATTTTTCATTATCAATATTGATTAGTCTTGCTTCATTTTTGGCCTTATTGCCCTCAAAATCCTGTGAAAAAAATTGGTTATCTCTAAAGTATAAGAAAATTCTTCTTGTTTTATTGTCATTGTTAATTTTTATTTTTGAATTGATTATTTCAAATTTTGATATTCCAAAAAGCCTCAATTTTAGAGCAAGTTTAAGAGACTTGGCAAAAGTAAGTGCCGATCTAATGCCTGTAAAACTACCGGGTCCAGTAACAATGCAAATTGATTTTAATTTTTTAATATTGACCTCTGACTTTTTTAAAAACCTTTCTACCTCATAAATTAATATTTCAGATATATTTTTTTTTGTATTTAATTCTTTTTGAATTAAAATATTTTTGTCAACTATTGCTAGTTTTAAGGACTGACTAAAATCTAAAATTAGAAACATATTATTGCTATTTTTTACATATAGACTAAAAATTGGATGATATGAATAATTTTTTTTTTACTAATTTTAGTAAAATATATTTTTTATTTCTAATAATTTGCTTTTCATATATTTTACCCGCATTTTCTGAACCAGGTGTATCAGTATTTATGTATCATAGATTCGGTGAAGATAAGTATCCTTCAACAAATGTTAGTGAGGAGCAATTTAGTTCACATATTGAGTATATTTTAAGCAATAAAATTAAAGTTATAGAGTTAAAAGAATTAATTACGATTTTAGAAAATAATGAAAGTTTAAATAAAAAAGCTGTGGCATTCTCTGTTGATGATGCCTATAGCTCGTTTTATAAAATTGCATGGCCAGTTTTCAGAGATAATAATATTCCTGTCACATTGTTTATATCAACCGACATAATTGACAAAAGAACTAAAGGATACATGAGCTGGGAAGATATAAAAAAATTTATTGATGAAGGTGGAAGTGTGGGTCAGCACACATCTACACATTTACACATGCCATTAAACAATGTTTCAGATATAAAAAAAGATATTCTTGATTCTCATAAAAGTTGGATTAAAAACATCGGATTTATACCAAAACTTTTTGCATATCCCTATGGCGAAGCAAGTAACGAAGTCATTAGAATTTTAAAAGAATTTAATATTTCACATGCATTTGCTCAGCACTCTGGGGTTGTCTCAAGCCTTGATAATCAATACTATTTACCAAGATTTTCGTTAAATGAGAGATTTGGTGAAATTGATAGATTTGAGTTCGCAGTAAATGCCTATTCTTTAGATGTAGAAAACTTCATACCAACAGATATGTTTTTAATTGATGACAGAAAACCAACTATTGAATTCAGTATTATCAAAAACTTAAAAGGAAGTTCTATTGATTGTTTTTCAAATCCTGGTGGCAAATGGAATAAGCAGGAGATTATTAATATAAAAAAAGATAGGATACAAATTAAATTAAATGAAGCTTATTTAGTGGGAAGAGCTAGAATAAATTGTACTACAAAGGTAGATGATAATTGGTATTGGTTTGGGTATCAGTTGTTAATTAAATAATATCCGTAATTAATGGAAGCTGATTTTCTGTGATTAAATTCTCAAAATCTTCAAAGTTATTTATTTTTATAATTTTTTTGATTTTATCAATATAGTCATCTTCAATAGAATAACTAAACAAATATTCAGCCAAATAAGTTCCTCTTAAAGGTATATTATTTGTTCTTAAGACAAATCGATTAATACGAAACTCATTATAATGAAAATTTGTATTTAGATTTTTCATATAAGATGCCACTGACTCACTTAAATTATCAAATGATTTAATTTTATATTTTGCGTCAGTTTCTCTATCATTAGGTATAATTCCATGATTAGCTGTGCCCCAGACATATTGTCCAAACAGTGCGTTTCCCTCGAAAGCAAATCTTGAAGTTCCCCATCCACTTTCAATTACAGCTTGAGCGAGAGCAAGCGATACAGGTATTTGGTCAACCTTTATTAATAAAGCATCTAAAGTATCTGCTTTATATTTAACCATTAAATTATTGATCCACTTAGCCTCATTTCGAGATATTTTGTCAAAACTATTTTTGATTAAGTTTATTTTTTTATTCAATAATAAAAGCTTTTCATTCTCTTGAACAATTAATGGCAATGTAATTTTTATAAAAAGCTCTTTTCTATTTTTAATGGATTTAATATTTTTCAAATCCCTAGGAAGTTGGGCAATAACTATGTTAGGAATAATCTTAGTCTCTCTAACTTTGTCAATTTGAAAGTCGTGAATAAGCTCGTTTTTTTGGAGCGATTTTACTGTATGTAAATCACTTATATGAGAACTTGATATGTCATTTTCATCAGTCTTGATCAATGTATTTTTTGTAGTAACTGTTTTTTGATAAAAGTTATTAGTAAATATTAAAGAAGTTAAAACTGACAAGGTAATTAATAAAAAAATAAAATAGTATAACTTAAATAGAAATTGAATGTTTTTGTTTTGAGTAATAAAAATATTCATTGTTTTAAAACTTTTAAATTACTTGCTCAACATTTTTAACTTCAGGAATATGATGTTTAAGCATATTTTCAATTCCATTTTTTAATGTTACTGTTGCGCTAGGGCAGCCTGCACAACTTCCTTTTAGCGAAAGATAAACTGTGCCACTTTCATATTTTATAAATTTTACATCACCGCCATCTTGCATTATGGCTGGTCTGATCTTTGATGATAAAATACTATTAATCATATTCACTACATTTAGGTCTACTTCGTCAAAATTGATGTGATCTAGTTCACTGGGGTCGCGATCTTCTGTTTCAATAGCTGGTAGACCTGAATTTATATGATTGGAGATAACTTGTAATATTGAAGCTTTAAGTTGGTCCCAGGTAAATTCATTTTTATTGATCGAAATGCAATTCTTATTAAATAATATATTTACAATTCCTTTAATTTTAAAGAGTTCATCAGCTAGCACTGAATCTTTATCCTTTTGAGATTTATTGAACTCAATAGGAGTTTCACATAGTTCATAATCGTCAAGTATGAATTTTAGAGAGTTTGGATTTGGAGTTGATTCAGTTTGTATAAACATATGATTTAAAGTTATATAGATAGATTCTTTAATTTTTAAAGATTTGAAACAGTTATTTGCTAAGTTACTGAATTTTAATTGATATTTAATCTGTTCTTGATGCTAAATCATCTATTATATCGTCTGAAAGCCCTTGCGGAATAATTACAATAGGGACAGGCAATTTGCCAGATTTTTGACCTGCAAGCAAAGATACTAATGGTCCTGGCTGGTCTTCATTAGCAGCTGCTAAAACAAGAAATCTAATAGCACTATCATCCTCAAGTGTCTCAATTATTTTCTCGCTTGGCACACCTTCCTTAACTATTAATTCAGGAACAATATTTGTTAAATCATTTATTACTTTCGACCATTTTTGTAGCTTTTCTTGCGCTTTATCTCTTGCTTCTTGAAGAATTATATCTTCAATTGATTGCCATTGTTGAGGATCAAACTGTTCTATAACATTTAATAAAATTACACCTCCCTTAGTGCTTTGAGCACGCTTGGCGGCAAATCTAATCGCTACGCTCAATTCTTTGGTTTCATCAACTATAACTAAAAATTTTGATCTATGTTTCATTCCTAAGTAATCCTACTAAATCATATACATCGTTAATTGTTTTTTGGGCAACTTTGTTTGCTTTATTTTGACCATCAAGTAAAATTTTTAAGAGATATCCCTTATCTTGCATGAGTTTTTTGATTTCTGAAGTAATAGGCTTCATTTGTTCAACGAGAATATCTGATAAATCAGATTTAAAGTTAGAAAAATTTTTTCCCTTATATTGCTCGATCAAAATTTGTTTATCAATCCCAGAAAATCCTGAATAAATATTAAGCAGGTTGTGGACCTCACTTAATTTCAATATTTCCTCAATTTTTTCTGGCATTACAGTATCAGCAGTTTTTGCTTTTTTTATCTTTTTTCTAATCGCATCACTATCGTCTAAAAGGCTTATACGGGAGTATTCAGACAAATCTGATTTACTCATTTTTTGGTTTGCATCTTTGAGTGACATAATTCTTGAAATATTTTCATCTATAATTGGTTCAGGAATTGGAAAGAAATTTTCGCAGTTAAATTCTCGGTTAAATTTTTGTGCAATATCTCTTGTAAGTTCGAGATGCTGTTTTTGGTCGTTTCCAACTGGTACATGTGTTGCTTTATAGACCAATATATCTGCGGCCATTAAGTTTGGATAAATAAATAAACCTGAACTTGCATTCTCTTTATCTTTACCGGCTTTATCTTTAAATTGTGTCATTCGACTAAGCCATCCCATTCTCGTTACACAATTAAATATCCAAGCTAACTCTGCATGGGCAGGGACGCTACTTTGATTAAAAATAACACTTTCGTTTGGATCTATGCCAGATGCAATATAAGTTGCAGCAACTTCTAGAGTATTTCTTTTCAATTTATTTGGATCTTGCTTAACTGTTATTGCATGTAAATCGACTATACAAAAAAAACAATTATAATCCTTTTGCATATTCACAAAATTTTTAATTGCACCAAGATAATTTCCTATATGAAGGTCGCCTGAAGGTTGAACACCGGATAATACAGTATTATTTTGAATTTCACTCATTTTGTAAAATCTTTTTAATTTCAGAATATTTAAAAGGCTTGTAAAATGAAATTAGAATAAAATAAAGTAATATTGAAGAAAGTACTGAAAACAAAAGAAATATAATTTCATGGTCTTTTAACATATTAAAAAATATCCCCGAATAATTTTTTAAAACAGATAAATATAAGTACATCACAAGCGAGACAATAATAATTATTGTTGTAGGAAAGACAATTTTGTTACTCGTCTGATAATAATTATGACTTTTTAGATAATAATTCATTAATATAACACTTATCCATGCTGATACACTTGTAGCTATAGGAATTCCAACAAACCCTATATAAAAAAACAAAATAATACTTAAAATAGTATTTATAGCTAAATTGACGGCAGCAATGTAAAGAGTAGGTTTTGCATTTTCATAGGCAAAAAATATTGGTGTATAAATTTTCATAATAATAAATGCCACAAGACCAAGAGCATAGAATTTGAGTGCATTAGCCGTAAATAATGATGATTTATCGTCAAATTCTCCTCTTTCAAATAATACAGCTATGATTTGCTCTGCAAGTGCATAAACTCCGAATGAAGCGGGAATAGCAAATAACAATGAGTAAATTAAAGTTTGTTCAATCGACTGATGTATTGTGGCAAGACTATTTGATTTTATTTTACTTGAAATTGAAGGAAGCAATGCAATTCCGATTGCTATTCCTATAAGCGCAAGAGGCAATTGATAGATACGGTCTGCATAGTATAAATATGAAATTGCACCACTCTCGTAAGAAGCAATTATTGTTCCAATCAAAATGTTGATCTGCAGTAATCCAGACGAAAAAAAACTAGCAGCAAATAATTTAGTAAATCGATGAATATAATTCGTATATATTTTAAGAGAGAAGATAACGTATATTTTTTCCCTTATCAGAGTAACAGTAAGTATTAAGATCTGAAGTAGCCCCGCTATAATTACACTCCAGGATAAAAATATTAAGAAATCAGCTCTTGTGTAAGCAGCAACGACAAGAGCAATTATTAAAGTAATATTTAATATTATTGGAAGGGCAGCTGACAATGCAAATTTATTATGTGAATTGAGAATGGATGAAAATATTGATGATACACTTATTAATATCAAAAAAGGAAAAATAATTCTCGAAACTCTAACTAATTCAGTAAACTTATCATTATCACTAATGAAACCAGGAGCTAAAATGGCTAGAAAAAATGGCATAAAAATTTCGATGATCAACACAAATAATGATGATGCTATTAAGAAAATTAAAAAAATACTTCCGGAAAATTTTTTTGAGTCTTGTTTTGAATTATTTTTGATAAGCTTAGTATAAATAGGTACAAATGCTGAGTTTAATGCTCCTTCTGAAAAAATTCTTCTAAATGTATTTGGAAGCCTAAATGCAACAAAGAATATATCTGCTGTCACACCAGTACCTAAAAAATTTGCAATTAGTATATCTCTTAAAAAACCAAAAATTCTACTTAACGCTGTAAAAAAAGAATAAATAACTGAAGACCTTAAAACATTCATATAAACATTGTTTATTAATCTATTTTGATTTAAATAACTTCAAAAATAAAGGTTCATCCAATATATATCTTTTGAATTTGAAAAGCAGGTAAAAACCTATATAAAATCCAAAAAAGAAAATATGACAAAAAAAGATAGAGAAGAGCATTTTAGTGAAAAAGAAGCTTTGGTGTTTCATGCTCAAGGTAAACCAGGCAAAATAGAAATTAAAGCCACAAAACCGCTAGAGACACAAAGAGATCTCTCACTGGCTTATTCACCTGGTGTCGCGGCACCAGTAAATGCTATAGCTGATGATACCAATTCAGTATATGACTATACAAGTAAGGGAAATATAGTTGCTGTAATATCTAATGGCACAGCAATACTAGGCCTTGGAAATTTGGGTGCCCACGCTTCAAAACCAGTTATGGAAGGTAAGTCTGTTTTATTTAAAAGATTTTCGGATATTGATTCGATTGATTTAGAAATTGACACTGAAGATGCTGATGAATTTATTAATTCTGTAAAGTATCTAGGACCATCTTTTGGAGGTATTAATCTTGAGGACATAAAAGCACCAGAGTGCTTTATAATTGAAGACTCTCTCAGAGAAATAATGGACATACCAATTTTTCATGATGACCAACATGGTACTGCAATTATATCTGCCGCTGCACTTTTAAATGCCATGGACCTTACCGGAAAGAAAATTAATGAAGTTAAAATTGTTGTTAACGGAGCGGGTGCCGCTGGTATTGCGTGCCTAGAACTCTTGAAGGCAATGGGTATGCCAAATGAAAATGCAATATTGTGTGATACGAAGGGGGTTATTCATACTGAAAGAAAAGAAAATATGAACCAGTGGAAATCTGCCCATGCAATAAAAACAAAGTGTAGAACTCTTGAAGACGCACTAAGTGGAGCTGATATCTTTTTTGGCCTCTCAATTGGCAACATCATTAGTCAGAAAATGGTTTTATCGATGGCTGAGAGACCGATTATTTTTGCAATGGCAAATCCTGAGCCCGAGATATTGCCAGAAAAAATTAAAGAATGCAGAGATGATGCAATTATAGCGACTGGAAGATCCGACTATCCTAATCAAGTTAATAATGTACTTGGATTCCCCTATATATTTAGAGGTGCATTAGATGTAAGAGCAAAAACAATTAATCTTGAAATGAAGATCGCCGCAGCTAAGGCCATTGCCAACCTGGCGAAGGAAGATGTGCCGGATGAAGTAGCCAATGCTTACCCTGGAAAAAGACCTCAATATGGACCAGATTATATTATTCCTTCTCCCTTTGATCCAAGATTAATAAGTAAGGTACCTCCTGCGGTAGCTAAAGCAGCTATGGACACGGGTGTTGCAAGAAAAGCAATAGTTGACATGGAAAACTATTCAAATGAATTATCCGCAAGACTAAATCCCTCAGCTGGCCTTCTTCAAAAAGTTTTTCAAGAAGTGAAAGAAAATCCCAAAAGAGTTATTTTCACAGAAGGGGAAGAGGAAGATATGATCAGGGCTGCTGTAATTTTCCTAAATAACAGAATGGGTACTCCCATTTTAATTGGAAGAGACGATGTCATAAAAAACAAAATGCAAGAAATGGGTTTAGATTTTTTTGATCAAATGGAAATACACAGCACTAGAAATAAATCAGAGCATGATAGATACGCAGAACATATCTATCATCGTTTACAAAGAAAAGGATTTTTAAAAAAGGATTGTTTAGATCTCTTAAATCGAGAAAGAAATGTTTTTGCAGCATGCATGGTCTCTTTAAAGGAAGCTGACGCAATGGTTTGTGGCCTAACTAGAAGCTACGCGGCCTCTTTAGAGAGTATCGAATATGTACTTGACCCAATACCAAATAAAACCATTCTTGGTATGACAGTAATGTTGTGTAATGGAAGAACTATTTTCGTCGCAGACTCAAATGTACATGATATGCCCAATGCCTCTCAACTGGCAAATATCACACAAGAAAGTGCAGAAGTAGTCAGAGAAATATTTGGCATTGAGCCAAGAGCTGCTCTCGTATCATATTCAAATTTTGGAAAGCCATTCACTGAAAGATCAGTATATATGAGAGATGCGAAGAAAATTCTTGATCAAAGAAATTTAGATTTTGAATACGACGGAGAAATGGGAGCAAATACCGCTTTGAACGAAAACCTGATGAACCTGTATCCATTTTGTAAATTATCCGGCCCCGCAAACTTATTAATAATGCCAGCCATTCATAGCGCGAGCATTTCTACAAAGATGCTCCAGGAGTTAGGTGGTGGTACACTTGTTGGACCCTATTTAGTTGGTTTTAAAGAAAGTATACAAATTGTACCTTTAGGCGCAAATGTTGCTGACATTGTTAATTTAGCTGCATTGTCTGCTTTTAAGAGTTAATTTTTTAAAAAGTTTGAGATCTCATGAAGCGCTTGCTTTGCCTCAGGTAAAAAACCAAATATCTGCCAGACATGAGGTAAGTTTTTGTAAATGCTGAGCCTTACTTCATTATTTCCATCTTTAATTTTAGATTCAAGATCTAGGGAGTCGCTATATAGTATTTCAATGTCGCTAACTTGAATCAATGTTTTTGGATAATTGGAATAATTTGCAAAAACTGGTGATATTAGCGGGTTTCTATAATTCTGATTTGGAGCATACCACTCTTTGACAGTTTTCTGCATAGAGAGTGATGTATTCAACCAATTATCATATGACAAATATGGATCTGACTTTGAGTTTTCTTTGATACTTCTCCCCTCTCCAGTAAGGTCTGTCCATGGTGATAGTAAAAAAAGTTTTGAAGGTAATTTTTGATTAAGCTCTTGTAATTTTAGTGTACTGACCAATGTTAGATTGCCTCCAGCAGAATCCCCACCAAAAAAAATATTTTCATTTTTAAAACCTTTTTCTAATAAGGCGTTATAGCTACTTATCGCCTCATTGATTGCCTTAGGAAAATTGCTTTCAGGTGATAATGAATAATCAATAGCAAATATTTGAATTGAGGAATACTTTGCTAATGTTGCAAGCATATTTTGATGTGTTTCTGGTGACCCAGCAACATATCCTCCACCATGAAAATATAGTATACATTTTTCTTCGTCAGAGTTTTCATTTATAAAATGTAAAGTTCTAATATTATTTAAATTTGTCTCATTAATATTTATAGACGATTTATTTTTATTAAAGATTATTTTTTGTAATATTTTAGATCCCAACGAAGTATCATGATCAGTGTAACCTTCTTGATTCATCATTTTCCTAGCTTCAATGTAGGATCTTTGTTCAACCGGAGGCTGAACATCTTTTACAAATTTTTTAAGCATAAAATTGAGAATTTTGGCTTGTATACTCATAATAAATTAATCAGTTTTTGAAAGTTGATCCCAGATTACTTTAGATATATCTATTCTATGAAGTTTTTTAATTTCTTGTATACAAGTTGGTGAAGTAACATTAATTTCCGTTAAATATTTACCAATTATATCTATACCTACAAAAAAAAGTCCTTCGTCTTTTAAAAACTCTTTAATTTCAGCACAAATTTTTAAATCTTGTCTAGAAATTTTGATTGGTTCACAGTTTCCTCCGACATGAATATTTGAGCGGATCTCGTTTTTGCCAGGTATTCTTCTCAAAGCAGCAATTGGCTCCCCATTAATTAGAATAATTCTTTTATCGCCATATTTGATTTCTGGTAGAAACTTTTGGATAATAAATGGTTCTTTAAGCTGATCTATAAACCTTTCAGTTATTTGATTGTAGTTTTCATCCTGAATATTTAGCAAAAATATACTTTCACCTCCATTGCCGTAGAGTGGTTTAATTACGCACTTACCGTTCTTTTTGATAAAATCATTTATTTCTTTTTTTGTTCTTGTAATAATTGTTGGAGGTATAATTTTTTTGTATGCCAGCATAGATATTTTTTCTGGCGCATTTCTTATCCCCTTTGGGTGATTTATGAACTTAGTTGAACTTTTGACTTGCTCTAAAAGATGCATGGAAGAAATATATTCCATGTTATAAGGTGGATCTTGTCGTATAAAAACATATTTGAAGTTATCGACCCTAACCTGCTTTGGTTTACCGACTATATAATTTTCTAATTTATTATTTTTAAAAGATATTTCTCTAGCTTGCGCATAAACCAAATTATTTTTGTAAGTGAGACTACTTGGTAAAAAATAAAAATTTTTATTTTTTCTTTTTTGAGACTCTAATATTAATGGTAGAGAACTATCAGTCTTAATATTGAGCTTATTAATTTCATCAATTTGAAAACCTATGTTCATTTAAATTAAAATTCGTCAGTTTTAATTGAGATATAGTCTATCACTTCCTCTACACCATATACTTCTCTAGCAATATTTATTACTAAATCTCTTTCATTCTCACTTGTAGCAATACCAATAATGTAAACCAGCTTATTAACGGTCTCAATGCTATAATTCAATGAATTGATATTATCGTTTAATATTAATTTTCCTTTTACTTTTGTGCTTATAACAAGATCATCGGCGAAATTAATTATATTATCTGAGTCTGATATTTGGATTTCATTTATAACAGTCTTTACCCCTTTTACTCCCCAAGCAATTCGAGTTGCTTCAATTTTAAGGTCGATATTCTCTATTGTTCCAGTCAATAACACTCTTCCTTGTAATACCTCAACATCAATATTAAAGAATAGTTTTTCGTTTTGATCAAAATATGTGTTTTTTATTAAAGTTTTTATAATTGCATCGTCAACAAACTCTCCAATTGATCTATCTTCTTGATTAACTGTAACTACCTTTACAGCAGTTCCGGTTGCTACTTGAGCACAGTGAGCTATCAAGATAGAGGGAAGAATTATATATACTAATGTAAAAACAAATTTAATGTTCATTATCAGTGATTATTATATATCAAAATTAATATCATTGTTTATTTTTTATTAGTAACTGATATACCTCTCTTTTTGAAAGATTAAAGTAAGTTGAAATAATTTTTGAAATTTTAGAAATATTAAGCCCTGCGTCAATAAGTTGATTAGATAATATTAAAATTTCTTCATTTGAAATTTCGCTCTTTTTATTATGGCAAAGAGGCTTAACCGCGAATGTTATTTCTCCTAAAATTTTTTTTCTATTCTTCAATTTTTCTATAACCACAGAAATATTTTCATTAATGACTTCTTCATTTTTTTTGGTTAATTCTCTTACAAATGTAATCTCACAGCTTCCATAATGATCATTAATAAAATTAAGTGTTTTGAGAATTCGCTGTGGCGATTCAAAAAATATTACAGCACATTCAAGTTTTTTTAATAAATCCAATTCCTTTAGAGCTTCCTTTTTATATTTTGGAAAAAAACTTCTAAACATGAAAGATTTTTGAGCAAAACTTGACAAAACATAGCTCGATATAGTCGCAGACGGGCCAGGTAATGAAAACACTTTAATGTTGCTTTCAAAACAAATTTTTATTAGATCTGAACCTGGATCCGAAATTATTGGTGTACCAGCATCAGATATTATTGCAATTGATAATCCCTTTTGTAGTTTTTTTATTATTAATGGAATAGAGTTTTTTGAATTGAATTTATGAAATGGTTTTAGTGGGGTTTTAATACCATACTTATTTGTTAATTTTTTACTGATGCGGGTGTCTTCACATAAGATTAAATCTACACAAGAAAGAGTTTTAAGAGATCGTATGGTAATATCACCTAAATTACCAATAGGAGTTGCCACAATGTATAATCCATTTTGAACCTTTTCGTATTCTAATAATTCATTAATATAATGATTATTTAATTTTATATTCATATGTATTTAAAAAAAAAAATTATATTAATAATAGCTGTCTTTACATTCATGGGTTTTCTTGGTTGTGAAACTCCAACTAAATACCTAAATGAAACTAACACATATAATAAATCTATAAAATTAGATAATAAGAATATAAATAATAATTCATTATCAATACAGGTTTCGAATGAAGAAAAAGATACTGTTCAAAGGGAATTTCTTAATATTGTTTTAATGCTACCTTTAAGCGGTAAACATTATCAAATAGGTAAATCGTTATTAAACTCGGCCCAAATGGCAGTTGAAAAAAAAAATAATAAGAAAATTATATTTACAATAATTGATACAGGAGATGAAGAGCAGTTATTATCTCAATTATACAGCGTACTTGAAGACGATATAGATCTAATTATTGGGCCAGTTTTTTCAAATAAAGTAGATCAGGTAAAAGAGATTACAAAAAATAAAAATATACCCATCGTCACACTTTCTAACAATTCTAAAATACAAGACAACGGGTTATATGTGTTTGGGCTTACATTAGAAGATGAGATAAAGGAATTATTAACCTACTCCATTAAGCGTAATTTAAAAAGATATGCAGTGATAATTCCTAGAAATGAATTTGGAAGTCGTGTTGAAAGAGAAATTAAAAAATTTCAGTCTAAAAACAATTTATCTTCCTTTATCTTCACTTTCTATAATCCAAACTCTCCAGATTTTTATGATATTTCAAAGAATGTCTCAAATTTTGAGGAAAGGAAAGCTAATTTAGAAAACAAAATTAAACAATTGGAAAAAGAAAATTCTGAAAAAGCAAAAGATGAATTAAAGAAGTTAAAAAAATTAGATACCTACGGAGAATTAAACTTTGAAGCCTTATTAATTTTTGCACAAAATTTTCAAGAAGTATCAAACTTCAGCTCCATACTTCCATACTATGATGTAGATCCTAAAAAAGTACAATATATTGGCAGTTCATTGTGGGCAAAAAATTTAGCATTAAAAGAACCAGGTTTAGAAAATGCATACTTCACATCACTTGACATCGATAATAGAAGAAAATTTGAAAATATGTATTTTGAAATTTTTGACTCTAAGCCACACTCTTTAGCGGCGTTAAGTTACGATATAGTTGGACTAATCAGTAATCTTCATCAAGACAAAAATAATTTCACAATAAAAAAGCTACATAGCTCCAATGGATATATTGGTATAAATGGGTGGTTTAAGATGAATTCAAATGGCAATGTCTCACGTCAACCAAAAATATATAGGATAAAGAATCAAAAATTTAGTCTGTTAAATTAATCTTTAAATCTTTCTAAATACGTTTTCATTTTTTTAAATGCTATTGATCGATGACTTATTCTTTCCTTGTAATTAAAATTCATTTCACCAAATGTTTTTTTATAACCAATAGGTACGAATATGGGATCATATCCAAAACCATTTTTGCCTAGTGGAGGAAATTGAACATGTCCATATTTTTTTCCTTCGAATACTCTGTAATTATTATCTGGAAAATAAATTGATAAAGCACAGCAAAAGAAAGCTTTTCGAGAGTTCTTACTAACATGATTATTTTTATAAATTTTTTTTTGTATTTTTCTGATTGCCGTATCGAAATTTTTATCCTTTCCTGCCCATCTGGCTGAATATATTCCAGGTTGATTGCCAAGCGATAAAATACAAAGGCCACTATCGTCAGCTATGGCAGGAACACCTGATTTTTTGGCAGCATTTTTTGATTTTATTAGAGAATTTTCTTTAAAGGTTTTTCCGTTTTCAATTGGTTCATTGATACAAAATTTTTTTGCAGAGTAAATCTTGAATCCCATTGGCATTAATAAAGATCTGATTTCTCTTACCTTTCCTTCGTTATGACTGGCAATAACTATTTCTTTTATTTTTTTAATCACTTAAAATTTTTTTTTGTATTTGGATAATCTCAGAGATCCCTGATTTTGCAAGTTCCAACATTGCATTAAATGACCTTTCCTCACAAAGCTTTTTTTCCGAAGTCATCTGTACTTCAACTAATTTACCGCTTTCTGTTATTACAAAGTTTGCATCTACTTCAGCATTTTGATCTTCTTCAAAATCTAAGTCTAAATAAGGCTCACCATTCATAATTCCACAGCTGATTGCGGCAACATATTCACTTATTGGATTTTTTTTTATAATTTTTTTATTGAGCATATGATTTATACACAATTGAAGTGCAATAAATGATCCTGAGATTGAAGCAGTTCTTGTTCCACCATCTGCTTGAATAACATCACAATCTATTATTATTTGTAATTCTCTTAAATCTTCTAAATTAACTACAGACCTTAATGATCTTCCAATTAGTCTTTGGATTTCCTGTGTTCTACCAGATTGTTTGCCTTTAGCGGCTTCTCTAGACATTCTCTCAGAAGTTGATCTTGGTAACATTCCATATTCTGCTGTTACCCACCCGGTCTCTGAATTTTTTAACCATCTTGGTAAATTTCTATCAAGTGAAGCACTGCAGATCACATGGGTATCGCCACATTTAATTAAACATGAGCCTTCCGGATTGTATGAAAAATTAGGAATTATTTCTATATTTCTTAGTTGGTTAATATTTCTATTATTTCTCATTGAGTGATAAATTATACTATGTATTGACGAAAATAATATAGATCATTACATAATTAAATATGACCAAAAATAAAAATAAAAAAAATTTAGACCCTAAGCCAGCCAAAGTAGATAATAATTCCGAAGCAAAAACAGAAGAAGCAGGTGCTGATAATAATGATAAGTTCAAAGAGCTTGAAAGTAGGCTTCTAACCAGCCTGGCTGAAAATGAAAATTTAAGAAAAAGATTTGATAGAGAAAAAGAGGACTTAAGTAATTATGTAATTTCAAATTTCGCAAAAGAGATATTATCAGTTCTCGATAATCTCCAAAGAGCTATATCTTCGGTTAAATCCAAAGAAGTAAAAGAAAAATCAGATGGTTTATCACAACTATTTGAGGGAATTGAGCTTACCGAGAAACAAATTATTTCTACATTTGAAAGATTTAAGATTGAACAAATTAAATCACTGGGCGAGCAGTTTGATCCGAATATCCACCAAGCGATGTTTGAAGTAGAAAAGGATGATCAAGAACCAGGAACTATTGCTGAGGTTATTCAAGAGGGATACAAAATTGGAGATAGACTTCTGAGACCGGCGCTTGTGGGTGTGGTTAAGAAAAAAAAATAATGAAATCAATAGGATAGCATAATAATAATTTACAATCTCAATTAACTCTTTTTTTCAGCAGGGGGTTGTACTGCAAAATCAACTACCCATATATAGAACAAATATCAAATTAAGAATATGGCAAAAGTAATAGGAATAGATTTAGGAACTACAAATAGTTGTATCTCGATAATGGATGGGAAAGACCCTAAGGTTATTGAAAATGCTGAAGGATCCAGAACAACGCCTTCAATTATAAGTTTTGGGAGTGATGAAGAAAAGTTAGTGGGACAACCTGCAAAAAGGCAGGGCGTCACAAACCCTGAAAATACATTTTTTGCGATCAAGAGACTTATAGGTAGGTCTTTCGAAGACCCAATGGTCAAAAAAGATGCCGACATGGTGCCTTTTAAAATCATTAAATCTGAAAATGGTGACGCATGGGTAGAGTCAGGATCTGAAAAATATTCACCATCTCAAATCTCTGCTTTTGTACTTCAAAAATTAAAGGAAGATGCAGAGAGGTATTTAGGAGAAAAAGTTGAAAAAGCAGTCATCACTGTTCCTGCTTACTTCAATGATGCTCAGAGACAAGCTACTAAAGATGCTGGTAAAATAGCTGGACTAGAGGTTGAAAGAATAGTCAATGAGCCAACTGCTGCTGCATTAGCATATGGTTTAGATAAAAAGGATGGCAAAACTATTGCTGTATATGATTTAGGTGGTGGCACTTTTGATATTTCAATTTTAGAAATTGGCGATGGAGTTTTTGAAGTAAAGTCAACTAATGGTGATACATTTTTAGGCGGTGAGGACTTTGACACTCGTCTCTTAAATTATCTTGCTGAAGAATTTAAGAAAGAAAATAATATTGACCTTACTCAGGATAAATTAGCACTCCAAAGATTGAAAGAATCTGCTGAGAAGGCTAAGATCGAATTATCTTCAACATCTCAAACAGAAATTAATTTACCATTTATTACTGCTGATCAGTCAGGACCTAAGCATTTAAATATCAAGGTGACAAGAGCAAAGCTTGAAACACTTGTTGATGATTTAATTGAAAAAACAATTAAACCATGTGATGCCGCTCTCAAGGATGCCGGTTTGAGTGCCGGTGAAATTGACGAGGTAGTCTTAGTTGGTGGAATGACAAGAATGCCAAAAGTTATAGAAACTGTTAAAAACTTTTTTGGTAAAGAACCAAACAAAGGAGTGAACCCAGATGAAGTTGTTGCACAAGGTGCAGCTATTCAGGCTGGTATTCTTCAAGGGGATGTTAAGGATGTATTGCTGCTTGATGTTACACCTCTATCCCTTGGTATTGAAACTCTTGGTGGCGTCTTTACAAAATTAATTGATAAAAATACAACAATTCCAACAAAAAAAAGTCAGGTATTTTCAACTGCTGATGACAATCAAACTGCTGTAACAATACGAGTATGTCAAGGTGAGAGAGAAATGGCTGCTGATAATAAATTACTTGGTAACTTTGACTTAGTAGGCATACCACCTGCGCCTAGGGGTGTTCCTCAAATTGAAGTAACATTTGATATTGACGCTAATGGAATCGTAAATGTGTCAGCAAAAGACAAAGGCACAGGAAAAGAACAACAAATTAAAATACAAGCATCGGGTGGCTTGAGTGAGGAAGAGATCAACAAAATGGTCAAGGAAGCTGAAGCCAACGCGGAAGCAGATAAGAAAAAGCGAGAAGGCGTTGATATTAAAAACCAAGCAGACACAATGATACACTCTGCCGAGAAAAATCTAAAAGAATTTGGTGATAAGGTTTCTGAGCAAGAAAAGAATGCAATTGAAAACGATATTAAGGCTTTAAAAGAAGCTGTTGCTTCAGATGACACCGATAAGATTAAAAGTGGACTTGATGCATTAACTCAGTCGTCTATGAAATTAGGTGAAGCAATGTATAAGGCTCAACAACAAGATGCTCCTAATCCAAACGAGCCGTCTGACAATACAGCTGCTGGATCTGACCAGAATAATGAAAAAGTTGTTGATGCTGAATTCGAGGAAGTCAAAGAAGATAATAAGCAATCGTAAGCAGGTAAGCTTATGTCAAAAAGAGACTATTATGAAGTTCTTGGCGTTTCCAAGTCAGCTGATGACTCTGAAATAAAAAAAGCCTACAGGAAATTAGCAATGAAATATCATCCTGATCGTAATCAGGGTGATGCAGATGCGGAAGTTAAATTCAAAGAGGCAAGTGAAGCATACGCTGTACTTCATGATAAAGAAAAACGTTCAGCTTACGACCAGTTTGGTCATGCAGCAGTGGATGGTAATACAGGCCAGGGTGGTTTTGGTTTTGATTTTAATTCATCAGCTTTTCAAGATATTTTTGAAGACTTTTTTGGAGACTCTTCTTTTTTTGGTGGTGGAGGAAATCGCAGAAGAAAAACAAATAATCGTGGCTCAGACTTAAGATATGATATTACTGTAAGTCTTGAGGAAGCTTTTAATGGTAAAAAATTTAAAGTAAAAATTCCAACTCAAGTTCAATGCGACTCTTGTTCAGGTTCTGGCGCATCTCAAGGAAGTCAGCCAGTAACCTGTCAGTCATGTGGAGGAAGAGGGCAAATTCGCTCGCAGCAAGGTTTTTTTTCAATTCAGCAAACTTGCCCAACCTGTCAGGGAAGTGGTTCAACTATTTCAGATCCATGCAGGCCATGCGGCGGATCTGGGAGAACACAGAAAACAAAGAGTTTAATGGTGAAAATACCAAAAGGCGTTGATGATGGTTCTAGAATAAGACTATCTGGAGAAGGTGAAGCGGGTCTAAACGGGGGGCAGCAGGGGGACTTGTATATATTTGTAAATGTAAATGAGCACGAAATATTTGCTCGTGAAAATGAAAATTTATTTGCTGAGGTCCCAATATCTATGGTCGATGCTGCTGTTGGCGGCGCTATTGACATACCGACAATAGATGGCGGTAAAGCAAGGCTAAAAATACCTCAAGGTACTCAATCTGGTGACCAATTCAGATTAAAATCAAAAGGCATGCCTAATGTTCGCAACGGTTATTTAGGTGATTTGTATATTCAGGCAAAAGTTGAAACACCAGTAAATTTAAGTAAGAAGCAAATTGAAATATTAAAATCCTTTCAAGAAACCAGTGATCAAAATGAGAGTCCTTTAACATCGGCATTTTTTAAAAAAGCTAAGGATTTTTGGAAAACAAAAGCTTAAAAAACTTACTTTTTAAATTATTTCGATTATCCTAAATTAATGAAAAAAATAAAAATTGTCGTAACTGGCGTAACCGGACGCATGGGAATGCAAATCGCTAAAAGAGTTTTGAAAGATAAATCGCTTGTTTTATATGGTGCAACCGAAAGAAGCGGGCATAAAGCTATTGGCAAAGATTTAGGTCAATTACTAAAAACGAAAAAATTAAAAATTAAAGTCACAGATAATATAATTCCATTATTTGCTAAAACTGACGCTGTTATTGACTTCACAACTCCTGAAGCAACTATGATCCATACAAAATATGCAGCTCAAGCAAGAATAGTACATATAATTGGAACTACAGGTTTTAATAGCTCTCAATTAAAAAAAATTAAACTCGCTGCGCAGCATGCAACAATCATAAAATCAGGTAATATGAGTTTAGGTATAAACCTAATAAATAAATTAATTAAAATAAGTTCCTCAAGTTTAAAAAATAATTTTTACACAATAATAAACGAAACACATCATCGACATAAAATTGATGCACCTTCAGGCACTGCAGTAATGATGGGGCAGGCAGCTGCAGAAGGTAAAAATAAAAAATTTGAAAATATTAAAAAAATCTCTCGTCTAAACATAAAGGCTAAAAGTGCTAAAAATAAAATTGTAGTCTCATCCTTCCGCAAAGGTGAAGTAATTGGTGATCACGAAATTATTTTTTCAAGCAGGGATGAGGATATTACTATCAAGCATACAGCGAAAGATAGGGGTATTTTTGCTAACGGAGCAATACAAGCTGTGAAATGGGGCATGAACAAAAAACCAGGCCTATTTGATATGTCGGATGTGTTAAATATAAGTTAGGTTGAAAAAGAACCATAATGTTAAAGGCTGATAGGGCAAAAAAAATTATTAGTATTTTAAATAAAATTTATCCCGAAACCCCAATTCCACTAAATCATAAAAATAATTTTGAACTATTAATTTCTGTTCTTCTGAGTGCGCAGTGTACGGATAAAAGGGTCAATGAAGTAACTCCTTTGCTTTTTAAGAAAGCAAATAATCCTGCGAAAATGGAGAAGCTGCCAGTCAAAACCATTTATAATATTGTTAGACCCTGTGGTCTTGCTCCACAAAAGTCAAAAGCTATCTCAAAGCTGTCAAAAATATTAATGAAAAATTATAGTGGTGAGGTTCCAGAAACTTTTGAAGATCTAGAGGCGCTTCCTGGAGTAGGGCATAAAACAGCTAGCGTTGTAATGTCACAAGGTTTTGGTCACCCAGCATTTCCTGTTGATACTCATATTCATCGACTTGCCCAAAGATGGGGGTTAACCAATGGTAAGAGTGTAAAGCAAACTGAAAATGATTTAAAAAAAATATTTCCTGAAAAACTATGGAACAAGTTACATTTACAAATAATATTTTATGGAAGGGAATATTGTGAAGCTCGAAGTTGTTTTGGAATAGAGTGTAAAATATGTAAAACTTGTTATCCAACTAGAAAAAAGCCAATTAAAACAAAAAAAGCATAAATGGTTATAAAAATAAAACACCTTTTACTGTCTAGTGTTTGCTGATACCTTTATTCATTATGATTAATAAAGAAGTAGCACTCATTATTGGCGCAGGTGACAGCCTTGGTTCTGCGGTAGCGAGAGTATTTGCACAAAATAACTTCATTACTGTAGTTGCTAGAAGGAACGGGGATCAATTATCGCCACTTAAAGAAGAAATTGAAAAAAATGGCGGAAAGTGTTTCGCATATAGTTTAGACGCAAGAAAAGAAGAAGATGTAATTAACTTTATTAATAAGATTGAAACAGAGATTGGTGAAATTAATGTGGCCGTATACAACATTGGAGCCAACATTCGTTTCAACATTTTAGAAACAACTTCAAAAAAATATTATAAAGTATGGGAAATGGCGACTTTTGGAGCTTTTCTAATGGGAAGAGAAGTAACAAGAAAAATGATACCAAGAAAAAAAGGCACAATAATTTTCACCGGAGCAACAGCAAGCATCAGAGGCAAAGAGGGTTTTGCTGCGTTCTCCGGCGCTAAACAAGCAAAAAGAGCTTTAGCACAAAGTATGGCAAAAGAACTAGCTCCAAAAGGCATACATGTAGCACACATTATTGTAGATGGTGCAATAGATACGCCGTGGGTTAATAAGCTTTTTCCTGAATATGTAAAAGAAAAGAAGAAAATTGATGGCCTTATGAAGCCAGACGATATTGCGCAAAACTACTTAGTCATTCATAATCAACCTAAAAATGCTTGGACATTCGAGTTAGATCTCCGTCCATGGGTGGAAACATGGTAAATCAGGAATTTGATATTGTTGGAATAGGTAATGCAATCGTTGATGTAATTACTGATGTTAATGAAGAGTTTCTAAATAAAAAAGAGCTCAGAAAAGGTCTAATGTCCCTTGTAGATTTAGACAGCATCAAATCATTATCTGAAGAGATTGAGATTAAAGCAAATGTCTCTGGTGGATCAGTTGCTAATTCAATTGTTGCTTTAGCCCAAAATAATATAAAAACTGCATTCATTGGCAAGGTAGGTGAAGATAAAGTTGGAAATTCATTTATAAAAGGGCTAGAGAAAGAAAATGTTGTTTTTGCCAATACAGCTCAATCAGATGAAAGTGAAACTGGAAGATGTCTTGTGATGGTAACCCCTGACGCACAAAGAACAATGAGTACTTACTTAGGTATTTCTCAGAAGTTAAATGCAAGTGATATAAACAAAGAAGTTATTTCTCACTCAAAAATTACATATCTTGAGGGATACCTATGGGATCTTGATGATGCCCAAGAAGCAATAAAAAAAGCAATCAAAATTGCCAAAGATGCAGGAAAAATTGTAGCATTTAGTGTGTCAGATGTATTTTGTATTGAACGATTTAGAGAAAGTTTTTTAGATCTAGTAAATAATGAAGCAAACATAATTTTCGCTAATGAAGAAGAAATCAAATCACTTTATCAAAAAGATAATCTTGAAGATTGCCTTAAGATTATTAAACAACAAAATAAAATATTTGCTATCACCCTTGGTGAAAAAGGGGCAATGATTATTAATAAAGACGAAGAAATACAAATAAAAGCTCAAAAGATTGAAAAACTGGTGGATACTACCGGTGCTGGAGACCTTTTCGCAGCTGGTTTTTTACTTGGTTTTATTAACGAGAGAGACTTGGAATATTGTGGAAATGAAGGTGTAAACTTCGCTTCAAAAATAATCCAAATATATGGAGCAAGATTATGAACAAAAAGTCTATATTGATAACAGGGGTTTCTTCAGGAATTGGACATGGAACATTAAGCTATTTTGTTAAAAAAGGCTTTCATGTGTATGGGAGTGTTAGAAATTCTAAAGATGCAAACAAGTTAAAAAAAATCTTCAAAGAAAACTTTACCCCTTTAATCTTTGATGTGACAAAGGAAGCTCAAGTGAAAAAGGCTGCATCAATAGTAAAAAAAGATTTGAAAAACTCAAATCTCCTCGCATTGGTGAACAACGCAGGAGTTGCAATATCTGGCCCTATATTATTGCAAAAAGTTAAAGATTTTGAAAAACAAATTAATATTAATTTAAATGGCGCATTCAGAGTCTTAAAATTTTTTGCACCATTATGTGGTGCGGAAAAAAATAATAATTCAAAAAAGGGTGTGATATTTAATATTAGTTCAATTTCAGGAAAAATTGGAATGCCTGGAGTTGGAGCTTACACTGCCTCTAAGTTTGGTTTAGAAGGTTTAAGCCACTCTTTACGAAGAGAACTAATCAGATATGGGGTAGATGTTGTTATTATTGGACCAGGACCGATAAAATCAGAAATTTTTGACAAAGTAGATAAGAAGTTTTTAGAAACATTAAAAAAATCTGATTATGCTAAAGCAGCTAAGAATATTCCAAAAAGAATGAAAAATGCAAAGAAGATAGCGTTTCCACCCGAGGAGGTTGGAAAATTAATTTTTAATGCGCTTCATGATCCAAATAGAAAAACACGATATACTATTACTCCGAATAAATTGATGTATTGGACACTTCCAATGTTAATCACCGACAGAATGCTAGATAAGATGGTTACAAAGCGAAGTGACATTTAAAAAAGCCTGTAATAATTTTGTATGAAATTAGACTTAATCACCGGTGGCGACTCAAAATATTTTGATCTAATCAATGAGCTTTGCGAGTCAGTTAGCAAATTAGATGATAAAAATATAAAGATTTCAGTTTTAGATGGCGGATTATCCTCGGAACAAGTGAATATTTTTCGTTCAAAAAAAATTGATGTTATTGATCCTGGATGGCCAGATACTAAAACAGAGACGCGGGCAGGTAATAAAAAATTTTTAAAAGTCGAGCTTGCTAAAGCTAATTTGGATAAGCTTTTTCCAAATGCCAAATATTTATTCTGGGTAGATGCAGACGCGTGGTTTCAAAATAGTACTGCATTGGATATTGTACGTATTGTTATAAAGAAAAATAAACTTGCAATTGTATCTCAAGCTTCAAGACTTCAGAGTCATCATATGAGTGTGAAAAAAATTTTTGGACCTCTGTATCTTTTGAAGAATATTTTATACAAGAATGCGAGTAAGGCTAAACTGCCCAACAAAATATCAAACAAATTAATTTGTAGGCCTACTCTCAATGCTGGAATATTTGCAATTGCAAAAGATGCCCCACATTGGGAAAGGCTGAGATATTGGCAAAAATTCTTAATTAATAATAAAAGAATAAGATTGTTTACCACAACGCAATTAGCACTAGGTATTATTTCATACCATGAAGAACTTGCATACGAGGCTTTGCCAGAAATATGCAACTACATGGGTCCTTATAGATGGTCTACTGATTTAAATTTATTTATTGATTATTATGCTCCATATGAAGCTGTAAGTATTATTCATATGGTTGCACAGGATAAAATGCGAGATAATAAAAAACATAAGATAACAATTTTAGACGAAAAAGATAATTTTATTCAAAAATCTTTAAGGTATTCTGAAAACATTAATTAGGTTCTTCACTAATTTTAACTATTAACTTACCTTCATTTTCGCCAGAAAATAATTTTCTTATTGCCTCTCCTGCATTCTCAATGCCTGGTATAATATGATTTTTATATTTGATTTTATCATCTTTAAGCCATTGAGTTATATCTTGGTAGGCTTCCATATATCGCTTGAAGTAATCAAATACTATGAACCCTTTGAGTTTAATTCTTTTTATTAATAAATTTCCCCATGCAGGTCCTGGAACAATAGACTCAGCGTTATATCCTGAGATTAAGCCACAGAGACTAATTCTACCATTAATATTCATTCGAGTTAAAACTGCCTCAGTAATACTGCCGCCTACATTTTCGAAATATATATCTATTCCATCCGGACAACTTTCTTTTAGTCTTTGCCTAACATTTTCAGATTTATAATTAATTGCAGAGTCAATGCCTAATTCATCGACTAGCCATTTACATTTCGTATCTGAGCCAGCAATGCCCACTACCTTGCAACCTTTGATTTTTCCTATTTGACACACAATTGATCCAACAGCACCTGCTGCTGCAGACACAACTAGAGTTTCTCCAGGCTGTGGATCAGTAATGTCTAATAAACCAAAATATGCCGTAAGACCAGTCATTCCTAAAACGCTCATATAACTATCAAGTGGAAAGCCGGTACCTAGAGGAATTTGCCTTACACCTTTACCGTCACTTACACAAAATTGCTGCCAGCCGCCCATACAGTTTACAATTTCTCCTTTTTTGAATTTTTCATTTTTACTCTCTTCAATTATACCGATTGTACCGCCCCTCATAATATCGCCAGTCTGCATTGCATCCACATAGGATTTTTGTCCACTCATCCATCCCCGATTTGCGGGATCTAGAGAAAGATATATGTTTCTAATTAAAATTTGACTATCTGAGAGACTGGCTACTTCATTTTCTTCCAAAACTAAGTCCCCTTCACTAATTTCACCAACTGGAAATTTTTTTAAAATCCATTGTTTATTTTTCATTATTATCTCCAATCATTTTTTTAAAATTCACCTGAGGCATATCAACACTTACACAAGTTGATGTTGCGGTAACAACAGTCCTATTGTTTTGCTCCAGTCTACCTTCCAAGAATACAATATTTTTTCCAGATTTCACCACTCGCCCATATCCAATAACTTTTCCCGGTTTAGTTGGATACAAAAAATTTGTTTTCAGTTCTATTGTTGGCGGTCTTTTTTTGAAATGATTTTGAAATATAAAAGCTAATGCAGTTGCATCATCTACCATTCCACTAACAATACCACCTTGGACATCACCTGCAGGATTGCAATATTTTTTATCAATATCAAACTCAACTTTGATATCGCCAACTGTGGTATCAACTTCAAGAACAGTCATATTAAAAAGATCGAATAATTTATTCTTATTAAACAGCTTGATGAGTTCAGCATCTGAGATTTTTTCAGTCATATTAATTATTCGTTTTCAGGTTTTTCAGGAAATACCATTGGTCCCAATGGTCTTCCCGCGAGTAAATGAAAGTGTAAGTGAGGTACTTCTTGATGCGCATCCTTACCGGCATTTGCGATGAGCCTGTATCCTCCTCCTCCAGCTTTTTCACTTATACCCAACATATCTGCTACGTTTGAAATAGCCCGGTTGAAACCAACTATTTCTTCGTCCGAAGCATTTGCACTAAAATCATTTATGTCTATATATTCCCCTTTTGGAATTACTAATGCATGTGAAGGTGCTTGAGGACGAATGTCTTTGAATGACAGGACATATTCATCCTCATAAATTTTATCACAAGGGATTTCACCTCTTAAAATCTTAGCAAAAATATTTTCCTTATCGTATGACATTAATTTCTAAGTCCTGTTTTACCCTCTCTTTTTTCTAGCTCTTCATAAACTTGATCGGGAGTAATATCAAATTTTTTTAACATAACTAACAAATGATAAATAAGATCCGCCGACTCATAAATTATCTGCTCTATATTCTCTTGTTCAGCAGCCTCCACAGTTTCAAGTGACTCCTCTTTTAACTTTTCTATACATTTCCTTTTACCTTCCGATATAAGTTTTGCAGTATAGGATTTTGAAGGGTCTTCATTAGCACGTGATATAATTGTATTAAAGAGCCGAGCTAGAACATCAACTTTTTTACTGCTCATTCTACTCCCTCTACAATTGCAAAAATTCTATCCTTTTCGTCACCCAAGATTTTTTTTGCGTTTTGATACTCTTCTGAATTATAAGCCTGTTTAGCTATTTCAATTGACTCGTACTCAACTATGACGTTTCTTTTAAACTCTTTACCTTCCATAGTTGTTTGTTCGCCACCCCGTACTAAAAATTTACCATTGTATTTTTTAACCGCCTCAGTTGCATGCTCTGCATACAATTTTTGCTTATCCGGATGTAACACATTGACTTTTACTACCCAATAACCTTTCATAATTAAATCCTAACTGCAATATTTTGTTCAGCAAGATATGTTTTTACATCTTTGATACTATATTCTCCGAAATGAAAAATAGAAGCAGCTAATAGAGCGCTAGCTCCCCCCTTTAATACCCCTTCAACAAAGTGCTCAAGGTTTCCAACGCCACCTGAAGCGATAACAGGAATATCAATAGAGGATGAGACAGTACTCAATAATTCATTATCAAATCCTATTTTTGTTCCATCTCTGTCCATTGAAGTTAATAATATCTCTCCAGCTCCTAAATTAGCTACTTCAATACAATATTCCAATGCATCAATATCTGTGGGCTTTCTTCCACCATGGGTAAATATATTCCAACTTTTATCTCCATTTTTTTTTGCATCTACTGCTATAACTATTGTTGAGGATCCATATTTCTTTGCTGCTTTTGCAACTAGGTCAATGTTTTCAACTGCAGCTGTATTTATAGACACTTTATCTGCTCCGTGGTGAAGCAAACGAGATATATCATCAATGGTCCTGACACCCCCACCTACAGTGAGTGGTATGAAACAATTTTCAGCAGTTTTTTTTACAACTTCAAAGAGGGTTTCTCTATCGTCACTTGATGCAGTTATATCTAGAAAGCAAAGTTCATCAGCTCCCTCAGAATTATAGATTTTTGCTTGTTCAACAGGATCTCCAGCATCAATTAAGTCAACAAAATTGACGCCTTTGACAACTCTCCCTCGATCAACATCTAAACAGGGTATGATTCTTTTTTTTAGCATTCTATCTAACTGTCTTTAATGCCTCAACAATATCAATATTTTTGTCATAAATTGCTTTACCTACAATTACACCTTTTATTTGTGAGTAATTTTTTTTCTTTAGGTTAATAAGGTCCGAAATATTTGATACCCCGCCTGATGCGACACAGTCAATTTTTGTTTGAACCATCACATTTTCTAGCATTTCAAAGTTAATTCCTTGCTTCATACCATCCCTCATAACGTCAGTAATTATTATTGAGTTGATATTAAGATCTTCTATACTTTTTAAAAAATCAGAAATTTGTAAATCTTTTACCTCTTTCCAACCTTTTGTAGCAATTTGGTTTTGCTTTATGTCGAGAGCAATTGAAATTCTATTAGGATAACTGCAAACTGATTTTTCAAAAAAAGTTTTATTTTCAAACGCTGATGTTCCGATAATTACATTATTTACACCAATATTAATGAGTCTTTCAACTCTTTCTATATTTCTTACTCCGCCACCGAACTGAATCTTAAGATTTGTATTTTTTTTTATTTGCTCAATAGATTTAATATTTTCAAAATTGCCCTTAAGCGCACCATCTAGATCAACGCAATGCAAATATTCCACTCCAGAGTCTTCAAAAATTTTAGCCTGTTCTAACGGTGACTCGTTGTATGTTGTAGATTGTTTAAAATCACCTTGTATTAATCTTACACATTTACCGTCTTTTAAATCAATTGCTGGAAATAAAATCATGAAGGTTCCCACTCGAGAAAGTTTGTAATTATTTGTTTTCCGTTATTATGACTTTTTTCTGGATGAAATTGTGTACCATAAATATTCTCCTTGAGTACTGCTGCAGTAATTGGATTTGGATATTTTGTAGTTGCAATACAATTTTCATTTTTTTGAGTTCTAAAGTAGTAACTGTGCACAAAATAAAAATCAGTATTTTGTGAAATATTATTCAATAATTCATGATTGCGAAAAGTGACTTCATTCCATCCCATATGTGGAATTTTATAATCAGCTGGAGCCTCGATCTTGATTACTTCTCCAGGTATCCATCCAAAGCCCTCACATTCACCAAATTCTAAAGATTTTTCTGCTAGTAATTGCATTCCAACACAAATGCCCATAAAAGCTTTTTTTTCACCAATTACCACTTCTTCAAGACTTTCAAATAGGCCGTCTATTTTGTGAATTGCATTCTTACAGTCTTGAAAAGCTCCTACTCCAGGAAGAACTAATTTATCGGCGTTTAATATTTCAGATGGTGTGTTTGTAACAATAATTTCATATGGATTTTCTAAGTTATTGTTTACGGCTTCAAATGCCTTGTGTACTGAATGTAAGTTTCCTGAGCCGTAGTTGATAATTACTAACTTCATTTATTCATTTGTTTAATAGTATCAATAACTTCCTCTACATGATTATTTACTTTCACTTTTCTCCAAACCTTTACGACCTTGCCTTTCATAATAAGAAATGTAGATCTATCTATGCCCTTGTACGTTCTGCCATACATACTTTTTGTAATCCATACACCAAACTTTTCACAGATTTTACCACTCTCATCAGAAAGAAGATCAAATTTTAATTTGTATTTTTCAGCAAATTTATTTTGTTTTTGAACGGTATCTTTGGATATACCATAAACTCTTACCTTTAGATTGTTTAACTTTCGAAGATTGCTTTGGAAATCACAAGATTCTTTTGTACATCCTGGAGTATCCGCTTTAGGATAAAAATAAATTACCGTGTCCTCTTTTGTAGGAAATTTAACTTCTTCATCTTTTTGATTTTTAAGTTTGAATGAAGGTAGTTTTTGGCCTTCTTTAATCATTGTTAAAGTTGTCCTTTGGTAGAAGGAATGTTCATTCCCTCTCGATCGTTAATCGCAACAGCATTTCTTAAACTTCTTGCCAAAGCCTTAAAGCAAGATTCAATAATATGATGGTTGTTTTCTCCATAAATATTTTCCACATGTAATGTTGTTCCGCTTGCTTGTGCAAAAGCTTGGAACCATTCTTTAAATAATTCAGTATCAAAGTCACCTTGAGAAGAAGTTATTTTTGGAGCACTAAATTGTACTTTCCAAATTAAATAAGGTCTATTTGATAGATCAAGCGCAACTCTTGATAATGTTTCATCCATGGGAATATATGAGTGCGCATAACGTGTAATACCTTGTCGATTACCTAATGCTTTTGATAAACATTCACCAATTGCAATGCCTGTATCCTCAGTTGTATGGTGATAGTCAATGTGAGTATCACCTGTTGCTTTTATCGTCATATCAATCAGTGAGTGCTTTGATAGTTGTTCAAGCATGTGGTCAAGAAATCCTATGCCAGTCTTAATGTCGTACTTACCTGTTCCGTCGATATTGATATCGACAGAGATGGAGGTTTCTTTAGTGTCTCTTTTATACTCTGCGGTTCTCATAACAAAATCCAGTCGGTTTCTATCAATAAATCACTGAATTATCTATAAAAATGTAATTTTTAATGAAAAGTCAGGGCTTGAAGTTAATAAATAAATAGCCACATAACAATCAGTATGGAAAATCAACAAAGTCAATCATGGCACGGCACAACTATTATTAGTGTAAGAAAAGGCAATCAGGTAGTTGTCGCTGGAGACGGACAAGTCAGTCTTGGAAATACAGTCATTAAGGGTACAGCCCAAAAGGTTAGAAAAATAGGTGATGGTGGTGTTATCGCAGGTTTTGCCGGAGCGACTGCAGATGCATTTACTTTATTTGAAAGACTGGAGGCGAAGCTCGAAAAGCATCCTAAGCAGCTTACTAGGGCCTGTGTCGAACTAGCAAAAGATTGGCGTACCGACAAATATTTAAGGCGACTTGAAGCACTTCTAACTGTAGCTGACTCTTCTACATCACTCCTCATTACTGGAATGGGTGATGTGTTAGACCCTGAAGGGTCGATCATAGGAATTGGTAGTGGAGGAAATTATGCACTATCAGCTGCTAAAGCTCTGATTGATACTGATCTTACCGCTGAAGAAATTGCTTTAAAATCACTAAAAATTGCTGGCGAAATTTGCGTTTTTACAAACAGCAATGTAACACTTGAAAAAATTGAGTACTAAATAATGCAAGCGTTTTCACCAAGAGAAATTGTTTCCGAACTCGATAGATATATTATTGGCCAAGATGATGCAAAAAAATCTGTAGCCATCGCATTGAGGAATCGTTGGCGACGCCAGCAATTACCTGAAGATATGAGAGAAGAAGTTCTTCCAAAAAACATTTTAATGATTGGTCCTACTGGAATTGGTAAAACTGAAATTTCTAGAAGGCTTTCAAAATTAGCACAAGCACCCTTTATAAAAGTTGAAGCGACAAAATTTACAGAAGTGGGATATGTAGGTAGAGATGTAGAGTCTATTGTTCGCGATTTAATTGAGATATCAATTACAATGGTTCGTGAAATAAAAAGAAAAGAAGTCAAAGCAAAAGCACAATTAGCTGCTGAAGAACGAGTACTAGATGCTTTAGTTGGGCCAGGTTCAGGACCTGCAACACGAGAAAGTTTTAGAAAAAAACTCAGAAATAACGAACTCAATGAAAAGGAAATCGAAATAGCTGTTCAAGACACTGGATCATTTCCGACAATTGATCTTCAAGGTGGACAGGGTGCGGGTATAGGAATGATAAACCTTAATGATATGCTTGGTAAAGCTATGGGACCAAAAACTAAAAAGAAGAAAACAACAGTTGCCGACTCTTACGAGATCCTTGTTAATGAAGAATCAGATAAACTCATTGATAGTGACCAAATTGTAAACGAGGCAAAAAAAGCTGTAGAGGATAATGGAATTGTATTTATAGATGAAATAGACAAAGTTTGTGCAAGAAGTGAAAGAGTTGGTGGTGACGTTTCAAGAGAAGGGGTACAAAGAGATCTGTTGCCTTTAATTGAGGGAACCACTGTTAATACGAAACATGGAACGATCAAAACTGATCATATACTTTTTATAGCTTCTGGGGCATTTCAGCTATCTAAGCCATCAGATCTATTGCCAGAATTACAGGGTAGACTACCAATAAGGGTAAATCTCAAAGCACTTTCACAGGAAGACTTTAAACGTATCTTAACAGAACCCAAGTATAGCTTGATAAAACAGTATGAGGCGCTTATGGGTACTGAAGATGTAAAAATTAATTTTAGCGAAGATGGAATTGATGCAATAGCAACCTTGGCTGTAGACATTAACTCAACTATTGAGAATATTGGAGCTCGTCGTTTACATACAATTCTTGAGAGAGTATTAGAAGATATAAGTTTTTCTGCAGCTGATAAAAGTGGAGAAAAAATTACAATTGATGCAAACTATGTGAAAGATAATGTAAATGAATTATCGAAAGATACAGATCTTTCTAAATTTATTCTTTAATTTATATGTCATTAAAAACTAAAAAGACTCATTTAAATAAAATAAAAGTACGTTATTCAGAAGTTGATTGTCAAAGAATAGTCTACAACTCTCATTACCTAACATATTTTGATATTTCTTTAAGTGAAATGCTTGAAGATTGTTTCGATCAAAATGAATATGTAAATAATACGAACAATGATTTTCATACTGTTGGTGTTCAAATGGATTTTAAAAGTCCTGCAAGACTAAATGATCAGCTTGAGGTTTACACGGGCGTAAAAAAACTTGGAAACTCAAGCATGACATTCATGCAAGAAATATATAAAACAGGTTCAGACGAAGTTTTAAATTCGGCAATTATTACTTGGGTCAACACTAATCAAAAAAGTATGAAGTCCGAGACTATTCCAGATGATATTAGATCAAAATTGAATAAATATTTAATTGATTAATCGGAAGTCGCTGCTAACAGCCAGTTTGAACTTTTTTTATCTTTTATTTTTTCAAATGTCCAAACATCAGTAATTTTTTGAACTTGATTCAAGCTGCCTGAAATAACTTCGTCCTTATTGTTTTTAATACAGGTGATCATTTCTGATATAAATCTAACTGTCACCTCCATTGGATTATTCTTTAAATCTTTGTGAACAATCTCTGACTTTTCAATTCCTATAAAATTAAATTCCACTGTTTCATTTTTACTATTTCTTTCATCAATAACTGTAGAAAAACTATTTAATACATCGTCAGAAAGTAGAGGCTTTAATGCATCTTTGTTGCCGTTCTCGAAATTCGTAACAATAGTTTCATAGGCGTTCGCTGCACCACGTAAAAAATCGTCATTATTAAACCAACCGTCCTCGCGCGCACTAGATGAAGTTTTTGGTTCAATTGGAATGACTTTTTCCTCTTTAGAAGTTTGTGGTGTCTCATAATTATATGAGGTTTTGTCGGTTTTTTCGTGACCAGTACGTCTTCCTAGGACGCTTCTAAGACGCAGAAGGACAATGCCAGCAATAATTGCTAGAATCAAAATGTCTATGTACTGAAATGCTTCACTCATTTATTTAAATATTATAGAATCCTTATTTAGGGATTTAAACTAAACTTTCAACATTTACTTTTTATTTTGTTTTTTTTATTTATTGCAATTTTCATACTTATTCCGATCATTGAAATTAGCTTATTTATTGAAATTGGGAGCATTATTGGTTCCTTTTATACAATTATGCTAATATTTCTTACAGCTATAGTTGGTGTATTCTTTGTCCGCCAGCAAGGTATTAGTACATTTCAGAAATTAGCCTCTCAATTGCAAAACCTTGAAGCACCTGTTCAAACTATGTTTGAAGGACTTGTTATTCTAATTTCAGGTATTTTATTAATCACACCAGGTTTTTTTACTGATGCTTTGGGTTTCTTAGGGTTGGTACCAGTCTCAAGAATAATTTTTATTAAGTTTGTAGCAAGTTATATGCTTTATCGATATGGTAATCAAAATAATCAGCATGACTCGACTATTGAGGGTGATTACATTGAAATTGATGATGAGGAAAAAAAGTAATGGATGTGAAATCAAAAATTGTCACACAATTCATTAGAGACTTATCTTTTGAAAATCCAAATGGACCAGGATCATTTCAACCTGGAAGTGATAGACCAACTATCAACGCAAACGTTGACGTAAAGGCTCAGAACCGCAAAGGCACTGATATTTATGAAGTTGAATTACAAATAAATATTGGAGCTAAACGTGGTGATGATAATTTATATATTGTCGATCTTAAATATATTGGCTTATTTGAGATTGAGAATTTGACAGACGACATTAAAGAAGCTTATTTGTTAGTTGAATGTCCAAGAATACTTTTCCCATTTGCAAGAAGAATTATTTATGATCTACATGCTGACGGTTCTTTGCCACCACTGATGTTAGATCCCGTAAATTTTGCTGAACTTTATAAGAAAAAAAAAGGTCAAAACTAGTAACTAATTAGTTTAGGTTCACCATCAACAATCTCAAAAACTGGTTCTACGTTTGGTATATCATTTTTATCTTTATTGTTCATAAAAGATAAAAGCTCAGAAGTATTAGCAAAACCACAAATCATTTCAAGATTTTTAATTGTTGGCATAATCATAGGAAAATGACCAGCCTTAAACTGTTGAAGAGCTTCCTCTGGATTAATCCATTTGCTTTCAACTCCCTCCACGCCATCGTGTACGGCTACCTGATCGGTCGTGCGGGCAATAAAAAATCTAGTACTGTATCTTCTTTTCTCTATTTTTGGAGTAACCCAGTGTGAAATATATGCAAGTTCATTTGTTGCTAATTCTAAATTTAAAATATCTATCATTTCATAAAAAATATTTTCACCTTGTAAAATTTTTCTTTTGTATTGATCTATTGTTTTAATATCATCGTTGTTTAGAACGGTATTTTTTAAATTTACTCCCTTTTTATTTGCAAGAAGAATTCCACTTTCCTCAAAGCACTCTCTTATACTTGCAGCCCAATATGAAAGGCCGTCTTTTTTTAATCCAAGCCTTTCTGATGCTAAGACATCATCAAGATGGGGGCTGTATTTTGAGTATTTATTTGAAATATCTTCATTATCAATTTTACCACCTGGAAATACCCATACACCACCAAAATTTGTTTTCATTGATCTTTTAATCATAAACACTTCTATCAGATGTTTGGTATCTCGTATAAGCAATACTGATGCGGCTGGCGTAGGTACTTTTTGATAATTGCCGTTATCGCTAGGAGTAAGATTAATTTTGTTATTCACTCGTTTGATTGTTTTTAGATTCATTAATTTTTTTCCAAATAGAGTGCTCACCTAGTGTTTGAATAAATTCTTCATGCAATTTTTTTTCTTGATCAGAAATCCGAGGTGTTAAATTTCTATTCTTGATCTTTTCAGTGTCAAAAGAAGTGGTGGATTTGACTGTTACTGACTTGGTGCTTAGATCCAGGCTTAGTTCGCGAGCATCCATTAGTTCTATGTACACACGAGCTAAGAGCTCGGTATCAATAGTAGCTGAATGTTTTTCTCTCTGCTTGTTATCAATTGCAAATCTTTTACAAAGCGCATCCAGTGAAACACTCTGGCCAGGAAATTTTTCTCTAGCAATCGAGACAGTATCAATTTTATCATTTTTAAGGGATTCTTTACCACAAGTGTTAAGCTCGTAATTTAAGAAGCCAACATCGAAGTCCACATTGTGAGCAATAATTGGATCTGCGCCTAAAAATTCTAAGAACTCTGATACAATATGCTCAAATAAAGGCTTGTCTTTTAAAAATTCGTAGCTCAAGCCATGTACCTTAAATGATGAGTCCGGCACATCTCGCTGGGGGTTAATATATTGTTGGTATGTTTTACCAGTAGGAAGATAATCAATTATCTCTATTGCGGCAATTTCAATGACTCTGTGACCCTCTGAAGGCCTTAGTCCGGTGGTTTCTGTATCAAGAACGACTTTTCTCATTGATTAAAGAAGGTATTCCACGCCTTTGGATTAATCAATTTAATTTTTGCAGCAACTTCTTTTACCTCTAATTTAGTATCTTCAATATTGTTATCGGTTGAAATGATGTAATCTGCTTTTTTTAATTTGTCTCTATCTGGCATTTGTTGATCTTTAATAGCATTAAAAATCTCTAGTGGTACTTTTCTCTCCAACACCACTCTGGATTGTTGTGTGGCTTCAGATGCTGTCACCACAACAGAAACGTCCACATATTTTTCTCCTCCGGTTTCAAAGAGTAATGGGATGTCTAAAACACAACCCATCTTTGCTTCTTCGATTAATTTTTTTATGTAAATTATTTGGTATTTCCTTGTTACGGGATGAACAATTTGTTCTAGATCTCTAAATTTATTAGGGTCCTTATTTAAAATATCTCGTAATGCTAATCGGTTAACTACACCATCTTTCGTTGAGCCTGGAAACTGCCTCTCTACTTTTTCTATGACCTCTTCATCGTTTTCGTAGATATAATGAACTGTATCGTCAGCATTATAAACGCCGTAACCATGCTCTTTAAACATTTGCGCAACAGTTGATTTTCCCATTCCAATAGATCCTGTTATACCAACCAACAACATTAGTTAGCCCCCAATACACTCATTAATTCCTCATCAATTTCAGGCATTATATCGTGCCACACATTGAAGGACTGGGCAGCTTGATGGATTAGCATCTCCAATCCATTTTGAACCGTACAGCCGTTTTTCTCAGCATGTCTTAGAAAAGTTGTTTTGCTTGGATTATATATAAGGTCGTAAACATGCGCAGATGCATTTAGATCGTTAAAATCTATTAAATTATTTTCTTCACCTTTTTGTTGTCCTAAGCTTGTGGTGTTGACAACCAGATGTGAGGATCTAATAAACTCACTGATTGTCTTTTCTGTTAAAACTGTTGCTTCAACACCAAGATCACTGCAAAGCAACTCTGCGTTTTCTCTTGTTCTATTATAAATACCAATCTCACACTTCATGTGTGTTAGCGCATACACAATCGCCCTTGCTGATCCGCCGGCTCCAAGCACCAAACACAACTTGTTATTTAGGCCTTTGTTTGCTATTGATTTTTCAAAACCTATCGGGTCGGTGTTATCCCCATAAACACCATCTTTATTTACTATGAGCGTGTTGACTGCTTTGAGGGTTCTTGCAACATCAGATGTGTTATCACAATATTTATATGCGTCCTCCTTAAGAGGAACTGTAACGTTTAAACCGTAGTAACCCTCTTCTATTAAACTATCTACATCCCTAATAAAGTTTTCTTTTTTTACATTTATTTTTTGGTAGGCGCCCACATCCATTTTCTTGCTTTCAATCCAGTGATTATGAATTTTAGGTGAAAGACTATGATCTATTGGGTCTCCAATAACTGCTGTTTTTTTATGCACCATTTTTTTCAAATAGAAGATTGTTGTCCCAAAGGAACTGGGTTAATTGAATTAATGATATGCCTTGTATTGAAAAAAGGTCACTCCCAATATTTTCAAAAAGTTTAATTCCTTCCTCCTCAATTGCATAGACGCCTACAAGACCAAGAATATTGTCGTCGACTTTATTTAAATACTCTTTTATCAGATCCTCGCTTAGCTTTCGCATATGCATTTTAGATCTGTCTACATACTTCCAAATAATGTTATTTTCATGGGCGACTGTTGTGGCGGTTATGAGTGTGTGGATAGATCCGCTCATTTTCATCAACTGTTCTTTTGCCTCATTTCTATCCCTAGCCTTATTAATTAATTCACCTTTCAGATCCAAACCTTGGTCTGATCCAATAACAAATGCACTTTTATTAGATATGGAGGGCTTCAAGGCCTTCATCTCCGCAAGTTTAACTACGACCTCTTCGGGTGTATTTCTACTCATCGACATCTTGACTTCTTCCTCATCTACACCATGAGCAACAGCCTCAAAGTCAATACCCGCATTGCGTAACAACTTAATTCTTGTTTCACTTTTAGAAGCTAAAATTATATCCCTGTTCATAAACCTGTATAAACCCCTTATGACCTGTGAGTGCTTTTACTATCTTTGCCCATCTGTAATTTTTAACTTATTTTTCTATCTTTATTGAGAATTTTTGCAAACTTTGTTCACCTATTAGAGATATTGGGGTTTTCTTCCACGTCGGTGCATAAGGTTAAAAAACATATAATTCAAAACAATTGTTCTGTGTATCGAATTGTGGGCAAAACGTGACTTTTTATATATACACAATTCCACAGGAACATAAACAACTACAATTATATATATTATAATGAGTATATTTATAGATACACTTAAGGGACAAAAAACAAGCCCAACACCAGTTTGGTTAATGAGACAAGCGGGAAGACACTTGCCTGAATATATAAGTATCAGAAAACAATTTGCAAACCTTATGGATATGTTTCTTGATCCCATGGCAATACTTGAAGTTTCACTTCAGCCTGTAAACAGATACGACATGGATGCCTGTATTGTGTTTTCAGACATTTTAATAACCCCTTTTGCTGCAGGCTCAACTGTTAGTTTTATCGAAGGGCAGGGTCCAGCAATAAAGTTTAATGAGAACATAAATTATAATCCTGAAAAAACCCTACCTCTTGCAACAGGAATAAATAAAATTAAAGAAAATACAGATGTCCCCTTAATAGGGTTTGCTGGCGGAGTATGGACGACACTGTTTTATTGTTTATATGAAAAAAATGAACGTCAAAATCTAAAATTCGAAGATATTGAAAAAAAGACTCCACAAATAGACAATTTAATCGAGCAAATGACACGTGCGATTATTCAACATGCAGAAATGCAAATTGATTGTGGGATTGATGCTTTTCAAATATTTGAATCAGCAGCAGGATATTTGAATGACGAACAGTTCAACAAATGGTGCGTTCAACCTACAAAAAAAATTATTGAGAGTATAAAAAAAATAAAAAATATTCCTATTATCGGCTTTCCTAGAAACACTAATCTTGCATGTTATAAAAAATATTCAAACATAGATAAGCTTGACTGTATTACCTTAGACTATAATTTTCCTTTAGATAAAATTAATGAGCTAAATGATAAAATTGTTTTTCAAGGAAATCTAGATCCTAGACACCTATTAAAAGACTCTCAAAATCTTAGTCAGAAGATTGAAGAAATATTGTTTGCTTTTAGCGAAAGACCACATATTTTCAATTTAGGACACGGGGTTTTACCCGAGACATCAATTGAGAAAGTTGAGGAAATGCTCTTACAGATAAGGTCAACATGAAAACAGCGGTCGTTTTGTTTAACTTGGGTGGACCAGATAAACAAGAAAGCGTAAAACCTTTTTTATTTAATCTGTTTAATGATCCCAACATCTTTAGACTTCCAAATCCCTTCAGGTATTTATTGGCAAGACTTATATCTTCTCGTCGCACCAAAGAAGCTACTGAAATTTATGCAGAAATAGGCGGTAAATCCCCTATTCTTGAAATTACCAACTCCCAAGCAGGGGCCCTTCAGAAAGAGTTAAAAAACAAAGGCATTGAGAACAAGGTATTTGTTTGTATGAGATATTGGCATCCAATGACAGCCGAGGTCGTTTCAAAAGTCAAAGACTATAACCCAGACAAAATATTTTTACTCCCCCTGTATCCACAGTACTCCACAACAACAACAAAATCTTCTCTGGACGCATGGTTCAAGGAAGCCCAAAATCAGGAATTAAATATAGAAACAAAATACACCTGTTGTTATCCATATGACGCGAAACTAATAAAAGCCCATCAAAAACTAATCCAAGACAAAATAAACAACATCAAAGATAAGAAAGTAAGAGTTCTGTTTTCCGCTCATAGTTTACCCGTATCAATCATTAAAAAAGGTGACCCATATCAGTGGCAAGTGGAGCAAACAGTCAAGGCGGTCATGCAGGGCATTCATGGTTATGAAGATCATGTTTTGGCTTACCAAAGTAAAGTTACCCCAGTTAAATGGCTGGAACCAACAACACCAAATGAAATTGAAAATGCAATTAGCGAAGATAGGGCATTAGTTATTGTTCCAATTGCGTTTGTCTCGGATCACTCTGAAACACTCGTTGAACTAGATATCGAGTATCAAGAACTTGCAAGCGAACTAGGTTGTAAGCATTATTATAGATCCGAGTCCTTAAATATTGATCAAACATTTATAGAAAGCTTATCTGAAATAGTTAGTGAGTCGGAGAAAATTGAGAGCGGTAATATCAGGCAAAAAATATGTCCAGCTACGTTCAAGCAATGTGATCAAGAATTAAGATGAATTCAATTTTTTTATATAATTTATTTCTTAGTTTACACATTATCAGCGTTATAGCATGGATGGCGGGTTTATTATATTTGCCAAGATTATTTGTTTACCATTGGAGTAAAGAGGTGGGGTCTGACTCGTCAGAGACTTTCAAATTGATGGAACTTCGTTTACTTAAAATAATTATGAATCCAGCAATGATATTTTCATGGCTATTTGGTTTAGCGTTGATATCAAATTTGGGCATTGATGCGCTGTCTCAATTATGGCTTCAATTAAAAATCATATTTGTGATTCTCATGTCTGGAGTGCATGGGTATTTCTCAAAACTAACAAGAGAGTTTCAAGAGGATAAAAGGCCAAAATCAGAGCGTTTTTTTAGAATTATCAATGAATTTCCAACGGTTTTGATGATAATTGTCGTATTTCTGGTTATTTTTAAACCAATATAAAACTTGCTATATTTAACGATTACGGTTAGAAAGCAGCTTCCAAACTATTTTCCACATTATCATCATCATCAAAACGAATGGCTAAAAACTTAAAATTAAGAGACCTTAAGAAAAAAACTCCACAAGAACTTCTTGTTTATGCGGAGGAACTTGGTGTTGAAAATGCCAGTTCAATGCGTACACAAGATATGCTGTTTGAAATACTGAAAACTCTTGCGAGTGACAGCAAAGATATTGACGGAGAAGGTGTTTTAGAAGTTTTACAGGACGGGTTTGGTTTTTTAAGATCAATGGAGGCCAATTATCTTCCAGGTCCTGATGATATTTATGTAAGTCCAAGTCAAATTAAAAGATTTGGATTAAGATCAGGAGACACTATTGAAGGTCCAATTAGAGCGCCAAAGGATGGTGAACGTTATTTTGCATTATTAAAAATTGATACAATCAACTACGAAGCAACCGAAAAAAGTAGAAACAAAATTAACTTTGATAATCTGACACCTCTTTATCCAGATGAGCAAATCAGATTAGAAACTGAAAAACCAGCAAGTGATCAAAGTTCAAGAGTAATTGACCTGGTTGCGCCAATCGGTAAGGGGCAAAGAGCACTTATTGTTTCACCGCCAAGAACAGGTAAAACAGTCTTACTTCAGAATATTGCACATTCAATTACTGATAATCATCCTGAATGTTATTTGATGGTTCTATTAATTGATGAGAGACCAGAGGAAGTTACTGACATGCAACGCTCTGTAAAAGGAGAGGTTGTCAGCTCAACATTTGATGAGCCTGCATCACGTCATGTGCAGGTTGCTGAAATGGTGATCAATAAAGCAAAAAGATTAGTAGAGCATAAAAAGGATGTTGTTATTCTTCTAGACTCCATTACAAGATTGGGTCGTGCTTACAATACGGTTGTTCCAAGTTCAGGAAAAGTTTTAACTGGTGGTGTTGATGCCAATGCACTTCAAAGACCAAAGCGATTCTTTGGTGCAGCTAGAAACATTGAAGATGGCGGTTCATTAACTATTATTTCAACTGCTCTGATAGATACAGGAAGTAGAATGGATGAGGTAATTTTTGAGGAATTTAAAGGTACTGGAAACTCAGAAATTATATTGGATAGAAAAGTTGCTGATAAAAGAATATATCCTGCAATTGATATTACTAAGTCTGGTACTCGAAAAGAAGAGATACTGCTTGATAAAGACGAGCTTCAGAAAATGTATGTTCTCAGACGTATTTTGAACCCAATGGGAACAATGGACTCTATCGAGTTCTTACTCGGTAAACTGAAAGAAACTAAAGATAATGCTGATTTCTTTCAGTCAATGAATAAGTAGATTATCCTTCCGCCTCCATCAACGACCTTATCTGATATTTTTTAGAAATCTTTTTTGAGCCTTTGAGGTTCCATAAATCAATTATCATAAAAAATTCAATTTTCTTTACCCCAAGTTTTGAAATTAGCTTTGCGGCCGCGTCAGCTGTTCCGCCGGTTGCAATTAAGTCATCGACAATCAAAACTTTATCTTTGGAAGTGATAGAATATTTGTGTACTTGGATTTCATCTATTCCATACTCTAACTTGTATGTTTGCTTGACTATTTTTCCTGGAAGTTTCCCTTTTTTTCTTATTGGAATAAAAGGTAAGCCAAGCTTGTAGGCAATAGCTGATCCAAAGATGAAGCCTCTCGCCTCTATACCAGCTACTTTAGTAAATTTATTTTTTTTACAATATTTAGAAATTTCATTAACAACTTCGGTAAAAAGCGACTTGCTGTCTGTGATTGAAGTTATGTCTTGAAACTGAATACCCTTTTTTGGGAAATTTGGAATTACTCTAATTTTCTTTTTGAGTTTATTTTTTAGTTTTTTGTTCAATGTTCAGTAAATTTCTTTTGGTACTTAATCCACCCACTGATGTAAATCCTGTGAGTTTGCCGTCACTTCCAACTACTCTATGACATGGAACTGTCATCATAAGATTATTTTTTCCTAAGGCGCCCCCAACAGCTCGAGGCGATGTTCTTAATTTCTTCGCAATATCGCCGTAAGTTGTTGTTCTACCATAAGGTATCCTTTGTAAATAATTCCAAACACGGTTTTGAAATCTTGTGCCCATTTGTCTTGTTGGAAAATTAAGGGATCGCCTTTTGCGCGCAAGATACATTTTAATTTGAAGCGCAGAGCTTTTTAGAAGCTTATCCTCTGTTTTGTTGGTTTTTTTCCTTGTTCTATGAACTGCAATTATTCTATTTTTGCTTGAGACAAGCTCAATATTGCCAATGATTGATTTGAAAACGTAGCTGCTCATATATATAAGATATTATAATTTTCTGACCTTATGACTAACAAATTTTTTGAAAGACACATATTTTTTTGTACAAACCAAAGACCTGATGGTCATCCAAAAGGTTGTTGTGCCTCTAAAAATTCCACAGTGCTGCGAGCTTATATGAAGAAAAAAACAAAAGAATTGGTCCCCGATAAGAAAATAAGAATAAATGCATCAGGCTGTTTGGATCATTGTGAATTTGGTCCTACACTTGTTGTTTATCCAGATAATGTTTGGTACTCATGTAAAACAGAAGAAGATGTGGACCAAGTAATCAATGAACATCTTATTAATGACCGTATCGCTGAAAATCTCCAAATAAAAAAATGACAATTTTTGCACTATCAACTGCCAGCGGTGTTGCGGGGTTAGCGGTTGTAAGAGTCTCAGGACATCTAGCGCTCACCGCTCTTAAAACAATTTCTAGAAAGAGTCACTTCGATTCAAACGTCTTAACAAAATCAGAATTTTATGATCCAGAAAGTGGTAACTTAATTGACAAAGGTCTTGCTGTGTTCTTCTCAAAACCAAAAAGTTTCACAGGTGAAGATGTTGTTGAGTTTCATGTGCATGGCGGCCATACAACTGTTCAGCTTTTACTTAAATCACTTTCTAATATTGATCAGTTAAGATTGGCTCAACCTGGTGAATTTTCAAAAAGAGCATTTGTGAATAACAAAATGGATCTAACAGCAATTGAAGCCATGGGTGATCTAATTAATGCGCAAACTGAAATTCAACATAATCAAGCACTGTCCCAGATGAATGGCTCACTGAATAAATTATATTTATCATGGAGAAAGTCTTTAATAGAGTTAGTTGCTTATCTCGAAGCGGATATAGATTTTGCAGATGAAGATATTCCTGAAAATGTTCTTAACAACATCAATTCAAAAATTGAAAAACTTTTAGACGAAATGAATGAGCACTTAAAACAACGCAATCAAGGAGAAATATTAAGAGACGGTTATAAAGTCGCCATCATTGGATCTCCAAATGTTGGCAAATCAAGTTTGATAAATTCACTCGCTAATCGTGATGTTGCAATTGTGTCTGATAGGGAGGGCACGACCAGAGACGCGATTGAAGTAAGGCTAAATATTGCTGGATTTCCAGTCATTTTAACAGACACTGCGGGTTTAAGAGACACTGAAGATGAGATCGAAAAAAAAGGAATTGAAATAACTCAAAGTAAAATAAAGGAAGCAAATTTAGTTTTGGAATTATTTGATGATCCAAATGATGTTGAGTTATATAAGGATCGACTTACAGTTCTAAATAAATGTGACTTGCATGATAATTATAAAAAAGAAGGCTGTATCAATATCTCAGTTTCAAATGGAAGTGGTATTGATAATTTAATCAATAAAATTGCAGAGCACGTATCAAGCAAATTCATAAGTTACACCGATACAATACCAACAAAGACTCGTTACATTCTAGGTGTTCAAAATTCAATACAAAGTTTACTCAGCGCAAAAAGTATAGATTTAAAAGTTAATTCTGAACTTATGGTTGAAGAGTTAAGATTAGCCATTCAAGAAATCGGAAAAATAACAGGTCATGTTGATGTTGAAGAATATTTAGAAGTTATTTTTAAAGATTTTTGCATCGGTAAATAAAAAAATAATTCATTGCAATTAGTCTAAGTTAATTTAATTAACTTAATCATGACTAGTTATGATGTTGTTGTAGTTGGAGGAGGGCATGCTGGCTGTGAAGCTGCGACTACTTCTGCACGTGTTGGTGCAAAAACCCTCTTAATCAGCCATAAATTCGATACCATTGGTGAGATGTCCTGTAACCCTGCAATCGGTGGTCTTGGTAAGGGCCATTTAGTAAGGGAAATCGATGCTCTGGATGGAATAATGGGGCGTATAGCTGATTTATCAAGTATTCAATATAGATTACTCAATAGAACAAAAGGCCCTGCAGTAAGAGGACCAAGAGCTCAATCGGATAGAAAGCTCTATAAAAAACACATGCAGGAGGAGATTGAAAATACACAAAATTTAGAACTTTTGTTTGACCCTGTAGAAGATTTAATTTTTGATAATAATAAACAAATTGCTGGTGTGATTTGCGCAAGTGGTAAAAAAATATCTACCAAAAAAGTTATTATTACAACTGGTACATTTTTGAATGGCTTGATCCACTTAGGTGACAAAACTATTCCGGCTGGAAGACATGGCGATTCTCCCTCAATAGGACTTGCAGACTCACTCTATAAAACTGGCTTTAATATTGGACGTTTAAAAACTGGGACACCTGCGAGACTGGATAAAAATACAATAGATTTTTCTAAACTTGAAAAACAGGAATCTGACGATGAGCACTCTTACTTTTCATTTTTAACCACAAAAACTCATAATGAACAATTACCGTGCCACATGACGTATACAAATGAGGCAGTTCACAATATAATTCAAAAAAATATAACAAAATCAGCTATTTACTCAGGTCAAATCAGTGGTACAGGGCCAAGGTATTGCCCTTCTGTAGAAGATAAAGTTGTAAAATTTGCAGATAAATTGAGGCATCAAATTTTCTTAGAACCAGAGGGACTTGATAGTGATTTAATATATCCAAATGGCATCTCAACTTCTCTTCCGCCAGATGTACAGGACGAATTTATAAGTAAAATCAATGGTTTAGAGAATGCTAAAATAGTAAGGCATGGTTATGCAATTGAATATGATTTTATTGATCCACAAGAACTTTACCAAACATTGGAAACAAAAAAAATAAAAGGTCTTTATCTTGCTGGTCAAATAAATGGCACAACAGGTTATGAGGAAGCTGCTGCGCAAGGGCTTGTAGCAGGTTTGAATGCTGCAATATCCCTAAGTAATAAAGAACATGTTTTTTCAAGAAACGACTCGTACATTGGTGTAATGATTGACGACTTAACTCTAAAAGGGGTTACTGAGCCCTACAGAATGTTCACTTCTAGGGCAGAATACAGATTGTTATTAAGAGCAGATAATGCAGATTTAAGATTAACAGAGGTTGGGTACAATTTAGGGTTAGTTGAGGCTCGCAGATATGAAAAGTATTCAGCTAAAAAAATTGAACTAGAAAAAGTCAATAAAATTGTTAAAAATCAATATGTTACACCTAATGCACTTTCAAAGATTGGAGTTCAAATTAATCAAGATGGCAAAAAAAGATCAGCTTTTGACTTATTAGCTTATCCTAATATCGATATTGATAAAATAGATGAGATTTTTGACTTAAATCTAAAGCAATATAGCAATGAAATTCTTGATCAAATAACAACGGAGGCTCATTACAAAGGCTATCTTAAAAAGCAAGAAAGTGAGATAATTTCACTTACTAAAGAAGAAAAAGTTGAAATTCCACATAATCTTAAATATGAATTAATTCCCAGTTTATCAACAGAAATCATTGAAAAGCTTACAAAAATTAAGCCTAAAAACTTATCTCAAGCATCAAGAATTGATGGGGTTACACCTGCGGCCCTCAGTGTTATTTTATCATATATAAAAACCAAAGCTAAATCACAAAAATTAGCTTAATATCAAAATAATGATTGATTCGCCTGATGCTCTAAAAGAGCTCTTGCCAAATGTTTCACGTGAAACAATTGAAAAATTGGCTGAATTCAGGGAAATGATTTTGGCAGAAGACCAAAACTTAATATCAAAGAATGATAAAAACTTTATCTGGATAAGACATTTTTATGATTCTCTAAGATTAGTTCAGTTTATAACTAACAATGGAAATGATATCATTGATATTGGCAGCGGTGCTGGCCTTCCAGGTATACCAGTTTCGATATTATTTGGCTCAAAAAATAAGGTTTTTTTGTGTGAAAAAAGACCTAAAAGAGTATCGTTTCTTAATAAATGTATTGTTAACTTAGATCTTAAAAACACTGAAGTGATTCCCATTAAAGCAGAAAAAATTGAAAATAAAAAATTTGATATCATTTTAGCAAGAGCTGTTAGCCAATTAAATCATTTATTATCAATTAGTTATAATATATGCAAAAAAAACACTACATTGCTTCTGCATAAAGGTGTACATATAGATGAAGAGATCGTGCAAGCTACTAAATATTGGGATTTTACTCATATATTGCATGAAAATGAAAGAGAAAGGGGATCTTTTATTTTGGAATTGAAAAATATAATAAAATCAATAACTTAATGAAAAATAAAATAATAGCTATCTCAAATCAGAAAGGTGGAGTGGGAAAAACTACAACAGCAATAAACTTATCCACAGCCTTAGCCGCTATTGGGGAAAAAGTGTTAATTATTGATCTAGACCCTCAAGGAAACGCTAGCACAGGTTTAGGTATAGATTATCAAAACAGAAATAATTCAATTTATGAAGTTCTTGCATCACAATGTAATTTATTTGATGCAATTCAAAATACTGAAATAGAAAATTTAAAAATCATTCCATCCACTGTGGATCTATCAGGTATTGAACCTGAACTTGCTGAAGTAAATGATAGAGCTTTTACACTTAAAAAAATTTTAATAGACCAAAACTCATTAAATGATTTTAGTTTTGTTTTTATTGATTGTCCACCAGCTTTAAGTCTTCTCACTGTCATGGCAATGACCGCAGCTGACTCTGTCATAGTTCCACTTCAATGTGAATTTTTTGCTTTAGAAGGTCTTAGTCAGTTAATAAAAACAATTGATAGGGTTAAACAAAATCTAAATCAAAATTTAACAATCGATGGAATAGTGTTAACAATGTTCGATGCAAGAAATAAACTTTCTTCACAAGTTGCTGACGATGTTAAAAAACATTTAAGTCAACAAGTATATGAAACCATCATACCCCGTAACGTAAGAGTTTCAGAAGCTCCTTCATTTGGTATGCCTGCATTAATTTATGATCAAAAGGCTGCCGGTAGTCAGGCATATTTAAGATTAGCGGATGAGATCATAAGACAAAACAAGGAACAGGAAGCAGCTTAATGAGTTCATCGATTTCAAAAAAAGGTCTGGGTCGTGGACTTTCATCACTTATGGGTGATACTAAAGATGTCTCAATTCAAAATGAAACTTCAAATCAAGAAACAAAAATTTCTATTTCAAATTTAAAACCAAGCCCGTCACAGCCTCGAAGACTATTTGATAAAAATAGTATTAATGAATTAGCTGAGTCCATAAAATCCAAAGGGCTTGTTCAACCAATATTAGTTAGACCCTCACCAACAGAAACTGGAATATATGAAATCATTGCAGGTGAGAGAAGATGGAGAGCAGCACAAATTGCACAACTTCACGAAATTCCTGCAGTTGTTAGAAAACTAGATGATGTAGAAGCGTTAGAAATCGCAATTATAGAAAATGTACAACGTTCTGATCTATCACCAATTGAAGAAGCAGCGGGATATAAAAGGTTAATTGAAAACCACGGCCATACTCAAGACGCACTTGCAGATATTGTTGGTAAAAGCAGAAGTCATATTGCAAATATAATCAGACTACTTGGCTTACCTCAGTCCATTCAAGATATGATTTCTGAGGGAAAGATTTCATCAGGGCATGCCCGCGCTATTATGAATAGTGCCTTCCCAGAACAACTAGCAGAAAAAATTGTTAGTGAAAATTTAAGTGTAAGGGCCGCAGAAGACCTTGCAAAACAAAGAAAGCCAGGAGTAAAGAAAGTTAAATTAAAAGACCCAGATACGATTGATTTAGAAAATAACTTAACAGCAAAGCTCGGATTAAGTGTATCTATCGATCACAAAGGAAAAAAAGGTGGTTCAATTAAAATAGAATATAAGACTCTTGATCAGTTAGAATTAGTAACTACTAAACTAAAAAGCTAGTTTTTAAAATATTGTTTTCCATGACTAGCAATTAACAATATTGATTTTTCACAATTGAAACTTGCTAACCTGCTATTTAATTTACACACGACTTCTGTTTCTAAGAGTTTTGATAGACTCTTTTCAATTTTAGCTAACGGCCACTTAAGACAATGTTTTTGAAAACTATCTTTATCCTTCCAGAATACAGGTGGTTTGAGTATTTTAATAGAATTTTCAAAATTATTACCTTTTTTCATTTCTATTTTTGTTCGCTGCACTCTTGCCAGGTAACTTGACAAACTTCTTATCAAACTTATCGGATTCACTCCCTCAGATAATAATTTATTAATTATTTTTGAACTTTTTGCAGTGTTACCAAACATAACACTCTCATTCATTTTGTTTAAGTTCTGAGAACTGTTGTCATTAAGCAAATTTTTTACTGTATCTAATTCGACCTCTGCTTTTGAGTCTTTATAATATATTTCAATCTTCTCTAGTTCACGTTTACTTACCATACGGTCATTACTTAGTGATTGAAGAAGATAGTTTTTTGTATCGCGATTTAGTTCAAGATTATTTTTCTTTATAAATTCTTCAAGATTTCTTATCATCGATCTGCCATCGTCTTCATAACAAGGAAGTGAGTAGCATTTTTCATTACTTTCAAAAAACTTTCTAATTTTCGATGATTTATTAAGATTACCCTCTCTAAAAATCAAAAAAACTCTATCAGGCTCATTTAATATTACATCCTCAACTAATTTGAGGTGCTTATCTTTAATGTCACTTGCAATAACAACTTTACTTTTGTAGAACATAGAAACTGACCTAGTTAAGTCTTCCAGTGTTTGAGGGTCACTATCTAATTCTTTTCCATTTAAACTAATTTTTTCATATTCATCTTGAACTAGATAATTTTTAACTATTTTGTCAATCTGATCTTTTACTAGACCTTCGTTGGGTCCGTAAATTAGAATACTAAAAAAAGTATCATGTTCTTTGACTAATTTTTCTAAATGCGAATCCTTAATTATCATTTGCTTGAGAGATACTACTTTGTATTTTTGATACCATTAATTGAATAGCATTTTTGGTTGCAATCTTTGTCATACTTTTTTTAGTATCCTCATTACCTACCTCAGATGTGCCTACATCATATTGTGCAAATCCTCTGGCAGTTCCTGATGAAATTTCTTCGTTTGAGCTGATTTCAATAAGATCATAGTTTATTAGAATTTCTATTCTGTATTTTGCAACTGTACCGTTGGTATTAATAATTAATGGGGTTAAACTTTCACTAATTGTCAATAAGGCCGAAAATTTTTCATTATCATCTGAAATGATATTAGTGTTTATTTCCTCAATAACTTCCATTGAAACGTTATTTAAAATTTTAACAGAGTAACCCTTATTTTCTGCATTTGTGTCAGATAACTTGTGTATTGGTTTAAATCCACAACTTATTATTAGCAGCAAAAACACTAATATTAGAGCTGAACGTATCATTTAGCCTCTAACTCTAAAACAAGTTCAGTTAAATATTTTTCATAGTTTTTCCATGCCCCAATCGATTTTTTATTCATAGGTTGTCTCACTTGTTCAATACTGGCAGTCCTAACTTGTCTATTAGACTTGTGAAAATTTAGACATTCATCTTCCCATTCTAAGTCACAAAAATCAATAAGCTGTTTTGATATATCTTCCTGATTATTAACTAATTCTTCATTATCAAGTACAAAGATACTTCTACCATAGTTTTTAATCCATTCATTCATCAACGAGACATGAAGCTTATAGTACTGAGCAAGTACTTTTTGATTATATGAATACTGATGTGAAAGTTCAGTAAATTTATGTGAATATAAAGAAAAACAGTTATCAATGGGATCACGTTTGCAATATATAATTTTCGCTTCAGGAAGAATTAAATTTATTAAACCAATCAATACAAAATTGTGGGGCATCTTATCGCAAACAAACCTTACATTTTTCTTATTCAATGCATGTAGTGATCTTAAATAATCTTCTCGTGCTTTGACTGCAATTTTTTTATTATTAATTAAATTATCAAGATTTCTAAGACCCTCATCGTTTGGGGAAACAATATTTTCTATGCCAGATACGTCTGTCAAAAAACTAAGCTCACCCGCCCCTTCAACCATGGAGTGAGATGATAAAATCTGTTCACATAAAGTTGTACCTGATCTAGGCATCCCACAAACAAAAATAGGCGTTGTTTGTTCGGTATTCTTAACTTTCATGGAGTCTTTTTGAGAGAATAGAGACTTAATTTTTTTAAAAATTCTTTTTTCATTTTCAATATCAAATGGCTTTACACTGTATTGTAAATCATTGCCTGCAACTAAATATCTACCAGCCTCATCAAATTTTTTTTGATTCTTAAAATTATTAAAAAAAGAATGGTAAATTAATACTTTATCATCGATAAATAATTTGTTTTCTTCAAGTTGACTTGTATAGAATTTAATGTGTTCAACCTGTAATTGATTTTTTTTATTGCCCGTAAAAGCAACGAGGTTTGAGACTTTTTTAAAATCATTTTTAAATAATTTGTCTATAACCTCATTAGCTTTATTGAAGTCTCCTTGTTCTTTATAAGCTGTTGATAGATTCAGAGCTGTATCGTTATCTTTGGGATCTTTTTCATAACATTTCTCTAATATTCCAATTGCTTCAATAAGCTCACCATTCAGTACTAAAGCCTTTGCGTGTTGTTTTATAGCTATGGCATTATCAGGTTGTAAATTAAGAGCTTTTGAAGAAAACTCTATCGCACTTTTTGGGTTATGCAATTTATGAAATAAAGCAGCTAAATTATTTATGACTGGTACATAATTATTTTTAATTGCGTATGCTTTTTCAAAGCATTTTTGCGCAAACTGATAGCTTTTATTTCTAACATGAATCGCTCCCAAATTATTAAGAGCCTCAAAACCATTTGGTCTTAAGTTTATACATTTCAGATAGTGATTATATGCCTCTTCGTAGTTTCCAAGATCCTCTTTAAGTATACCAAGGTGTCTTACTGCATCATAATTACTAGGTTCTTGAAATATAATTTTTTTATATAGTGCCTCAGCATTAATATAGTCTTTACTCATATGTAGCTGAATTGCTTTTAACAATTCTTCATGTAAGGCTGACATATTAACTCGATTTTTTTTTAGTTTACGTCTTTCGTGGCGATTCATTAATTTAATACAATATTGAGTATTTTATTTGGAACATAAATAGATTTTACTATATTTCTTTTACTAATAGCATCACTAATATTTTTAATATTTTTTATTTTTTCGTATACATCTTCTTCAGTAACATCTTTCTCTACATTAATTTCAGCTCTTCTTTTACCATTTATTTGTATGACAACAATTACATCATTCTTTTCTAAGTAAGATTGATTTACTTCAGGCCACGGTTCAGAAATTATTGAGCCACTTGCACCAGTTATACTCCAACATTCCTCAGCTAAATGAGGCACCATTGGTTCAATAATACGGATTAATATCTTAAGAGCGCTACATAAAGCCACTTCATCATTTTTTTTATGAACTCGAAATTTTGACAAACCATTAACAAATTCAAAAATTTTCGCAATTGCCACATTCATTTGGAATTTTTCAATTCCGTTAGTAACGGCGTTGAGGCATCTATTACTTAAATACATTAATTCTTTTGCTTGGTCTGAAAGATCTAGATCTTCATTACAATGATTGGACGATAAATATTCTTTGTTTACATTTATAAGTGTCCAAATTTTTTGGCAAATTTTCCATGAGCCTTGAATCCCTGACTCTGACCAATTGATATCTTTCTCTGGTGGACTATCAGATAACATAAACCAACGAGCGGCATCAGCGCCAAATGATTTAATTATTGTTTCAGGGTCAATGACATTTTTTTTTGATTTTGACATTGACTCCATTGGACCCTCAAAAACTTCTTCATCCGTTGAAATTTGTATAATTTTTCTGTTTTCCTCTTTAATGTCGTCAGGGTAAACCCAATTCCCAGACTTATTTTGATAAGTTTGATGACAAACCATACCTTGAGTAAAAAGACTCTCAAATGGCTCATCAAAAGATTTTTTTTCCAGAGCTTTTGTAAAGAAACGTGCATACAATAAATGTAATATTGCATGTTCAACACCTCCGACGTATTGATCAACAGGCATCCAATATTTGCTTTCATCCTCATTAAAGGCATCATTCGAGTCAGGTGAGCAGAATCTTAAAAAATACCAAGCGGAATCTACAAATGTATCAAGCGTATCCGTTTCCCTTATTGCATTCATACCTGTTTTCGGACATTTTGTATATTTCCATGTTGGATGATTATCTAGAGGGTTGCCAGGGATGCTTAAATCTATGTCACTAGGAAGTTTTATAGGAAGTTGATCTTCTGGTACTTCAATTACCTCACCATCTTCTCTGTACATTATTGGAATAGGACATCCCCAATATCTTTGTCTTGAAATACCCCAATCCCTCAATCGATAATTTATTTTTTGTTCACCTACTTTAAGTTCTGCTAATTTATCTATAATAACTTTTTTAGCATCAAAAACAGTTAGCCCATTTATGAAATCGGAATTGATTAATACTCCATCATCTGTTATTGCATTAACACCATCAAATGTTTCTTGAGATTTTGGATCGATTACTTGGATGATGTCTAAATTATATTTATTTGCAAAATCTAGGTCTCGTTGATCATGAGCGGGGCAACCGTAAATAGCCCCAGATCCGTAGTCCATAAGTATAAAATTAGCTATATAAACCGGAAGTTTTTTATCTTTGATTAAGGGATGTTCGATAAAAATGTTTGTGTTAATTCCGATCTTTTCGTTTTTTGAGATTGACTCCTCATTAATTTTTTGAGCTCGCAATTGTGACAGCTCATTTCCAATTTTTGGATTGATCTCAAGTATCTCATCGACTAGGGGATGAAAAGGAGACAAAGCACAAAAAGTAGCTCCAAATATTGTATCTGGACGGGTAGTAAAGATTTGTAATTTAGAGGTTTTAAGCTTTGCATCGTTCGATAAAATGTTAAAAGTTATTTCGCAACCAATTGATTTTCCAATCCAGTTTTTTTGCATGGTTTTGACCTTTTCAGGCCATTTTTCAAGTTTATCGAGGCTTGTTAAAAGATTTTCTGCATAGTCAGTAATTTTAAAAAACCACTGAGACAGTTTTTTTTGCTCAATGTCAGCTCCCGATCTCCAGCCCTTGCCATCAATTACTTGTTCATTTGCTAATACTGTATTTTCCACTGGATCCCAATTAACAAGAGATTCCTTTTTGTAAATTAATTTTTTACGAAAAAAATTTAAAAAAAGCTTTTGTTGTTGATGATAATATTTCTCATCACACGTTGCCAACTCGCGAGACCAGTCAAGAGATAAACCCATTTGTTTTAATTGACTTTTCATTGTTGAAATATTTTCGTAAGTCCAGTCCTTAGGTGAAATATTATTTTCTTTAGCAGCATTTTCTGCAGGCAAACCGAATGCATCCCACCCCATTGGGTGCATAACATTTAAACCCTGAGCTCTTTTATATCTCGCAATAACATCTCCAAGAGTATAATTACGAACATGACCCATATGAATTTTACCCGATGGGTAAGGAAACATTTCTAGAATATAATATTTTTCTCTATTTGGATCTGCCTTACTTTCAAATATTTTTTCATTATCCCAAAATGATTGCCATTTTTTTTCAATCACCTTTGGATTATATTTATCAGACATTAAATATATTTTTAATTTACTTCTAAAGCTCTGAAGCAATTTTCAAATTTCGAGCAGTTGATAAAATACTATTTTTGATTTTTGCAGCCTGAGTCTGATCAATGCCCTTGTCAACCCAAACACTATTTTCAAAAGTTTGTTTAAAAAGATTAATTGCTAGACTGTCGTCGTTCAGTTCTTCATTAATTACTCGAATATTTATTTTAACTCTTGTTTTACCTTCATCGAAACTATACCAGTCAGTCACGATTACCCCTGAACCTGCATCGACTGATAACAAAGGCATAAATTCTATTTTTTCTAAAGCTACACTGAATAGCAAGCTGTTTACATTAAAGGACTCTCCTTGTTCAAATCCAAGCATGTCTCTCAAATTCAATAAACCTTCTCCATCTAAAAGAGAGCTTCCCTCAGGCAGTCTAAAATCATTTTTTTCTATTTTGGCTTCCGTTGCCTTTTGTTTTTCAGTTTTCCCAGTATCATCTGGAACAGTGCTTTCAAATATGGAATTTCCTGAGCAAGATATTAGAAAAACACAAAAAACGGCTGAAAATATAAGTTTTTTAGACATTAATTAAACAATATTACGTTTTTATAATTACTATGAAATATACATATATTTTTGCATACATAGTATGTTTTTCTTTGTTTTTCAGTATTAATAATATGTTGTAAAAATACAACATATTACAATTAAAGTGTTGTAATTAAGATTTAATCATTAAATAAAAGCATTTTTTTTGATAAAACGTCAATTAGTTAAATTTAACTATGATCAATTACATATGAAAGGAAATTATTATGAATAGATCTAAATTCGTAGGAGCTACAGCATTGGCTTCAGTTATGGCTGCGGGTGCAGCTCAAGCTGAAATGTCAATCGGTGGTTTCACTTACGGACATTTGTCAGATGGTGGAAATGGTTTGTCACAAACTGTATCTACAAACTCTCTATACGTTTCTTATAGTGACTCACTAGATAACGGTATGGGTGTTTCATCTGCAATGTCAATTTATGCAGGAGAAATCTTGACAGCTGTAAGCATTGATACTGGTATTGGTACTGTATCTTTAGGTAACGGCCGTGACTCTGCTGTTGATAAAAATGACGGAAACCCAGCTTGTTTCTCATTAGGTTCTTGTGGATCTGCTGAGTTAATGGGTGATGGATGGGGAGGTGCCGCTGGTGGTGACGCTGACAAACTATCAGGTAACTCAATCATGTACACTAACTCTGTAAGTGGTATTGATTTTGCAATCTCAAGAGGTATGGAAGGCGGAAACGTTGATCCAGTTATGTCTTATGTTGTTGGAACATCAATCATGGGTGCATCTATCAAAGCCGGTGTATCTTCAATTGGTTATAAAGACTCAACTCAAGATGTTGACCCTTCATTCGTGACTGTAAGCTACTCTGTAGCAGGTTTAAACCTTGGTTATGGAATGTACGACCAAGATAACGGTGTTGAAGAAACAACTATGGGTGTAGGTACATCTATGGGTGGTTTCGACATGGGTATCCAGTTCGCTGACCTTGATAATGGTTCAAATGCCGATAAAGATATGATGGAAATATCTATCAATAAAGGCCTTGGAGCTGCTTCATTCGGTCTTGACTACACAGACACAGACGAAGCTGGCGGAACTACAAACGACACTGAAAACTGGCGTTTCAGTTACGTAATTGGTTTTTAATTTAAATTCCAATTAAACGATCTTAAAAAGCACCTCGCATTTATTTGCGAGGTGTTTTTTTTTATTTTATGAATTCATACAATACATTTTTAGAACAATTCAAAATTGCAATTTCACAAGCAAATCGGCAAATCGATGAAGTTGAACTAATCGCAGTTAGTAAAAAAAAATCAGTTGAAGAGATTAAGTCAGTCATAAAATTTGGCCAATTATCTTTTGGAGAAAATCAAATTCAGGAGGTAGAAAGTAAATGGATCAATTTAAAGAAACATCATCCTCAAATAAAACTTCATTTCATTGGAGGCATTCAAAGCCGAAAAGTTAAGTCTATATATCAAAATTGTGACGTTATTCATTCTATTGATCGAATGAAGTTAGTTGAACTTTTTAATAAACTTGAAAATGAAAACCAAGTTGCGAAGGACTATTTTATACAAATAAATATTGGTGACGAAGCACAAAAGAGCGGTGTAAAATTATCTGAAGCTGATGATTTCATATCAAAGTGTATTGAAAACTATAATTTAAATATCATCGGACTAATGTGTTTACCTCCATTAAGCGAAGACCCAAAAAAATACTTTATCAAATTAAAAAACATGGCACAAAAATATAACCTCGCATCACTAAGTATGGGTATGTCAAGCGATTACGATGTGGCTATTGAGAGCGGTGCCACACATATAAGAATTGGCACTCAAATTTTTGGTCCCCGCGACTAGCTTTCAATAGTTATTGAGGAGTTTGGTGTTATATTTCGTGATATCTTGAGTAAAACCTCTTTTTTGACCGCTATGCACCCTTCGGTTGGAGTAAAATCATCTTTGCAAATATGTAAAAATATTGCGCTACCCTTTCCCGGCACAATAGGTTTTGTGTTGTAATTTATTACACAAACTATGTCGTATAGATCATCTTTTCTAAATAGTTCTTCAGCACTTCCATCAAATGGAAATTTAACAAACTGATTATAAAACTCATTTTTAGGATCATCACACCAGCCATCTTGATCTGAAATCCCATCCGAGGATATTGCAAAATCTATTT
>CACKBQ010000007.1 GCA_902598405.1 uncultured Pelagibacteraceae bacterium | reverse complement strand
TAGAAATTAAATTTAAAATATTAAAAAACAATACTCGTAATGTTGAAATAAAAAAATTTGGGAGATTTAAAAATATAAAAATCGATGGATAATCGTTTCAATCAGCTTTTATTATATTTAGAGAACCAGAAGATCTCATCTAAAAATTTAGTTGCGATTAAAAGTGATGCATCTTTTAGAAAATATTACAGATTAGAGAATAATATCCTCGCCATGGATGCAGCACCCGAAAAGGGTGAATCAGTTTCGAAATTTTCAGAAATTGCAAGAATACTTCATTCATTTAATTTAAGTGCTCCAAAGATAATAGACGTAAATAACAAAGAAGGCTTCATTCTACTTGAGGACCTTGGAGATAAGGTTTTTTCTACATTTATGAATAAAGAAAATAAAATAGACTTATATAAAAAAGCAATTGATGTTCTGATTGATATAAAAATAAAGTCCTATCAAAATAAATCTTCTTTAAGTAAATTAAAATCATATAACTTTGAAGAACTTTATAAAGAGACAATATTATTTATTGAATGGTTTATTGAGCAAAAATTAGGAATGCAGATAACTAATAAAAAAAGAGATGAATTTTATCAAATTTTACAAAAAGCTTTTTTAGATATAAAATCTAAAAACGATACTCTTGTTCTTAGAGATTATCATGTTGATAATTTAATTTTAAAAGACCATAAGGAACCTCTAAAACAAGTTGGTTTGATAGATTTTCAAGATGCATTATTAGGTTCATCATTTTATGACCTTGCTTCGCTACTAGAGGACGTACGTATGCCCTTAAATAAAAATGAAAAAGATAAATTAATTAAATACTATATTAACAAGACGAATGAAAATTATGAGATAGTTTTGAGAGAAATTAACTTTTTTTCTCTTCAGAGAAACCTAAAAATTCTTGGAATATTTAATAGACTTGCTATTAGAGATGGAAAAGCAAGATACTTAAAGTATCTTCCTGCTACTTTTAATTTTATTAAATCAAATTTAAAATCATCATTGTTTTTTGACATGAAAAATTGGATTGAAGAGTTGCAGATAAAAGAATTGCAATTATGAAGTCTTCAATTATTCTTGCTGCTGGGTTAGGTAAAAGGGTAAGAGAATATTCTTTAGATTTACCAAAGCCACTGATTAAGGTAAATGAAAAACCCTTCATAGAATATTCAATAAATATTATGGAGGAGTTAGGCTTTGAGGAAATTTTCATAAATGTTCATTACAAATCTGATCAAATTATCTCGTACTTGACAAATCTAAATAATCCAAAAATCAAAATATCTGATGAGACCGATTGCCTATTAGATACTGGCGGTGGAATAAAAAAAATAATGGAAGAAAACAAAATAGAACAAGTCTTTATTTTAAATTGTGATAATTTATGGAAAGATGAACATACTGTTTTCTTTAGAGAAATGATAGAAAGTTTTCCCAAAGATACAATATCCTTACTTGCTCTAACGCCAATAGATCTAATAAGCGGCTATGATGGTAATGGTGATTTTTTATTTACGAACGATAACCATATACAAAGATATGATAATATAGCTTATAAGGGCTACGTATTTAATGGTGCTCAGATTATTAGAAAAGAAGCATTCAAGGACTTTAAAAATAGCGTTTTTTCAATTAATCAAGTATGGGACGATTTAATTTCAAAAAATTTGATTAAAGGGTACAAATTTCATAAAAATGTTTTACATCTTGGTACTACAGTTGCTTTGAGGAAATACCATAATAAATTATGATTAAAAAATTTTATATACTTATAATTACTTCACTTCTAATAGCTATTCCAACTTTAGTAACCGCACAAGATGACAAAAATCTTGCAAGTTTCATACTTCGAAATCACGAAGCAAATGCTCTTCCAACGGTTGGAAATAGTGATGCAGAAATAACTGTTGTAGAATTTTTTGACTATAGATGTAGCTATTGTGCAAAACAGGCAAAAGATTTTGAAAAAATATTAAATGAGTCAAAAAATATGAAAATTGTTTATCTTGAATGGCCTATTTTTGGTGACATTTCAGATACAGCGGCAAAAATTGCACTGATTATTTGGGACAATTACCCTGATATGTATTTTGATATTCATAATGGATTAATGAAACTTGGACCAAAGATGAAAAAAGACTCAATAATTTCTTTATTAAATAAAAACAATCTTGACGGTGATAAAATTTTCAGTCAGGCGTTAGATCAAACTGAAAATGCAGTAATAAATGAAAATTTTAAATTAGCACGAAGCTTAGGATTAAGAGGAACCCCGGCATCTGTGATTAATGACTCGATTTATCCAGGATATATTAAATACGAAGTATTAAGTAAATTAGTTAAATAGTTATTTCATAAATAAAATTTCGATACTTGAATTTCATCACGAATACAGTAACCTCTTTATTAATGATTAATAAAGCAAAATTTCAAATAGGTTCTATCGTAAAGCATAAGTACTTTGATTTCAGAGGAGTGATTTTTGATGTTGATCCAGAATTTAATAATACCGAAGAATGGTATCAATCTATTCCGTTACAAGTAAGACCTAGAAAAGATCAACCTTTTTACCATTTATTAGCTGAAGCACCTAGTCAACCTTCTTATGTTGCTTATGTCTCTCAACAAAATTTATTACCAGATGAAACAGATGATCCTGTTTCACATCCACTTGTGGATGAGATGTTTAATGGAATAAAAAACGGAAGATATATCTCTAAGACAAAACATAACTAAAATTAATTTAATGAGAAGTTCGTTAAAACAAGTATTTGAGCTCGGCCCTCTTATTGTATTTTTTTATTTTTTTATCAAAACGGGTAAAATTGAAGAAGCAATTCTACCGCTCATGATCGCCGCAGGTGTCGCAATTGTTGGGTCATACATTATAGACCGCAAAGTTTCTCCAATGCTGTTGTTTAGCACTATTTTAATATTTATTTTTGGAGCTTTAACAATTTATTTCAATGATCCCTTTTTTATTAAATTTAAGGTTACCTTAGTTAATCTTATTTTTTCTTTTGTACTATTTGGAGGCTTATATTTTGATAGGCCACTATTAAAGTCTTTAATGGGTACTGCAATAAAACTCACTGATTATGGCTGGACACAATTAAGTAAAAGATGGGCTTATTTTTTCTTATTCCTGGCAGCTGCAAATGAAATTGTCTATCGGAACTTTTCTGACGCAGTTTGGGTAAACTTCAAACTATTTGGAATCATGGGTCTTACTTTTATATTCATTTTCTCACAGGCATTTTTTATCCAAAAAAACTTGGCCGATAATTAATTATTTATTTCTTTTTCAATAAATTCATCTACAAGCCTCCAAGTTACAAAAGAAAAGACTATCAGGCCACCCAGTAATTCTATTAAAGGAGGTTTTTCTCCAACACCAGCCCATGCCCAAATTGGAGCTAAGGTAGGTTCTAATAGAATGTATAAAGCCGCTCGGTGCGGAGGAATATAGCGTGATCCAATTGTAATAAACATAAAACCAAGACCCACTTGAAATGCACCCATAAATAAGACAAGCAAAAGGTCTCTCGTGCTAATTGAATGATCTTGAATAATCAATAATCCAACAATAATAACCAATATACCAGAAAGAAAAGTTGATGGCATAAAGTCTACATCCGATCTTCTATTAATTAATGTGAGCTGCAATGCAAAACAAACTGGGACACCAAGTATAATTAAATTACCGAGACTATTAGCTGTTTCTAATCCTTGAGAAAACATAATGGCAATTCCAATCATTGACCCTGCTATTGCAACAATAGTTTTAGTGCCAACGACTTTTTTTAAAAAAAAATAACTTGCAAAAGAAGCCCACAAAGGCCCAGTGCTCATTAAAAAAACAGCATTTGCAACAGTGGTGTTGCTCATCCCAAAAACGAAAAAAATATTACTGAGTGCTAAAATAACAGCAAGTAATAACCCATCTTTTCCAATCTTATGGAAAGCTTTAGGCGTTTCAGATTTAAATTTTATTAATATGTAAATTAAAGCTACTAAAGAAAATGTAATCGATCTATATGAAGTTACTTGCATTGTAGTAGCATTATCTACAAGTCTAATAAGTAACCCTCCAAAACTTAAAAAAAATCCAGCTGCAAGAAGACAAATTGCACCAATAATTTCATTGTTGTATTTTTTCATTTTTTCGTAGAAGATATTTTTTATACTTAATAATCAATTCATGAAAATATTAACAAGCTTTCTATTTATCATAACTTTTCTTCTCTCATGTGGCGATCAAGACCAGTCTAATGAGACATTTAGCTCAGATCAAGGATTGTCTCAGGAGCACAAAAAAGAATTTAAAAAGGATTTAATAGAAGTAACCGAAGATATTTATGTAGGTGTTGGTTATGGCCTTGCTAATTCAATTATGATTGAAACAGAAAACAGTTTAGTCATTGTTGATACATTGGGTTCCGTTGAAAGAGCGGAAGAGATATATCAAGATTTTAGAGAAATTTCAGAAAAACCAATTGCAGCTATCGTTTACACTCATAATCATCTGGATCATCTTGGTGGTGCAACTGTTTTCTATAACGAAAACGAAACAGAAATATATGCACAAGAAAATATAATTTATAATTTAGACAATATAGCAACAACTATAAGACCGATAATCTTTCAAAGATCGGCAAGGCAGTTTGGAATACCTCTACCCGAGGAAGAAATAGTTCATCAAGGCATTGGAGGGTTTTTAGAAATTAATGATCAAGAAACACTTGGCCTTGTTAGACCAACTATACTTTTTGATGATGAGTTAATTATTGAAATTGATAATCTTACATTTGTCTTAGCACATGTGCCTGGTGAGACGGATGACCATCTGTATGTGTGGATACCTGAGAAACAAGCTGTGATGGTTGGTGATAATTTTTATAGATCATTTGCAAATTTATACGCAATAAGAGGAACAAAATTTAGAAATCCTATGGAATGGGTTGAAAGTCTCGATAAAATCAGATTACTTAATGCAGAGCATCTGGTTCCAAGTCACTCGCGTCCTATAAGTGGAAAAGAAAATGTAGAAAAAGCTCTCACTGATTATAGAGACGGCATTCAGTTTGTTCATGACCAAACTATAAGATATGCAAATAAAGGATTAACGCCTGATGAGATTGTGCAAAAAGTAAAATTACCAAAGCACCTAGCTGAGTCTCCATACTTACAACCTTTTTATGGCTCTATATCATCTTATGTTAGATCAACATTTAGTGGGTATATTGGCTGGTTTAGTGGCAACATTTCCGATCTTCACCCTCTTACTGTTGCGGAGAGAGCTCAAAAATTAGATGCTATGGCTAAGAGGCAAACTAAAATATCTGATGAGGCACAAAATGCTCTTGATAATGGAGAATATCAGTGGGCCTTGGAACTAGCAGATATGCTCATCGCACTTGATGCAAACAATACACAAGCCAAAAATATAAAAGCTGCTGCAGCTGACCAATTAGCCAAGTTTCAACTTGCATCTAACGATTACTATTTTTATAAAACAGTTGCAGGTGAATTAAGGAATGAAATTGATGTAAATCCATCAACTCCGAATAGTGTTACGTCTGAACAATTACAGGCCACACCAATGATAGCGATAATGAAGTCACTTCCCGTAAATCTTAACGCGGATAAATCTTTTGAAATAACAAAAAAATATGAATTTAGATTTATCGATAGCGAAGAAGTATACACTATACATATAAGAAAAGGAGTAGCCCAGTTAAGTAAAATACCAGATTCTAGTGCTGAAGTTAAAGTCATCACTGATCAACAAACTCTTAAGGAAGTATTTGCAGGTCTAAAAAATGTAGCTGCTATCTCCCTTCTCCTAGCAAATAACACGATCGAAGTAGAAGGTGGAAAACTTGAATTTCTAAAATTCTTGGGATTATTTACCGACTAGTTATGGGCCAAAAACAATCATTTATTTTAGGCGGACTTGGATTAATTCCATTTATCTTAATTTTAATTGCATGTGCAATATCACCTCCAACTGATGAATTGTATGGATTACTTTTATTTATTTATGTTGCATATGCAGCAATCATCTCATCATTTCTGGGTGGTATTCAGTGGGGCCTAATCACAGCTTTTGCTGACAAAATTTACTACGTCTTTATTCCACTTTTTATTTCTGTTATGCCCCCATTGATTGCTTGGGCTGCGCTTTTGAGTATTGAGAATTTAGGTCTCTCATTAGGTTTAATTCTTGTAAGCTTTCTAATATCTGCCGTTCATGATTATTACCTGTATCAACAGCAAAAAATCTCACAATTATGGTTTATAACAATGAGAATATCTCTTTCATCAATAGTGATAGTTATTACGAGCCTGATGTTTTTATTCGTTTTTTAAGCTATGAGTCTTTGAATAAAAAAGAAGAAACCAAAGAAAACAATCGCAAAGAATGAAAGGTTTTTCATGACTTCTATTATTTTTGTAATTTTTAATGTCATTAATAATTTGTATATTAATAAAATTAATAAGACAAAAATTATCTGACCTACTTCTACCCCTAAATTGAAACCTAACAATCCAGAGAAAATATTTTCACTACTTATTTTTGAGCCAAGTAAAAATCCTCCAAAACCAAATCCATGAATAAGTCCAAAAATAATTGTTATAATGGATAGTAAATTATTTTCTGAATTTAAATTTTTAAGTAAGTAAAAATAACCTAGAGAAAATAGAAGTATTCCCAATATTAAGAAATATGGGAAATTTGGATTGATTAAATTGCCAAATATTAAAAGTAATAAACTTAGTGTTGTTATAAAGATCATGCTTACTTTATGATCATTGTTTTCTTTATACAAATATTCCAAGCCCACGAACATTATTGTATAACCAATTAATGCTTCAACTAAAGAGGATTTTACTTGGATAACGTTTATTACTGAAAGTGATAATGTTAAACTGTGTCCAATAGTGAATCCCGTGATTACCAGAAGCAATCGTTTTAAATTTGTTACTAAAAGCAACAGTCCAAGAATAAAAAGCAAGTGATCATAGCCACTTAGAATATGATCAAGACCCAATGAGAAAAATTTATAAAAACTATTAGAGAAGCTATTATTTTCCTTTTCTTCATTTAAATCAATTGACTGATCATTAAAAAATAAGGCTTTTTCGGTATATAAATTATTGTCAATGTATATACGTGCTATATGAATATGACTTTGAACAAGATTAAACAGCGCATTATTTATAATTTTTATTTCTTTGTTTGATGGACATTCAAAATTTAGTGAGAGATTTAAACTTCCTTCTTGAGAATTTAATTCTTTAATTTCATCAGCAAGAGAACAATTTTTGCCTTCTGAGGTAACTTTGAGGTGTTGACTGAGGTAAATTTTGAATACATCGGTCTCACTCAAATTCTCTTCAAACATAATCTTCTGATAGTTTTCAACTTGAAAAATACGAGTGGACTCAAGTGTTAAAAGAGAAAAATTTGCCTCAACTTTGTTATCTACAACGTTCCATTTAGAGAATGACTCACTAAAGTAGTGGGCATTCAATGGCGATAAAAGAAAAAAGAGGATTATGACTGTGTTTGCAATGATGTAATTCATTATTTATTGAAAATCATACCTAGTGATAGATGAATTTTCTTTTAAATATATAAGGTAGTCTTTTAATTTTTGATCATCTAGCTGATTGTTATAATCAAATATAATTCTCTCTTTTATTTCCTCGAAGTAATCTTCATTCACTTCTAATTTTAAAATATCGTATAATTTAAAAATATAAAACCCATTGGTTCCAAAAATTGGTTCAGAAATGGAATTTATCTCCATCATGGTTATCTGATTACAAATGCCTTTACCTAATAATTGTTCACAATCTTTCAGATTTATTAATTTTTGAGGAATATCAAACAAATTGTTTTCGTTATACTTCTCCTTCACCTCAGAAAAGGTTTTAGTGTCTAACTCAAGATTAATATTACTTATTTTTGTTTCAAGAGTTTTAAGATCAGACTCAGTTCCTAGTAATACAGAATTTGGATTATTTGATTTTAAAAAAATAAAATCAAATTTAATTTTTTCCGTTGGCGCATACTTATTTACATTTTTTTTAAAATAGTCTCTCACATCAGCTTCTGTTATCTGATTATCTTCAACTTGAATAATAAAATCGATGACCTGAGTAATCATTTCCTTTCTTACACCAATATCTTTTTTGTGAAGATTAAGTTCTATACCTCTTTGCACCAAAAGTTCCTCCTCAATCATACGTTCAAGAAGAAGATCAAGTATTTCAAAATCGTTACCAAGGTCTAAATCAGCTCCAAGATTTGTTGCATATCTGAGAAACTGGTCTTCTGTGATGACTGTCTCATTCACTAAAGCAACAGCTTTTTTATTACTGAGAGATAAGTTATCATTAAAACTAATTGTATCGTAAAAAATCAAAAACAGTCCTGCTAAGATCGCAGTAAAAAATAATATATTTAATTTATTAAAAATTTTCATCATATTAGAGAGATTACCATAGGTTTTTTTATCATTATAACGAAAATACTTTTGACATAAGCAGTGCCAGAACTATACTTTTTTTTATATGAATATTTTAAAGGTTATAAGATATTTTTTTATTCTATCTATTCTCTTTATCATTAGTTGTCTTGTTGTTTTACAATTTGGTTTATTCAGTGAAGACCTTGGACCCGGTGAAATCACTGGAAAAATAAATACAGTTGAATTTGTTGAAGATAAGAAAAAACGACAACTTCAGGCCATGGAGTCATTAAATGAAATACCGACAAAGCAAATCCTATTTGGTGATTTACATGTTCATTCTACTTTTTCTGCAGACGCGCATGCAATGAGCTTGCCTATTACTGGAGGGAATGGCGTACATCCTGTTGCAGATGCCTGTGATTTTGCAAGACACTGTTCAGCACTAGATTTTTGGTCAATTAATGATCATGCAGAAGCAACAACTCCAAAGAGATGGATGGAAACAAAAGAAACTATTAGAAAATGTAATGCCTTGAACGTTGACCCAGCAAATCCTGATTGTGTGGCATTCTTAGGTTGGGAGTGGACACAAGTCGGGGTTGTCAGAGGTAATCATTGGGGGCATCACAATGTAATTTTAAAGGAAGAAGATGATCAATTGGTACCACCTCGAGCAATCGCTTCTTTATCTGTAGCACGACAAGCAATGACCGCTAGACCACTGCTCCCAGGAACACTGTACCCTTTTGTCGATCTTGAAAATTTCAAACGATACAATGACTTTCAACGTTATCAGGTGGAAACAGTTAAAGTGCCTGATTGTAATATAAGAACACCTTCAAAAGATTTACCGCTTGATTGTTACGAACAAGCAGTCACTCCACTTGATTTAGTTACAAGATTAGAGATGTATGACAGTGACTACATGGTTATACCTCATGGCCAATCATGGGGACTTTATACACCCGCTGGCTATACTCTTGATAAAAGTTTAGAGCACTCAAAAAAATTTCCAAAAATGTTTGAGCTTCTCGAAACCTACTCCGGACACGGTAATGCTGAAGAATACCGCTCTTGGCGTGGCGTTGATGTAGTCAGAAATGGCCAACAAGAGTCAAGGCCTTTTACTTTTACAATGGGTGATATTGATTTAAATAAAGGAACTTTTACCATTGAAAACCCTGACGGCTCTGAAGAAGTAATCGACATTGGAACTCAAACATGTCCTGATCCATCTGACAATTACATTCCTCAGTGTTGGCAGGCCGGCAAGATAATATATGAACGATGCATTGAAGAAGGAACCGATGAATCCGAGTGTTCATCAAGAAGAGAAGAAACAAAACAGTCAGTGGTAGATAGGGGACGAGCTGGTTATCAAGTAGTTCCAAAAAATACTTTCTTAGATCGTAATATTTCTGGTCAATGTACTGATTGTTACAGTCCCCCAATGAATCACGTGCCTGGTGCAAGCGCTCAATATGGTTTGGCTCTCACTAAATTCAAAGATGATGGCACTAAACATAGGTTTCGATACGGCTTTATAGGCTCAAGCGACAATCACTCTTCTGCGCCGGGAAGTGGATATAAAGAATTATTTGGAAATAACATTGATGGAAGCGGTCCGCCTACTAAATTTTTTGACAGACTACTTCACATGGATCCTTGGTATTTTCCAAAAAGTCTGAGCCCAACCGGCAAGAATTCAAACCCAGTAAAAGACTCATACATATCTGACTCTCAACCTCAACAATATGAAATCCCAGAGTTAATTGTTGGATTTAATACAATTGAATGGGAAAAACAAAGAGGCTTCTTCACCACAGGTGGGTTAGCTGCTGTGCATTCAGATGGACGTTCAAAAGAAGAAATATGGGATGCTCTTAAGAGAAAAGAAACCTACGCAACAAGTGGAACCAGAATTCTTCTTTGGTTCAATATGATTAGTGGTGATAAAAAAATTCCTATGGGTTCATCTGTCGAAATGTATGCTGTGCCAGAATTTGAAGTCAAAGCTATGGGATCATTTGAACAAAAGCCAGGATGCCCAGAAGATGCGTATAATGCTCTTGGAGAAGACAGGGTGGATGAATTGTGTTACAACGAATGTTATAATCCAAGTGATAAGAGAAATTTTATACAACGCATTGAAGTCATAAAAGTTTTACCTCAAGAATATTCTGATCAACCTATAGATGACCGTATAATTGATACTTGGAAAGTGCATTATTGTAATCCAGATGATGTTGGGTGTACGTTTAGATTTAAGGATGAGGATTTCCTTAAAGATCAAAAAGACGCAAGTTATTATGTCCGCGCTATTGAATTGCCATCACCTCAGATAAATGTGAAGGGTGGTGTATGCACGTTTGATGATGAAGGTAATTGTGTGGAATTTAAATTGTGTACGCAAGACTGGAGACATCCGAGAGATATTGAAACTTGTTCTGAAATTGATGAACATCGCGCATGGTCGTCACCAATTTATGTAGATTTTCTCTCTTAATCAATTTTCTGAATTCATGAAATTTTTAATTCCAAGCATAATATCTGTTGTCGTAGGTTCCTTGTTTAGCTGGGCATATTTGACTGCATATGGACTCACTATTTTATACTTTGTTTACTTATCGATGATGATTGGTGTAGTTTTTCTTGCTGCTGATGCTTGGAGGAATCGAGATAAATGAATATTTAGCATTAGAAAGTCATTGCTAAATTATTGATTTTATTAAATATTAATTTTTTTCCACACGTTGTCATATTGGCATTCAACCATAATTGTGAATCCCGCCATTTAATAAATGATGCCGGTATCAAAAAAAAATAGGGAGAAAATACATGTTTAAAAAAGTTATACTTTATACAGTATTATTTTCATCACTATTATCCGCTAATGCTTTTGCAGCTGTCGATGACGAAACGGCATATGCTTTAAACACACTTTTGTTTTTAATTAGTGGTTTCCTAGTGATGTGGATGGCTGCTGGATTCTGTATGTTAGAGTCTGGTTTAGTTACATCAAAAAGTGTATCTACGATAGCCGCAAAAAACATTGGCCTTTATTCAATCGCTGGAATTATGTTCTGGCTAGTAGGATATAATTTGGCCTATGGAATACCAGAAGGTGGATATATTGGATCATTTACAGCTTGGAGTGACGGCTCTGCTATTGCTACAGGTTATTCTGATGGATCTGACTGGTTTTTTCAGATGGTTTTCTGTGCAACAACAGCATCAATTGTTTCAGGAACATTAGCTGAAAGAATAAAAATTTGGCCATTCTTTTTATTCGTAGCAATTTTAACGGGTGTAATTTATCCAATCGAGATGGGTTGGCAATGGGGCGGTGGATGGTTATCAGCTGCTGGCTTCTCAGACTTTGCTGGTTCAACTCTTGTGCACGCAGCAGGTGGTGCTGCAGCATTAGCTGGTGCAATTGTTCTTGGCCCAAGGCTTGGAAGATTTGATAACGGTAAATTAGTACCGTTTGCAAACTCATCTATACCTCTTGCAACTCTAGGTGTATTTATTCTATGGCTAGGTTGGTTTGGATTTAATGGTGGTTCACAGTTAGCATTAGGATCTTTTGATGATGCTACAGCCGTTGCTACAATTTACATTAATACAAACCTTGCTGCTTGTGCTGGTGTACTAGTATGTGCTGCCATCACAAGATTGGTCAGAGGTAAAACTGATGTAGTAATGATGTTAAATGGTGCGCTTGGTGGTTTAGTTGCAATAACTGCAGAACCATTAATGCCAACACCTTTAATGGCAATCATTATTGGCGGTATTGGTGGTGCACTAGTATTTGCTGGTACTGAATTACTCACAGCCATGAAAATTGACGATGTTGTAGGAGCGATTCCAGTTCACCTTATCGCAGGTGTATGGGGTACTCTTGCTGTACCAATTACTAATCCGGATACTAGCTTTGGAACCCAATTCCTAGGCACAGCATCAATTTGTGTGTTCGTATTCGTAGTGTCCATAATCATATGGTCAATTATGAAAGCCACAATCGGTATAAGGATTAGCGAAGAAGCTGAAAAAGAAGGAACTGACGTAGCTGAGACAGGTGTTATCGCCTACTCAATTAGAGACTAAGTTCACTCTTTTAAACTAATAAAAAGGGTCCACTTTTTTCCCCAATGATTATTCAAGTGGACCCTTTTTTACATTTGTATTCGTATTCTATTTCCTTTAATCTCACCCCGTTATGTCCGACAAAATAAATCCATTTGAAAAGAAAAAAAAAGGTGTCTTCTTTTTTAAGTCATCTAATCCATATGAGTTTTATGATCTTCTAAATGGTAAGAACATGGATGATAAACAAGATGTTTGGGGTACACTTATTTTTCCTGAAAATGTGAAGAAGCCATGCCCACTGATTATACCCATTCATGGTAGTGCAGGGTTGAGAGAAGGTCATCACACTCACATGGTAAATTTATTAGATGCTGGATTTGCTATTTTTAGAATACATCATTTTGAATCCAGAGGAGTTATCTCAATTGTTGAAAATCAAACAGAAGTAACCCTTGCATCTATGATTACAGATGCCTTTCGTGCATTAACATTAGTTTCGAAACATCCTGATGTTGATAGCGATAAAATAGGCATCATGGGATGGAGTCTTGGTGGTAGCACAGCTTTTTATGCAGCTTGGCAACCTATCATTGATACTCTCACCCAGAATGGTGAAAAGTTTGCTGCACATTTACCTATTTATCCCGGGACATTACTTAAGCCCGAAGATAATCGTTGGTCAGATGCTCCAATGCATGTTTTATTTGGAGAAGATGACGACTACACTCCTTTAAGTCTTTGTAAGAAAATGATCGAGTATATGAAACCTGTTCGTAGTGTAGAGCTTACAACCTATCCAAACGCTCATCATTCTTTTGACTCTATTGATCCTGTTGAATTTATTCCTTATGCAATCAGGTTGAAAGATATGTTCATTGATTTAAAGATGGATGGACGACAAATTTTTACCGATGAAAACAATAATACTTTTCATTTAGACTCACCTGAAGAAAGAATGCGCTTGTTAAAAGAAACTCCTAATATTCTCGGAGCTCACGCAGGAGGTAATTGGGCAGCTCGTAAGCAATGTCACAAAGACGCTGTTTCATTTTTTCAAAAACAATTTTTTTCATAAAAATTTATTGAGCAGTATTGACTCTTAACTCCACTAGTGCAATAATTAGAACAAAACAAGAACAAAATATAATTTATCCAATGTTTTTAACATTTTATAAAGAAGCAGTAGAATGCGGTTTTCCCTCTCCAGCAAGAGATTTTACAGAGGGGACAATTGACCTAAATGAGGAACTTATTCCGCACCCAAACGCAACTTTCATAGTCCGAGCACGCGGTGACTCTATGATTGGTTCAGGTATTTATCCAGGAGACCTTCTCATTGTTGATCGGAGTATTAAGCCTAGAAATAATTCTATAATCATAGCAGTTTTAGATGGCGAGCTGAGTGTTAAAATTTTAAAAATAGAAAATAAACAAGTTTGTTTGTCGTCATCTAACAAGAACTATGTTGATGTTTTAGTCTCTGAGGAAATGGATTTTACCATATGGGGAGTATGCACAAACGTTGTTCATAGTTTAAGTCCAAAGAATAGATAATTAATGAGAGACAAAGTTTTTGCACTAATCGATTGCAATGCATTTTATGTTTCATGTGAACGTGTTTTTAATCCGAAACTTAACAATAGACCAGTCGTAGCTCTATCAAATAATGATGGTTGCATAATATCACGTTCCAAAGAAGCAAAGGCTCTTGGAATAAAAATGGGTGTTCCACTTTTTAAGGTGAAAGATATTGTAGAAAAAGAAAAGGTGGTTGTATTTTCTTCAAACTACACATTGTATGCGGATATGTCACGCCGGGTAATGAATATTATTTCCAGTTCTTCCCCTTATACGGAAATATATTCAATTGATGAAGCATTTGTAGAGTTGAGCAGTTTACCAATTGATTATGAGTCTTATGCCCATCAACTGAGACAAACTATTTTACAGCATACAGGAATTCCAGTCAGCATAGGTATTGCCTCAACAAAAACCCTTGCAAAGGTTGCAAACCATAAGGCTAAAAAAGATGATTCTTTGAACGGTGTATGTTCACTTGTGAATTATAATAATATTGACCAAATACTTGAACTAACTGAAGTGGGTGATGTATGGGGAGTAGGAAGACGTTTATCAAAAAAATTAATTAACCATGGAATACATAATGCAAAACTACTAAAGAATTGTAGTGACTCATGGATAAGAAAAATGATGAGTGTCAATGGCTTGAAAACAATTACAGAGTTAAGAGGGATTTCTTGTATTCCTCTTGAAGAATACTCAATGACAAGAAAAAGCTGCTGTACCACGAGATCATTTGGAAAACTTCTGACAAATTTAGAAGATATAGAACAAGCTGTTACAACTTTTGCGCGAAGAGCTGCTGAACGTATACGCTCTGAAAGCCTTGCGGCGTCTTGTGTTTCAGTCTTTGTAAGAACTAATCCTTTTGATAAAAAGAGTGCTTATTATTCAAACGGGGCATCAAGAACGCTTTCTCATCCAACTCACGATAGCATAACAATTATTGAAACAGCTTTATTGCTTACAAAGAGAATTTTTAAAAATAACTACCAGTATAAAAAAGCAGGTGTGCTTCTTAGTGGTTTGTGTGATGAGTCAGAAATTCAAGAGACACTATTCGAAAAAAATTATAATCAAAATTCTGATCTTATGTCAGCAATCGATGCTATTAACTATCGTTACGGCCGGGATACACTTCAGATGGCATCAGAATGTAAAGTTGGCAATTGGAAACAAAAAAGAGAAAACTGTACAAGAAACTATACAACGCAGATTGATAGATTACTCTTAGTTTAAATTTTTATTAAGGAAGTCAGTAAAAATATTATTCAGTTCATCAACAATAAAACTACCACCACCGTGACCACCTGTAAAAATAAAACTTTCAGCTCTTGGAATTAAGCTTAAAACCTGTTGAACAGTTTTCGGATCAATTTCATCATCATCACTTGCATAGGCTATATGAATCGGAATATCGGATTGTGAGAATTTTTCATAATCAGGAATAAAGTTTGTATTTGCAATATTTCGTATTGAAGAAAGCAGTGATTGTTCTGTTCCAGGTAGTGTAAGTTGAGCAATGTACCTGTCAATTAAATCTCTCTGTTCAGGATTATCTGTTACCCATTGTTCAGCTCTATTTTTTGAAAAAGGAATTCCAAATACCCTTAAAACAAAATTTCCTAAGACTGGAGTTTTTAACGCACTAAGTATTTTACTATTACTGTTTACTAGAGGAACTTGTAAACCAATAGCAGATACTTGATTCGGATATTTATTAGCGTAATTGATTGCAATAGGAGCTCCCATTGATGAACCATGTAAAATAGATTTCTTTATTTCTAAATAACCTAATAATTCGTTTAGTTGATTTAGATAAAATTCCATGTTGTATTCAGAAACAGGTCTGTCCGAGTAACCTCTTCCATACTGATCATAACAGATTACTCTATAGCCTTTTTGACTTAATCCATCGCAGAATCCAACATATCCTTCTGAAGGCAAGGTTGCGCCATGAATAATAATTATTGCAGGATCATTTTTATTTCCATAATCCTTATAGGCTGTTAGCCCTTTAGAAAGATTGACAAAATTATAGTCTGATTTCTCCTGATAAGATTTTAAATCCCCTTTTTCAAAGCTGCAAAATGCATAAATAACTGCGAGTACAACTATAATAAGTAGAAGTATAAAAAATGTGCTTGTAAATATACTTTGGAAAATGGTCATTTTTATCAACTATAATAACTTAATTAATAAAATCAAAGTTGATCCGTATTGGCTGATTTGCTAGCATATAGGCCAATTAAAATGGGAGATTATTAATGAAAAAAACGATATTCAGTTTAATCGCAGGGGTGATGGTTTTAGGACTGTTCTATGGTTGTGACAGACAGTCAGATCAAGCATCTACTGACGAAATTAAAATTGGAGTAATTCTTGGATTTACAGGTCCAATTGAATCACTCACACCAACAATGGCCAGCTCAGCCGAACTCGCGATGAAAGAGGCAAGTGACTCTGGATTACTTTTAGGCGGAGCAACAGTAAGTTCTGTTCGTGCTGACTCAACATGTGTTGATGCTGGTGCGGCTACTTCAGCAGCCGAAAGACTTGTAACATCAGATAATGTTGCAGCAATAATGGGAGCGGATTGCTCCGGAGTTACAACTGCAATTGCAAATAATGTAGCAGTGCCTAATGGGGTAACAATGATTTCTCCATCAGCTACTTCACCGGCATTAACGGACATTGATGATAAAGGTTACTTCTTTAGAACTGCGCCATCAGATGCAAGACAAGGGCAAGTATTAGCTCAAGTAGTTATGGATAGAGGTATCAGCGAAGTTGCTGTTACTTATACTAATAATGACTACGGTAAAGGACTGTCCGATAGTTTTGTAAATGCATTTAAAGCAATGGGTGGATCTGTTACAACGGAAGTACCTCATGAAGATGGCAAAGGTGATTACTCAGCAGAAGTATCAACACTATCAGCTTCAGGCGCTTCAGAAGTTGCTGTTCTTGGTTACGTAGACCAAGGTGGTCGAGGAATCATTCAAAACTCAATGGAGACTGGAGCATTTTCAAGATTTATTCTTGCCGATGGAATGATAGGTGACAGTCTGATTGAAAATGTAGATGGTGATTTAACGGGAACTTTTGGAACTTTACCAGGATCTGAATCAGAAGGAGCAAACATGTTTAAATCAATTGCATCTTCAAACGGTATCCCAGGTGATGGACCATTTGAACCAGAATCTTATGATGCGGCTGCTTTAATATTGCTTGCAATACAAGCAGGTAATTCTGCAGATAGATCTTCAATCGCTCAAAATGTAATGGGAGTTGCAAACGCTCCTGGAACAGAAATTTTTCCAGGTGAATTAGGCAAAGCATTGCAAATTTTAAAAGATGGAGGCCAAGTTAACTATCAAGGTGCGACAAATGTTGAGTTCTCTGATGTTGGCGAAGCTTCTGGTTCTTATAAAGAGCTTGAAATAGGTAACGGTAAATTTAATACAGTTACAGTTCGTTAAGATCTTAACATTTTAATTAATAGGGGCCGATTTTGGCCCCTATTTTTTTTGGATTTTCTCAGGTATCACCCCTTTTGGCATAAACCTCAGCGCCAATAAAAGTAATAATCCCATTATAAATAATCTAAGATGTGCAGCACTTCCAAGCAGATGCATTCTAAGAGGATTGTCGTATTCAAGCCCTCCAGCTAACATGTTCATAAAACCAATAGACAATGGTTCCGCTTCAATCCAAATAAACCAAATAAAAAATCCACCAAAAATTGATCCCAAGTTATTACCTGATCCACCAATGATAACCATTAACCAAATAATAAATGTAAATCTTAATGGACGATAAGACCCTGGTGTAAATTGGCCATCTAAGGTAGTGAGCATCGCTCCCGCTATACCAATTATTGCTGAGCCAATTATAAAAATTTGTAAATGTTGTACAAAAATATTCTTACCCATTGCACTAGCTGCTTCTTCATTATCTCTTATGGCTCTTAACATTCTTCCCCATGGTGAGTTTAAAGCAAGCTGACTTAGATAGAAGATTAACAAAAGAACAGAAAAAAATAATCCTGCATAACAGAGTTTTACGAATATTCCTGAACTATCAATAACAAGATCGTTAAGTAAATCTTGTCTTGATGAAAGAGATTGCATAGCTTCTAGTTTTGAAAAGTTTATTATCTCAACTAGATTAAGGAACCATTCAGATTGCTGAAGTTCGATTTCATATGGAACAGGTCTATCTAAACCTGAAACATTTTTAACTCCTCGAGATAACCAATCTTCATGTTTAACTATTGCAATTACAATCTCTGAAATCCCAAGAGTTGCGATAGCTAAATAGTCTGACCGTAATCGGAGAGTAATTTTTCCTATTACCCATGCAACAAGTCCGGCGACTACTGCAGCAATCAGCCAAGAGAAAATAATTGGTAATCCCAAACCTCCAAGAAAACCTGTTTTAGCAGGATTAATCGACTCGATAATATCTATTGAAGGTCCATAAAAATTATTTATACCAATTAAACCAAAAACAATTATTAAGATTATAAGAGTGTTTCTTATTTGCTTATTTTCAATATTTCTGAATACAAATAAGAGCGCAGTGATTGATAATACAAATATTATTGCACTAATGACAATTCCGACACCCGCTTTATCCCATGCTTCATAAATTGGATCGTGTGAAACTAATACCGCTGTCAAACCTCCAAGCGCAGTAAAACCCATTACACCTGCATTAAACAAACCCCCGTATCCCCATTGCAAATTGACTCCTATCGCCATGATTGAAGAAATAATACAAAGATTAATAACACTAAGAGACACAGACCATGACTGAGTAAAGCCCACAATTGCAAGCAAAATCCCCATTATGGTGAAAGCAATTGGAGCTCTTAATTCATCGTTCATATTATTTTACCTCTTACAATTCCTGTCGGTCTGACGATCAGCACAATCACTAAAATAATGAAAGAAATGGCAAACTTATAATCTGTTGAGAGAACTTGCATCAATCCTGAAGGTTCCAAACTTTCTGGAAGAAGATACACAAAGAATTTCTTGTAAGCATAGGTTAATGTAATTTCAGAAAACGCAATAACATAGCCCCCAATTACTGCCCCTATTGGTGATCCGATTCCACCTACAATTGCAGCTGCAAACATCGGTAACAGTAAATTAAAATATGTAAATGGTTTAAAGCTTTTATCTAGCCCATAAAGAACCCCAGCAGTAGTAATCAAGATTGAAGATATAATCCAAGTAACAATCACTATTTTTTCAGGATTAATTCCTGATAATAGTGCTAGGTCTTCATTATTTGAGTACGCTCTCATTGATTTGCCCAGTTTAGTCTTCTGTAAGAAATAGAATAAGCTTATCATTGCAACAAGAGCTACAATGACCGTGATTAATTGAGTTGATTTGATTGTTAATCCTTCTTCTAATCCAAAGTAATTTTTAAAATCCAGTGCATGCACTATATACTTTTCACCATCAAAAAACTTTCTATCATTTGGTCCTATAATAAATCTGACTACTGCCTGTAGAATAAACATAACTCCTACGGAAACGATCATTAGCACTATAGGTTGACTTTTTTGTTTACGATAAAAACTGTAAACTGATCGATCAATTAAAAGACAAAACAAAGCTGTTACTATAATAGCAAAAGGCAGAGCCAGTAACGCAGTAGGAAGAATTCCAGCATTTATTCCTGCGCTCTGAAATAACCATGTAAATAAAATTGTTGCCATCGTTCCAAATGACATCCAATCAGCTTGAGCAAAATTTGAAAATCTTAATACACCATAAATAATTGTTAAACTTAATGTAGCCAATGCCAGTTGACTTCCATATGACAAAGCTGGGACAATTACAAAATTTGCCAACAGGACCATTGCATTAATAAATTCAAAATTTTCCAACTTACCCTCCCAAAAAACTCTTTCTTACTTCTTGATTATTTAATAGCGCTTGTCCTTCGCCACTAAATTTGTTCTCTCCTCCGACCAGAACATAACCAAAATCTGCAATATTTAATGCTTGTTTGGCATTTTGCTCGACGATAACAATTGCAACTCCTGAGTTCTTAATAGTTTTAATTCTCTCAAAAATTTCCTTCATAACTATTGGTGAAACACCCGCTGTTGGCTCATCGAGCATGAGAACCTTAGGTCTTGTCATTAATGCTCGACTAACTGCAACTTGTTGTCTTTGCCCACCAGATAATTCACCTGCAAGCTGATTTCTCTTATCTTTCATAGCCGGGAATAAGTTATAAATTTCCTCAATTGTTTCTTTAACATTATCTTCTCTAAGAAAAGCACCCATTTCTAAATTTTCCTCAACTGTAAGCTCGCTAAAAATGTTCATTGTCTGTGGTACAAAAGCAATACCAGCCGCAACTCGATCTTGAGGTGTTAATTTTGAAATATCTGAGCCATCTAATATCAAACTACCTTCTTTTAGAGAAATCATGCCAAGCATTGCTTTCATGGCAGTTGACTTACCTGCACCATTTGGGCCTACGATTACAACTATTTGATTTCTATCCACTTCAATATCACAACTATGAATAATGTCTTCACCACCGTATCCACCTGTCATATTTGTGCAACTTAAGAACTTAGTCATTGATTATCATCTCTACCCAAATAGGCTTCAATTACTTTTTCATTTTTTTTTATTTCTTCAATATTACCTTCTACGAGAACAGACCCTTCAGTCATTACAATTACCTTATCGCAGAGTTGACTTAAAAAATTCATATCATGCTCAATCATAAAAAACGTATAATTTTTTTCAGTATTTAATTTTTTAATTGTACCTGCAATATCATTTAATAAAGTTCTATTAACACCTGCACCAACTTCATCCAATAGCACTATCTTTGCATCAACCATCATAGTGCGGCCAAGCTCTAGTAATTTTTTTTGTCCACCCGATAAATTACCTGCTAACTCAAAAGTTAGATGCTCCAGTTTAAGAAAACTTAAAACTTCAATTGCTTTCTCTCTAATAACTGATTCTTCTTCTTCAATAATTTTTCTTTTAAACCATGTATTAAGTATTCTTTCACCTGATTGAGATCCTGGAACAACCATTAAATTCTCAAGCACAGTCATGTTTGAGAATTCATGTGCTAATTGAAAAGTTCTTAATATTCCTTCATCAAATAACTCATGTGATTGAAGTCCTGTAATATTTTTACTATCCAAAAATACAGTTCCATTTGTTGGTGCAATATTACCCGCTATGATATTAAAAAGAGTAGTTTTGCCAGCTCCATTTGGGCCGATTAAGCCAGTAATTTTTCCTTTTTCAACTTCCATAGTTGCATTATTTACTGCCTTAATGCCCCCAAAATTTACTGATAATTGATTAATGCTTAACATTTAAAACTATTAAATTTCCTTTACTTAATTCTTCTATACTTACTTTGAAGACACATGGTTAAGATAAAGTGCAAATAGTATCATAGCGAGTGAAACTAGTACATTCACCCTGATAATTTCATTAAGAAATAAAACTCCAGAAAAATAGGCAATGAGAGGTATCATAAAATTGATTAAAGATAAAAATAATGGGCCTTGAAGTTCAATAATTTTAAAAAATAATAAGTTTGCAATTGCTGTGGCAAATAACCCCTGAATTATGATGGCTGTTATTGATGGGCTGGTGAAACTTTCAAGCCAAAATGGTTCATAAAAAAAAGCAAAAGGGCTTATAATTATTGTACTCGCAATAGTTGTTCCTGTTGCTAGAGAAATAAAATTTATTTTTGGGACTAATTTTGAAACAATAGAATTTACGCCATAGCATAATGCAGCAAGTAAAACAAAAACTTGGCTGAAAAATTCAATTCTGTTATTCCCACCTAATTTAGAAAGATTCTCAAAACCAAAAAGTACAACCAGACCCAGTGCTGCTAAAATAAAGCTAAGTACTTTAATTAAACTTATATTTTGATCTTTTAAAATTAAAGCTGACAAAGCAAGAGTAATTAGTGGCATTGGACTCATTAAAACTCCAGCAATTCCAGCATCAATAACTCTCTCTGCATCTGATATTAAATAAAAGGGTATTGCTGAGCCTAATGCTCCAATAGATACGTAAAAAACAAGATATGTTCGAGTAAGAATAATTTTATTTCCAGTAAATCTCATGCAAATGTATAAAATTATGGATGCCATAAATAGACGACAAAATACATTGGTTATTGGACCAACATCTGTAACTGCAATTTTAATAAATAAAAAATTTACTCCCCATATGATGGCAAGTGAAAAGAGCAGTATCCAACTAACAATACTCGGTTGATTTATTTGTTTCATTTAATGTTTGAGAAAGGTATTATTTTAAACTTTCAAAGTAAATGAATAAAAAAAATGAGATTATTTGCTCTTTTAATTTTTAGTTTTTTAGTTCTTCATGGTTGTGCCAGTAAACCTCCATCTCAACAAGAAAACATTTGTTCTATCTTTGAGCAAAAATCTTCATGGTATAGATTAGCCAATAAATCGTTTGAAAAATGGGGAGCACCTATACATGTTCAAATGTCAATTCTCCGACAAGAATCCGCTTTTCAAAATAGGGTTAAACCTGAGAGAACTAAATTATTAGGTGTTATTCCTTGGTCAAGAAAATCAAGTGCGTTCGGATACACGCAGGCAATCGACGCAACCTGGGATTGGTATCGTGATGAAAACAATAAACCCCTTGCATCAAGAGTTAATTTTGCAGACGCAATTGATTTCACAGGATGGTATATAAATAAATCTTATCAAATTAATGGCATCAATAAAGGCGATGCATACAATCAGTATTTAGCCTATCATGAGGGTCACGGTGGTTTCAAAAAGAAATCATACCAAAGTCAAAGTTGGCTGATTGATGTTGCAAAAAAAGTTAAAATTCGTTCAGATAAGTATGAAAATCAATTAGATAATTGTGAACATAAATTTCATAAGAAATTTCTAGGGATATTTTAATGAGTTCAAATTCAAATATTATAGCTTTAACAATGGGTGATCCATCTGGAGTTGGCACTGAGATTGCAATCAGGGCAAAAATAAAAAAAATAAAAAAACCAGATTTTTTTATTATTCACGATATAGATTTTGTAAAAAAAATCTTAAAAAAAATGAAATCAAAATTGAAAGTTAGAGAAATAAGTAGTCCATCAGAAGTTAAAAAATTACCAAAGAATTATTTAGCAGTCTTGCCAATAAAAATTAGTAAAAATACACAATTAGGAAAAAAAAATTTATCTAATGTTAAGTCTATTTTAACATCAATTGATCTTGCAGTTAAACTCGCAAAAAATGGAGAAGTTGCAGCAATTGTAACTAATCCAATTAACAAAGATGTAATTGGAAAAAAAGTCAAAAATTTCAAAGGTCATACAGAGTACCTTGCAAAAAAGGATAGAACAAATGATCAACTAATGATGATGATGAATAAAAATTTGAAAACTATTCCTCTAACAACTCATATTGCAATTAATAAAGTTTCTAACAAAATAAATAAAAAAAATATAATTAAAGCCATCATTAATGCCAATGTAAGTTTAAGAAAAGATTTTAAAATCAAAAAACCTCGAATAGCTGTTACAGCTTTAAATCCACATGCAGGTGACGGTGGACTAATTGGTGATGATGAAAAAGTAAAAATTTTACCGGCTATTAAGTATTGTAAAAAAAAGAAAATATCTGTTGAGGGGCCTTTGCCTGCTGACTCAGCATTTATAAAAAATAATCAAAATAAATACGACATTTTTATTTGTATGTTTCATGATCAAGCTTTGATACCTGTAAAGATGATAAGTTTTGATGAGACAGTCAACTATACGGCTGGACTATCATTTGTAAGAACAAGCCCAGACCACGGAACCGGTCTGGATATTGCAAAGAAATTCATTGCATCACCCAATAGCTTAATAGCAGCTTTGAAGTCGGCGTCAAAAATTGCTCAAGCTAGAAGAAAATGACCTTATCACTTTATTCTGCATTATTTATTTTTGCGACCATTATGGTTATAACGCCTGGCCCCGCAAATTTATTACTAATGAGCGCTGGAGCCCAACATGGATTTTACAAGTCAGTACCTTTTGTTATAGGCGTTACCTGTGGGAAATTGTTTTTAACAATTGGTTTAGGAATTGGATTTTTAACTCTTTTGAACTCAAACCCGATATTGGTGAGTATTATTAAAGTAATTGGCACAGCCTATATATGCTGGCTTTCATGGAAAATACTTTTTTTGAATTTTCAATCAACTGGAGGTGAACAAAATGAAAAGACACCTAATTTTTTAAATGGTTTACTGGTTCACCCGTTAAATCCTAAAGGTTGGGCGATGGTAATCGCTGCTTATACACAATTCACTTCCTTTGGGAATACATACACTTCTTCAAGCTGGGTATTGGAAGTCATTATTGTTGCAGGGACATTTTTTTTCATTCAGTCAATTTCTCATTCTATATGGTGTTGGTCCGGAAGCTTAATATTTAATTTTTTAAGTAATAAAAATGTAATAAGACAAGCTGTAGTGATTATTCTTGCTTTACTTACGATTGGGACAGTAGTTTACAGTAATTTTTTTATTTAATTTTACTGAGACTATTTTTTTCGACAGACTCACTAAAACTTGCAAATAATTTTTTTGAAAAGTCATCTGTAGTTGCTGAATACTCTGGATGCCATTGAACTCCATAAAAGTAACCGCTGTAATTTGATAAACTGATAGCTTCAACTGTTTCGTCTTTAGCGACACCTTCAATAACCAGATTATTTGCAATTTTATCGATTCCTTGAGTATGAAGTGAATTTACCTCTATAGTTGGTGTACCGGCCAACTTTTCAAATTTTCCATTCTCAGTTAAATAAACTTCATGCTGTTTTGAAAATTGTACTTCTGGATCATCAGATTCTGGGCACCTGTGATCCATTCTTCCTGGTACATCATGAATATCTGCGTGAAGAGAGCCCCCCATTGCAACGTTAACTTCTTGAAAGCCCCTACAAATAGCTAACATAGGAATTTCATTTTTAAATATGAAATCAATCATAGGTAGAACAGTCTTATCTCGATCGATGTCTAATGGTTCAACTATTTTGTCTTTATTATAAAACTCAGGATAAACGTTTGAGAGACTGCCTGTTAGCATCACCCCATCAAATTTTCTCAGAGTGTTTCTGTAGTCAATTGTTGAGCCAAGGGCTGGTAAAATGACAGGTATACAGCTAGTAGCTTCAGCCACAGCTTTTATATAGTTCGTTCCTGACGCATGATATGTCCGATGCAATTCAGCTTTTTCAATTACGTCGGCAAATACAGCAATTAGTGGCTTATTTTGAGTATCCATAAAAAAATTAGTTTACTAATATCAGGATAATATCATATAACAACTTTAATGGTTATAAATATTCAAGATAAACAATCACAACATAAAGCAATGTCTGCATGGGATGACGTCTTGGTCATCGATGATCAACTTTCGAGTGAAGAGAAAATTTTAAAGTCGTCAGTGAGATCTTATTGCCAGGAAAAACTCTTACCTAGAATCATAGAGGACAACAGAAATGAAAATTTCAGTAGAGAGATTTTCAATGAAATGGGTGAGCTTGGAATTCTAGGTTCTTATTTACATGGATATGGATGTGCGGGCACAAATTACGTTTCTTATGGGCTTATTGCTCGAGAAATTGAAAATATTGATAGTGCATACCGATCTATCATGTCGGTTCAAACAAGTCTTGTTATGTTTCCTATATATCAATTTGGTACTGATGCGCAAAAAGAAGAATATTTACCAAGACTTGCAAAAGGGGAAATCATTGGAAGCTTCGGTCTGACTGAGCCTGATGCAGGTAGTGATCCTGGTGCAATGAAAACCAAAGCGATAAAAGTCAAAGGGGGTTATGAATTGACTGGTACCAAGACATGGATCAGTAATGCACCCTTCGCAGATGTAATTATTGTTTGGGCCAAGGATGAAGATAATGTAATCAGAGGATTTATTGTGGACAGAGAGTCCAAAGGCCTATCAACACCTAAAATTGAAGGTAAATTATCTTTGCGCGCTTCAGCAACGGGGCAAGTTATTATGGAAAATGTTTTTTGTTCGGAAGATAAAGTTTTACCAAAAGCATCAGGCTTGGGCGGACCTTTTCAATGCTTAAATAGTGCAAGATACGGAATTTCATGGGGTGCTCTAGGAGCAGCAGAGTTTTGTTTTGCAACAGCTAGACAATACGCGTTGGATAGAATGATGTTTGGAAAACCTATTGCTGGCACTCAGCTTGTTCAGTCTAAGTTAGTTGATATGCAGACAGAAATTGCTTTAGGTCTGCAGGCTGCACTTAGAGTTGGGCGTCTGATGGATGAAGATCAGTCAGATAGCAATATGGTAAGTCTCATAAAAAGAAATAATGTTGGAAAAAGTTTAGATATTTGTAGGAGTGCGAGAGATATTCTTGGTGGCAACGGTATTTCAGATGAGTATCATGTAATGAGACACATGGTAAATTTGGAAACCGTAAAGACATATGAAGGTACACACGATGTGCATACTTTAATTATGGGAAGAAACTTAACAGGTATACAGGCTTTTAAATAATTATGGCTTATCTAAATCGTACAACAAAGCAATGGCAGGAAATTGATACAGCTCATCATCTGCATCCTTTTACTGATTATAAGTCGCTTGCAAAAGAAGGTAGTATCATCATTACAAAAGCAGATGGTGTTCACCTTACTACATCAGATGATAAACAGTTACTTGATGCCATGTCTGGCTTATGGTGTGTAAATGTAGGTTATGGAAGAAAGAATCTTGCAGATGTTGCCTATAAGCAAATGCAAGAACTACCTTATTATAATTCTTTTTTTAAAACAGCGACACCGCCATCAATTGAACTTGCTAAAGAGTTAGCTGAAATTAGTCCACACGATCTAAATCATGCATTCTTTTCTTCAAGCGGCTCTGAAGCCAACGATACTGTTGTAAGAATGGTAAGGAGATATTGGGATTTAAAAGGCAAGCCAAATAAAAAAACATTTATTAGCAGAGAATATGCTTATCACGGAAGTACGATGACTGGAATGAGTTTGGGCGGCATGACAGCGATGCATGCTCAAGGGGATATGATGCCTGGTTTTGAACATGTGTTGCCCCCTTATTGGTACAAGTATGGAGGCGATATGTCTCATGATGACTTTGGTATTCATGCAGCTAATAAAATTGAAGAAAAAATAAATGAAATTGGCTCAGATAATATTGCGGCGTTTATAGGAGAACCAATTCAAGGAGCTGGAGGAGTTATCATTCCACCTGATACCTATTGGCCAAGAGTTCAAGAAATTTGTAAAAAATATGACATTCTTCTTGTAGTTGATGAAGTCATCTGTGGATTTGGTAGAACTGGAAACTGGTTTGGATCAGATACTTATAACATCAAACCTGACATAATCACGATGGCCAAAGGGATTACCTCAGGATATATTCCACTGTCTGGCATCATGATTTGCGACAGAGTTTGTGAAACTTTAATTAATGAAGGTGGCGAATTTTATCACGGTTATACTTATTCAGGCCACCCAGTAGCTTGTGCTGTGAGCCTTGAAAATCTTAAAATTATCAAAGAAGAAAATCTTATTGAACAATCACGAAATGTTTCGGTTTATCTGGAGCAGCAAATGCGTGAAATTGAAAAGCACCCTTTAGTTGGTGAAGTTAGAATGAAGAGTTTTATTGGAGCTGTGGAATTAGTGAAAGATAAAGAAACTAAAGAAATGTTTGAAGACACTGGCACAGTTGGAACGATTTGCAGAGACTATTGTATTGAAAACGGTTTAGTAATGCGAGCTGTAAGAGATGGCATGATCTTCTGCCCGCCTCTTATATTCAATAATAACCATGTGGATGAACTTTGTGAAAAGCTAAAAACCTCGCTGGACCAAACACTAAATCATATTTCAAAATAAAACTTACTTAATCTGTAGATAGTAATCGTAGTATTCGGTATCTCGTTGATAATTTAATGACTCATAGAGACTTTGAGCGTTTTTATTTGTTATAGCAGTTGATAACTCAACACTCGTTACACCTTTTTCTTCCGCAAAACTTTTTGCAGCATTCATCAGCATACGTCCAATACCTTTATTTCTATATTCAGATCTCACATACAAGTCGTAGAGTATTATTTTTTTACTCAACTCTAGTGAGTCAAAAGTTGTGTACAACTGGGTCATGCCCATACATTCTTTTTCATTTTCAATATAAAATATTTGTGCCTCTTTATTACTGAGGCGTTCCTTAATATAGTTTTTACAGGCTTCTACATTTGACTCCTTTTTATAAAACTGCCGATATAAATCAAAGACCTCACCAATTTTTTCGAAATCATCTGGTTGAGCAATTTTTATTTGTAAATCATCTGACATATACTTTATCTCCAAATCGTTCGATATATTGATATCACTAAGAAAATAAAAGTAAAAGATGTAACTGTATAGATAAAGCCCATTGGTCCAACTGCATCCATGACTCTACCTCCAATTAAAGGACCAATAAGCGAGCCAACCTCAAAGACCATTACAAGAATTGCTGTAGCACCTGCAACTTGAGATGCGCTATATCTCTCACCAAGCATAGTAAGTGAAATTGCAAAAAGTCCACTAGCAGCGCCACCCCATATAAAACAGCTCGCTGCCATTACATAAAAATTATCTAGATAGATAGCGAATAGAATTGGACAAAAGAACGTAATTAAAACTGCTATATTCAATAGCAGTCTTTTATTAAATTTGTCCAGCAATACACCAATCAAGGGTTGGCACATCACACCTCCTACAAGAGTAATAGTTACATATTGCAATGCAATCTCTTGAGTAAATTGGTTCTTAATCATGAAAATGGGAAAGAAAGATACAAACATTACATCATCTAAACCGCATAAAATAGCTGCGCCAAAAATAGTTGGAGCTGCAATGATAGCCGCAAATACTGGAAGAGACTTTTTATCAGGTAATTTCGGGTCTTCAATCTCAAGCATAATAAGCGGTAAAATTGCGATAAAAGAAAGAGAAGAAATAACAATAAAAGGTAACCAGCCTTCAATTCCGGTTAGGGACAATACCATCGGGCCACTTGCAAAACCGATTACAAATACTGTGTTATAAATCGTTACTATTTTGCCGCGATTTGTATCATCAGCCATTGACAGCATCCATGTGTCAAATGCATTCCAAGCAAGCGCTCCAGCAAAACCAATTATGAATCTGATAACAAACCAAGCTGTCAAACTATCAAAAATTGGAAAAGTAAAATAAAGAATTATTGTAAATATTTGAGCAATGATAATTGATTTCGCTAAACCTATCTTGTGAATAATTATTGGTGTTATTCTTACAAATAATATTACAGCAAGAGGCTGTGCTACTACATTGAGGCCAATTTCAGTATTGCTATATCCTCGTGCTTCTAAAATAAGTGCAAGTAGAGGAATTAAAGTACCAAGCTTAATACCAATAATTAATGCGCAAAGAAATAGGACAATATATGTCTTGTAATTTGTTCCTAAAAGATTCTGAACTGTAGTGTTCATGCAAACCTATCTTCATTAACATAGATGCTTTTAAAATATTTAAGCACTAAATTTTTACAAAATTCATTTGTGTATATCTTTGGATCAAACAATATTCGCTGCCACAAACCATCAACCATGGAATGATAGGTTTCACTTACTTCTTTTGGAGTAAATTCCTTTTGATTAGCAATCTTATTAATTTCACTTACTAACTTTTCCATTTGTTGAGAATAAATTTCATCTTGTCTTTGACAAATCGCTAAATAAGAAGGTCTAAATTTCACCTCACTATAAAACGCAATCCATACTGAAATTTTATTTCTGTTGGCAATTTTTGAGCTGAAATCATTTTGAATTATACGTATTATTCTATCAATTGGATCTATGTTCTTTTCCTCAAAAATCTTTTGCCATGACTTTTTGTATTCATCAGATAAATACTGCAGCGAACTTATTAATAAATTATCTTTCGACTTAAATCTAAAGTTTGCGTAACCTTGAGAAACTTTAGCTCTTTTTGCTACATGAGCAATCGTAGTATCCGCTAGGCCTCTTTTTGCAATTGTTTCTATCGTAGCGTCAATCAACTTTTGATGATTAACAGAAATCTCAGTTTCACTGGCCTGTTCTGAAGATTTTTTATTAACTAAAGCCTTCATCATATTGAATAAACAATACACAAAGATAACTATTAAAGATAGTTTTGTATTGAATAATCATTCAATTTTTATTATCATGATTCCTAAATATTCTTTATTTTATGGCAAAAAATACACACGATGTAATCGTAATTGGAGCGGGTCATAATGGTTTGACCGCTGCTAGTTATATGGCGAAGGCAGGACTAGATGTTGTTGTTCTAGAAAAAAATGAATGGATTGGAGGGGCTGCTGTTAGTCGCGAGCTCTATCCTGGATGGAAATATTCTAACTGTTCATATGTTTGCAGCTTACTAAGACCTGAGATCATGCGTGATCTTGAACTCTACAAATATGGTTTACAAATTATTCCTTACGAAGGTAGCGCAACAATGATGAGAAATGGGGACTACTATGCCCACTATCATGATCATGATATGACGATCAATTCTATCAGAAGACATTCTCACAAAGATGCGGAGGCCTATGAAAGGTACAGTCGTGATGTCTTGAGGCAATGCAAAATTATCAAACCGCTATTAAAAATGACACCGCCTGATTTAACTTCTTTTAAACCAAAAGATTTATTTGGCGCCCTGGAGTTTGCAAAACATTTTGCAGCTAAAGACGAGTTAGGTGGACTTGGTGAAAAAGAAATTTATGACACTATTCGGTTTTATACAATGAGCATCAGAGACTATTTAGATGAATATTTTGAAAGCGATATTACAAAAGCACACTTAGCTGGAAGTGCAATTATTGGAACTGCTCTTGGTCCTTGCTCACCTGGCTCTGCTTACGTATTACTGCACCATTATATGGGAGAAGTAGATGGTTCAGTTGGAGCGTGGGGATATTCAAGAGGAGGTATGGGCTCTATTACAAAAGCAATGACAGGCTGCCTCAACGCTCACGGTGGTGAAGTAAAACCAGATAATGAAGTCGTTAATGTCATTACTAAAAATGGTCGTGCGATTGGAGTTGCTACCAAAAAAGGTGATGAATATTACGCAAAAAAAATTGTATCTAACTTAGATGTTAAAAGAACATTCTTAAAAATTACTGAAGAAAGCTCTTTACCTGGTGAATTTGTTGAAAGAGTAAAAAACTTTAAAATTAGAGGCTCATCGGGAAAACTTAATATTGCCCTAGACGGCCTTCCTGAATTCCCATGTATTCCAGAGGGTGATCCAGGTGGTGGAGGTGATATGCACTTCACAGAAACTATTGAAGAAATGGAAGGAGCCTATGACGATTGGAAACGAGGTGAATGGTCAAGAAATCCTTATGTAGATATGTGTATTCCTTCTAAAAGCGATCCAACAATGGCAGCACCGGGAAAGCATTATATGTCTGTCTTTATTCAATATGTTCCATTCAATCTTGCAAACGGCGGATGGAATGAAGAAAGAAAGCAAGAATTTGGAAGACATATTGTTGATTGTATTGCTGAGTTTTCTCCTAATTTTAAAGATTTAATTAACCACTACGAAGTTCGTACTCCATTAGAATTAGACAATGAAGTGGGATTGACAGAAGGAAACATCTTTCAAGGTGAATTAACAATGGATCAACTCATGTTTAATAGACCTGTGCCTGGCTATGCACAGTACAGAACACCACTTAAAAATATGTATATGTGCAGTTCATCAACTCATCCAGGTGGTGGAGTTATGGGTGCACCAGGAGCGAATGCTGCAAGGGAGGTTCTAATTGATATGAATATTCCTCAAACAGGTAATTATTATTAATGTCAGACAATTATGACGTAATAGTTATTGGCGCAGGCCATAACGGTCTTGTTTGCGCTAATATTCTCGCAAAAAAAAACCGTAAAGTTCTGATTTGTGAGGCACGTGAGAATTGCGGGGGACTTGTTGAAGAAAGTATAACTAACTTCGTTCCTCAGATACCGCTGAGCGTATCAAGCTCTCTTGGTGGACTGCCAGTAAAGTATAAAGCAAAGTCTACGATCGCACTGTCAGAGTCTGGTCAACATATTCGCCTAGTTGGAAACCAACATATTGACCATAAAGTTATTTCTGGTTTCTCTTCGAAGGATGCAGACAGATATGTAGAATTTCATGATAAAATGTCTTCCTTTTCAAAGGCTTTAGGTTCTTTCATGATGGCTTCACCACCAAGGGTCATGAACAATACTTTCTCTGATTATTTTAAATTATTCAAACTAGGCATGAATGTTCGAATGCTTGGAAAGAAAAAATTTAATGAGTTTGCAAGAATGATAGGGCTTAATATTGCGGACGAATTGGAAGACAATTTTGAAAATACTCTTTTGCAAGGCCTAATCGCCCATGACGCGGTGCTTGGTTCTAACTTGGGCCCAAGATCACCCGGTTCATTAATTAATCTACTTTATCGCATGGCCACACATGACAACTCAATCTTTGGGGGAATATATGAAATTGATGGTGGCAGTAAAGCTTTTGTAGATACTTTGTTAGATATCAGTAATAAAAATAAAGTTGAAATTAAAACGTCTTCATCGGTTAAAAGATGCATTACTGAAAATGATAAAGCAATAGGAGTTGAACTTCATAGCGGTGAAAAAATTTATGCAAAAAAAATTATTTCTAATGCAGATCCAAGATCGACTTATTTCTGTCTTTTAGGAACTGAGAATTTAGACACTGATGTGAAAAGAAGAATCAAACATCATCGATCAAAAGGAAAAGTTGCAAAATTATCATTAAGTCTCAATAAACAACCTGAATTTATTAACTGCGATAAAAATGATTTAGAGAGTAGAATGGTAATTGCTCCTTCAATTGATTATATAGAAGAGGCATTTAATCCAAGTAAGTTTGATAAACTTTCTATGGAACCTATTTTAGAAATGAAACTAAAAAATTCTGACCAGAGTAATCCTGTATTAGATATTCAAGTTCAATATGCTTCCTACGGTGCGCAGGAGGGTTGGGATAAAATTAAAGATAACTATGTAGATGCCGTTATAAAATTAATAGGGAAATATGCACCTGATATTCAAAGCTGTATAGAGACTAAAACAATTGTTACTCCCGACGACATAGAGAAAAATTTTTATGTCTCAGGCGGACATTGGCATCATGGAGAAATCCAAATCGATCAGCTTTTTATGCTCAGACCAATTCCTGGGGCATCACAATATAGAACCCATCTTGACGGACTATATATGTGTGGTGCGGGTACTCATCCGGGTGGAGGCTTAACTGGAATTCCAGGAAAAAATGCAGCTCAAGCTATCTTGGAGGACGCATAAATATGAATAGAGATTTAAGATTTACAGCACTTAAAAAAACCCCTTTTCACTCTAGAACAAGCTTAGCTTCAAGAACAAATAAATATTATAACTGGAACGGTTTTACCGTACCCACAGAATACTCAACAACTGAGTTGGAATATACTGCTGCTAGAAATGGCACCTCAGTTATGGATCTCACACCTATGTGTAAATATATGATCAATGGCAGCGATGCTAATAAATTTGTTGATTATCTTGTAACAAGAGATTTATCACAGATGGAAGACAATACAGTAGCATACATAATTTGGTGTAATGAAGATGGTAAAGTGATGGACGATGGTACCATATTTAAATTTTCGAATACAAAATTCATGCTTTGCTGTGCAGTAAAGATCTATAATTGGCTACATGACTCTGCTGAAGGTTTTGATGTTTCTTTTGAGGATGCAACAGACACAACGGCTGCATTAGCAATCCAAGGACCTACTTCTTGTTCAACACTAAAAAACTATGGAGCAGATGATCTTGAATTATTAAAACCATTTGGAATGAAACAATATAATATTAATGGATATGATGTTTTGATCTCACGAACAGGCTTCACAGGTGATTTAGGATATGAATTATGGACTGATCCAGCTAATGCAGAAAACATGTGGGATAGTATCATGGAAGCTGGAAAAGAATTAAAGATAAGACCTTTTGGCATGCATGCTCTTGAGATGACAAGGATTGAAGCTGGCTTTATTCAAACCAATACTGATTTTATGGCAGCTGAAGACTCCCTAAGGCCAGTGAGAATGCGTTCACCGTATGAAATTGGAATGGGTTGGCTTGTTCATCTCAATAAAGAAAGTTACTTTGTCGGTAAACGCGCTTTAAAGAAAGAAAAAGAGACAGGTAATTCTGAAAGATGTTTAGTTGGACTAGACATAGATGGCGATAAGCCCGCAGTAGGCTCTGTGATTTATAATGAAAAAAAAGAAGATATAGGCATTGTTACGGCAGCAATGTGGTCACCTACTATGAAAAGAAACGTTGCACTTGCGTCTCTAAAGCGTCCATATGGAATTAAGATTAAAGAAAATATTTTTGCAGAAATTTATCACCCAGAGGAATTGGAATATAAAAAAATATGGGCAAAGTGTAAGGTTGTAAAAAGACAATTTTTTAGCCCTGAAAGACGTAATAAAGTACCTGCAGACCTTTATGAATAGCCAAAAATAGGCTGTTTTTTTAAAATTCAATTATTGAACAGCTGTTCAATATAGGCTATACTTCAATATGCCCAAATCAACTCCGATTCCCGAAAAAAAAGATCTCCTTAATACTCTCGACGATAGAATTCTATACCCATGGCAGTATCTTGAGTATCGCGGTGAAGACAGTAGGACATTCATTGATAAGTCAAAAGGAATTTATCTTTACGATCAAACAGGAAGACAGCTTATTGATGGTCCTGGAGGAATGTGGAATGTTAACGTAGGACATGGCGTAAAAGAAATTGCTGATGCTGTTTATAATCAGATTACAAAAATGCCCTACGCCAGCCCATTCACGGAGTCCACTGAGATTGCATATAACTATGCTTCACGACTTGTTAAATATGCGCCCGGTGATCTTAAAAGAGTTTTTTTCACGTCCGGAGGATCTTCAGCGGTAGACTCTGCATTAAGATTTGTAATGTTTTATAATAATGTTCGTGGGTTAAGAGATAAGAAACAAATTATCTCACGTCATGATGCATATCACGGTAGTACATTTTTAGGGGCTTCATGCTCAGGTAAAGAAAGAGATAAAAACAACTTTGATTTTGCAGATAACTTAGTCCATCATTTGTCTGCACCAAATCCGTTTAAAAAACCAGATGATTTAAGTGATGAAGAATTCTGTGATTTAAAAGTTAAAGAGTTAGAAAATAAAATTTTAGAACTTGGTCAAGATAAGGTCGCAGCATTTATTGCAGAGCCAATCCTAGCATCAGGTGGGGTAATTGTTCCCCCTAAAGGATATCACAAAAAGACAAGAGAAATTTGCACTAAGTACGATGTTATTTATATTTCTGATGAGATAGTAACCGGATTTGGAAGGTTAGGTCATATATTCGCTTCAGAAAATTATTTCGATTTAGAACCTGATATCATCCTTTTAGCAAAAGGGATTACTTCAGGATACGTACCTTGTGGTGCAGTTGTTATTTCTGAAAAGCTTATGTCTCAACTTGATAATAAAGAAAAAGTTATATTTTCAAATGGATTTACTGACTCGGGTCACCCAGTGAGTATGGCAGCAGCAACAGCAACACTTGATTATATTGAAAAAAATAACCTCCTTGAACATGTACAGGAAGTCGGCCCCTATTTTCAATCTAAATTAAGTGAATTAATTGATCTACCGATTGTTGGCGATGTACGTGGCGAGGGATTAATGGCGGCTGTTGAATGTGTAATCAGTAAAGAAAAAAAAGATCCTCTGAATTTACAATACGAGATCGCTTCTCGCATCAATTCTCATTGTCAAAATCTTGGTTTAATTGTTAGACCGCTATTTAATACGTGTGTCATGTCTCCTTCTTTGATCATCACTAAGGAACAGATAGATGATCTTGTAAGTATACTCAGAAAAGGAATTGAGTTAGCTACAGACGACATCAAGAAAGAAGGCCTTTGGTCTGCATCTTAAATAAATGCTTGAGTTTAACCATCTGCTAAAAAACTATCAGGAGGGTAAAACCTTACCCCAAGACTTTTATACAGATTCGAATATTTTTTCCGAAGAGATGAAGCGAATTTATTTCAAACAGTGGTTAATGGTAGATCACATCAGTCGTATTCCTAATCCAGGTGATTATTTTGTTTTTGATGCTGAAAAGGAGTCCATCATAGTTATTAGAGGAAGAGACAATGAAGTAAGAGCATTTTATAATGTTTGTACTCATCGAGGATCAAGAATTTGTTTAGATGAAGAGGGATCAAAAAAACTTTTAGTGTGTCCCTATCATGCTTGGAGTTTTTCAGCAGAAGGTGAGCTTAAAGCTGCACGTTTTATGCCGGAGAATTTTAAAAAAGAAGAGTGGGGTCTTAGAGAGTGCCATCTTAAAATTTATGAAGGATTAATATTTATTAACTTATCATTGGAAGAACCAATGAATTTTGATGAATTCATTGAGCCTCTAAAAGAAATGATGGAATTTCATCAGACGAGTAAGTCAAAAATTGCGATAAGAAAAAAATATCCAACTCATGCAAATTTTAAATTAGTTCTTGAAAATTTTCAGGAGTGTTATCACTGTCCTACAGCACATCCAGAGCTTTGTGCAGTACAGGATAAAGACTGGGTTGTCGCAATGGGTGCTGGAATAGGTACTGCGCCTCAAAAAGAGACTGATGAATATCTAAATAAAATTAAACCTTGGGTCGAGGAATGTAGAAAAAATGGTACTCCGTCTGAGGTTTATCTTGAAACAGAAGAAGGATTAAAAAAAGGATTAAACAGATATGTTGACAGAACTCCAATTGGAAACGGAAACTTATCACAAACCAAAGATGGAAAGCCAGCTTCTTCACTAATGGGACAGTTTAAAGATTTTGATGGAGGATTAACCCAAGTAAGCTTTAATCCATTTGGCTGTTGTTATTTCACAAATGATTTTGGCGTCATGTTTATTTTTAAACCCATCTCACTTCTAGAGTCTGAAGTGGAACTCATATGGCTCGTAAACGAGGAAGCCGAGGAGAATAAAGACTTTAAGCCCGAGGAAGTCAGCTATATTTGGGATGTTACCACGGCGCATGATACAACAATAATTGAAAATAACCAGGAAGGCCTTCTATCACAGTCTTTTAAACCTGGAGTTTTATCTGAAAATGAGTCAGCGGTAACTTACTTTTATAATTGGTATTTTACCAACATGCAGTTACCATAATCTCTGAGCGAGAGAGTATGAAGCAACTTTATAACAAAGATATTTACGACGTTAATAAGCCAGTTAAAAGTTATTGGGAAAAAGTCAGTCAAATAGAACAAGACAAATATCCTAAGCTCACAACTGATGAAAGCTGTGATGTTTGTGTAATAGGTGGCGGCTTTACTGGAATAAGTACAGCTTATCACATTGCAAAAAATTACAGCGGTGACGTAAGATTACTAGAGGCAGGGCATTTTGGATTTGCAAGCAGTGCAAGGAATGCTGGTTTTTGTTGTTTGCCCGCAACAAAACTATCGGTCAACCAACTGATTGCAAAGTTTGGCCTGGATGAAACAAAGAAATTTTTTTCTTCTCAAATTGAAGGTGTTGAACTTTTATCCTCACTTATTTCAGAAAATAATATTGAATGTGAAAAAACTGGCACAGGCAATTTAGATGTTGCTCATCACCCTGATAGCAGTGAGGAACTAAAGGAGTGGGGCAACGATCTTAAAAAATATTTTGGTATTAACACCAAGTGGATACCCAAAGAGGAGTTTGATGAAGTTGGACATCAATCAACAGAACAATTTGGAGCTGTTTTTACTGAAGCAGGATTTGCAATGAACCCAATGGCTTTTATGAATGGTTTTGCATCAGCAACTGTAGATGTGGGAGCAAAACTTCATAGCTTTTCTAGAGTGAAAAAATGGGAAAGAAACGGTTCACATAAATTAATTACAGATAGCGGATCGATTACTGCAAATAAGGTTGTTGTTGCAACAAATGGATATACAGATGAGTCTCTTCATCCAAGTTTTGCAAATAGAATGATGCCTGTTTTATCTAATATAATTGTTACTAGAGAAATGTCAGAAGATGAGTTCAAACTACAAAACTATAAAACTCTTAATCCAATCTGCAACTCCAGAGAGATCTTGTATTACTATAGAAGAATGCCTTCAAACAGGATGTTATTTGGAACAAGAGGTGACACCTACGGTGATGAAAAGAGCGCAGAGAGAATGCAAGAATTCATGACAAAAAAATTTCGCGGGGTATTCCCAAATTGGGACGAGGTCGATATTGATCATTATTGGAGAGGCACCGTTGTTATGACACGTGACTTTGTTCCGGCATTTGGTGCATTAGAAGAAGATAAGTCTGTATATTTTTCATACGGCTATCAAGCTAATGGTAATAATACAACTGTGTATTGTGGTAAAAAATTAGCTGAAATGATTTACGAGTCAAATAGTGGAGAGACTAACATTTCAAAAGTCTATCAGGGCCTTTCACCTAAAATCCCATTTGGATTTTTAAGACTTTGGTATTTAAGATTATATTTGTGGTATGCTAATCTCACGGATAGAAGCAAAAAAGAAATATAAATTGCATCTATTATTTATATAAATTAAAATTTTCTTATGTTTCAAGCTTGGCGAAATTTGTACTCTAAGAGTGATAATGCAAAAGCATATTCATTACTGTCTCCTGCATTATTTTTAATAATTCTCGTAATGCTTATTCCTATGGCATTAATGCTAAGTTTTAGTTCTTTTACACAAGTAAGCATGATGGAGATTGATTTCACTCCAACATTTCAGCGATATATTGACTTTTTTGAAAAAAGTTTGCTGGTCTCACTTCTCATTAAGTCAGTTAAAATATCATTCATTGTAACACTGATCACTCTTCTAACAGCTTACCCTGTATGCTATTACATCGCTTTTTATGTGAAAAAAAACAAAATGTTATGGTTAGTTTTATTAACCTTACCTTTTTGGACTTCATACCTATTAAGAGTATTTTCTTGGAAAATCATACTGGGCACTAAAGGAGTTTTCAATTCAACATTATTAGGCGCAGGCATTATTAGTGAGCCTCTTACATTTCTTATGTACTCGGAGGAAGCTGTTATTATTACTCTAACACATGCTTGGGCAGCATTTGCTTTATTACCACTTTACGTGTCTCTTGAGAAAATAGACTTTTCATATATTGAAGCTGCAAGAGATCTCGGTTTATCAAAATTTGAAGTATTTTGGAAAGTGACATTTCCTCTATCCTTACCAGGTGTCATTGGTGCGATTTTAATAATATTTATTCCAACTGTAGGTGATTATGTAACGCCTGCCTTAATTGGGGGTACTGAAGGAAGAATGTTATCAAATATGATCCAAGCTTATTTCGGAAAAATAAACAATATACCACTTGGAGCGGCATCAGCCACAATCATGCTGACGACCGTTATTCTCATAACAGCAATTGTCTCATACACAACAAAAAGACTTACACAGAGGCTTTCTTAAATCATGAATGAAAAAAACAATTCACTGCTAGTTTACACATTAATATATTTTGGTTTTCTCTATATACCGGTTCTTTTTTTACCGATTTTCAGTTTTAATGATGCAAATTATATGTCATTTCCATTAGCAGGATTTACCACAGATCATTATGAGGAAATGTGGTCAAAGCGGAACTTACATAAAGCTTTATGGGCGAGCGTTAAAGTTGGCGTTGTTGCAAGCGTTGTAAGTACAGCAATTGCACTTCTCGCCGCAAAGGCATTTGTTAGATATAAATTTAGGGGTCAGAATGTTTCTTACGGAGCCATAATGATGCCGTTTTTAATACCAGAAATTATTTTAGCAGTATCAATATTAATTATATGGATCAACCTTGGTTTTCCATTGGGTCTGGTTCCAGTAACTATAGGACACATATTGTTTTGTACTCCATTTGCAATGTTGATATTGATTGCGCGAATAGAAGGTTTTGACTTTTCTTTAGAAGAAGCTTCACGTGATTTAGGGGAAAATGCATGGGGAACTTTTTATAGAGTATCACTTCCTTTATATTTACCAGGTATAATAGCAGCTTTATTGTTAAGCTTTATTATATCCTTTGATGAATTTATTCTGGCATTCTTTTTATCTGGCAGTGATGCAACTTTACCAATGTATATGTGGAATCAAATGCGATTTGTAAAAAAACTCCCACATGTACTTGCTTTGGGGGCAGTAATAATTGTGTTTACTACTTTTATTGTTTTGTTAGCATTCTGGCTGAGAAATGTTGGACAAGGCAAAGAGAAACAGGACATAGCTATTAAATTATAAAAAATATGAACGAAAATTTTATTCAGATAAACGGAATTTCAAAACATTTTGGAAATGTCAAAGCAGTTGATGACGTCTCTTTTTCAATTAAAGAAGGAGAGTTCTTTTCTTTGTTAGGTCCATCAGGATGTGGAAAGACAACTTTACTCCGATTGTTAGCAGGATTTGAATATCCAACAAATGGTAATTTATTAATCGATGGCAGTGATATCACTGCATTGCCTCCTGATAAAAGACCTACAAATATGGTATTTCAAAACTATGCCATATTTCCTCACATTAATGTTGAGCAAAATATAAAATTTGGATTAAGAAAACTTGGTTTGACTGATGACGAAATTAAAAAAAGAGTTGATGATGTTTTAGCCCTTGTAAAGCTTGAGGGTTATGAGGAAAGATTCAGTGGCCAATTATCTGGTGGGCAAAGACAGCGTGTTGCGTTAGCAAGAGCTCTAGTTAGACAACCAAAAGTTCTTTTATTGGATGAGCCTCTTGGAGCATTAGATAAAAAATTAAGAGACGAAATGCAACTTGAATTGAGAACGCTACAGAAAGAAATTGGAATTACCTTTGTATTTGTTACTCATGATCAACAAGAAGCCATAAGTATGTCTGATAGAGTTGCTGTTATGAGTGAAGGCAAGATACAACAACTTTCTGCTCCAAATGAACTTTATAAGAACCCAGAAAATATTTTTGTAAGTGATTTCATTGGAGAAACAAACTTTTTAAAAGCATCTACAAAGTCAAAAGATGGCGATCACATCAATGTTGCGATTGAAGATCTTGGTGATTTTAAAGTCAAGAATAATCTAAATATTCCAGAGAATTCATCTGATGTTGTTTGTAGTGTTCGACCAGAGTCAATGATGATTTCTAGAGATAAATCTGATTGGGATATTTGCTTAGAAGCAAAAATAAATCAGACTTCCTACTTAGGAGAAATGACAAGATTTTATGTTGAGGTATCAGGAATAAATAAAGTAATAACTGTATCATCCCAGCACTTTGATAATCAGTCATTTGAGAACAATACTTGTTTTATAAGTATCAGTTTAGAAGATATTAGCTTACTGCAAAAAAAATAGCCTGCTCTCAATAAGAGAACAGGCTATTAATGATTTCACAAATTTAAGATTAACCGCCAGCAGTCATTTCTGCCCACTGAGCTTCCATGTAATCCGTTACATCATCTGGTGGCATTACTGAGAACGCACCATTCGCTAAGTGTTCAGCTGGGTTTGGAGCAACTCCTCTTTCAGCTAACTCATCTGCGGTAAGTGAGCCAAAGCCTTTTTGGTTAGAGTGTCCATAACCCCATTCGCTTAATAGATAAGCTGAAGTTTCGGCACTAGTTGCAGCGTTAATCATGTCATAAGCAACATCTAGATTTGCACCTGTCGCAATTGCAAGTCCGCATGCCCATGTCATAGTTCCTTCAACAGGACGCATCATTGGGTAACCAGTCTCCCATGATGTTTCATTCCAACAAATTGAAGCCCAGACCTCTTCGTTTCCAATTGCTTCAGCAATAGAAGCAGAGTCAGCGAAGAATGTTCTAATGTTTCCATTATCTCTGAGTTCACGGAACTTATTGATACCTTGATCAATAGCCGCTTTATTTAATTGGTTAATGTCCTTAATGTCTGTTCCTAGATAATGCATCATCAAGAATAAACTATCTGCAGCACTATCAAGTACTCCAACTTTACCTTTCATTCTTGGATCTTCTAAGAGATATAGACTTTCATTACCTGGTTGCATCCAAGTGACTTTATCAGTGTTGTACACAATGCTTGTGTCTCCCCAGTCAACCGGTGCAAAATAGTTTTGTCCGTTAACTATACCACTTGGTAAGTCTCTAACTTCTGGGAACATATCTCCCCAGTTTTCTAATCTTGATGTGTCCAGTGGCTGAATAACACCAGCTCTTACCCATCGTGCAATTTCACCTTGGCAAGGCCAAGCAACATCAACTTCAAAACCAGCTTTTAATTTTTGAAGACCTTCTTCCGCATCTCCAAAAGTTGAATATTCTGGTGATCCGTGAGCTTCAACATATGGTCCAAATAGACCATCGTCATCATAACCGCCCCAAACAAAAGCACGTCCAGTAGATGCAAATGCATTAGTAGCAGGAACAAGACCGGATGTTAAACCTAGAACACCAGCTGCACCCATACCCTTTACAAAAGACCTACGACTTACCTTGCCTTCTCGCAAGTTATCAATGAACTTTTTAGTTACATCGTATTTTGGCATAATTAATTATCCTTTTTTTTGTTTAATCTGAAAAAATTGTACACCTCTGGATAAACTGGTCAATACTATATCAATCAAAAACTGGCCGATTTTTCACATTATTTAGCCATGGATCGACCATTTCGTAGTTGTATCCTCCTTGAAATACTAGTTCATCACTGTAGGAGCGTGAAATAATCTGAATGCCAGTAGGCACTTGATTTGAACTAAAGCCAGAGGGTACAGAAAGGACTGGCAGTTTGCCCAACATATTGAATGGGTGAGACATACACCATGCAAAGTCAGCACATTCTTGTTCTTTTCCATTAATAATGACGCGTTCGTTAACTATATCAATATCTGCTTTGATTGCTGGTAAGGCATTGGTAGGGCAAATAAATAAATCATATTTTTCCAATATTGGACCGATTTCTTCATACATTTTTCCAGTCACCATTGCACTTTCTTCAACGCCATAACCCAAGTGAGCACCAATTTGTTCGTGATAAATTTTTTTATTATTTTTTAAGGAGTCAATGTGCATTTCAGTAACACCACTGAACATTTTTGTGTAATCACTCAGCTGTTCTTTTTCAGAATCTGAAAGCTCAGAAATTTCTTTATAAAAAGAATTTGCATAATGACTGAAGCAAACCGAATTTACTTCATCTTTTTTCCAATTAAGTTTCACCTCTGTGACTTGACATCCAAGACTTTCAAATTTTTTTAATGCCGTCAGCGTATTCTGTTCCACTTCCTTATCAATCTCAAAAAATCCTAAGTCTAATGAATAAGCTATTTTCCAATTTTTAATATTTTCGTAATTTAATGGTAAGAGTTTTTTTGGCCGTAAAGATGTTATATCTTTTTGGTTTGGTCCACACATAATGTTTTGCATCATTGCAGTATCAACCACTGTTCTTGCAAGCGGTCCTGTTACGCAGTAAGGGTCATGATTGAATGGATAACTTTGAGCATTTCTTCCATGAGGTGGCTTGAATCCAACTACGCCGCATGCGCCTGCTGGTATTCTTATTGAACCTCCAATGTCACTTCCTGTTGCCAACATTGCACAACCTGAAGCTAATGCAGCCGCACTGCCTCCACTTGATCCACCAGGTGTCATATCTAAGTTCCAAGGGTTTCTTGTTACGCCATTTAGTTTTGAGTGACAAAAAGAAGTGAGAGAAAATTCTGGATTGGTTGTGCGACCGTGAAGTATCGCGCCAGAATTGACTATTGTTTCAACATCAATATCAGTTTTCTTTGCGATATTATTCTTGAGAAGTAAGCAACCATTACGATTTGGTTGTCCTTTTATATTCACTTCGTCTTTTATTGCTAAAGGTAATCCTTCAAGAGGCAGAACATCATTATTATTGGAAAATTTTTTCTCAGACTCTTTTGCAAGTTCTATAGACTTATCAAAATCAAGATAATTAAATGCATTTATCTTAGGATTAACTGTTTCTATTCTTTTAATTACAGCCGACAGGACTTCAACTGGAGATAATTTTTTTTCTTTATACTTCTTTAATGTATCTGAAGCGGATAAATAACAAATTTCAATATCAGTATCATTCATGATGATTTTTTATTTAAATTTAACAATTATTAAAATATATTGAAAATTATTTATGATAAGTGAAAAAATCAAAAGTTTAATACAAAGCCAAGATCCATACGTTGGAATGGATCAACTTTTCTTTACAAATTCAGAGATATTTCATGCAAGTTATGATGCAATTTTCAAAAAACAATGGGTTTTTCTCACCCATATTTCGTACTTTAATCAAACCGATATCTTTACATACAACTTAAATAAAGGATTTATAGAGATAAAAAAAACAGATGATAATCAACTTGCAATTTCCGCATCTGATCCAAATATTAAGTGTCATTTAAAAGTTTATGAGAGTTTAGTATTTATCAATTTATCAAACTCTCCCTATTCATTTGATGAATTCATTAAACCACTTGAACCATACATCAAAATACATGGACTGAATGATGGCAAGATCGCTTTTCAAAAAGATTTTATTTTTAACGCTTCACATTTAGCTACAATTCATAATTTTAAAGAATGCGCTCATTGCTGGGGAGGCGAATTTACACATAAAGATTATCTAAGTGTGCATGGTGAAGATTATTGCAATTCTTATGGAGCAGGTGTTGGTTCAGGGATTGAGGCCCCTAAACTTACAAAACGTATTAAAGAGTGGACAGAACAAACTTTAAAAAGAGGTTTATTTGTTGGAGAGTTCAGTGAACATGACTCAAAATATTTTAGAATTGCAGAGCGCACACCTTTACCTGAAGGTATTGCATCAGAAACAATGGATGGCAGTTATTCTTGTTCAACATTGATGGGTGATTTTAGGGAGATTGGTGCTGACAATGGTTATACTGCAATTGGTTTCAGCCCATTTAACAGCTTTGTTGCAAATAACGAATTTGTGATACTTTTTTTATTCTCACCAATTAGTCAAAATAAAACAGTAGTGACCCAATATTGGGTAACTCATAAAAATGCGGAAGTTGATGTCGATAAAATGATTTTTTTGTGGGACCAAACTTCCACTGAAGATTCCCAGTTATGTGAAATGAATCAAAAGGGAATTGAAAGCAGGTCCTATCAGCCTGGCAAATATGGGGATTTAGAGACGAGCTTAGTTCAATATCAGAAATTTTACCTTAATCATTTACAGACACACCTGAACGACTTAGTCTAATCTTAATTCGATACCTATATGGAACTTGCAACACAATCAGAATTTGATGAAGTGCTTAATCGTCATCATAATATCCAATATGTAGACGCAATATTTACAGACCTCTGTGGATATGTGAGGGGAAAAAGATTTCCAGTACTAGAGGCAAATAAAATTTTTTCAGATGGTGTATTGTTACCTTTTTCAGCATTTTATTTAGATGTCCTAGGTGGCGTAACCAACACGATGAATCTTGGTTGGACTGACGGAGATCCAGATGGGGTTTTAATGCCCGTTAAAAATTCTATAAAGCCCGTCCCTTGGGATAGCAAGGTTCTTCAAGTACTAATTTCTATGAGAAAAGAACAGGAAAAATGGGGTGTAATAGAAAATCCGGCGGAAGTTGACCCAAGAAATATTTTAGAAAAAGTAATGAATAAATTCAAAGGCACCGGATTTAATCCAGTAGTGGCTTTTGAATTAGAGTTTTATTTGTTGGATAAGAAAAGAAATCAAGAAGGTAAACCAGTTCCTGCATTAGGTGCAAGTAAAACTCATGTATATGGAATTCCTGATCTTGATATGTTTGGGGATTTATTTAATGAAATTAACGAGAACTGTAAAATTCAAGATATCCCTGCAACAACAGCTTCAAGTGAATTTGCTGCTGGTCAGTACGAAATTAATTTAAAGCATACCGGCAATCTGCTTAAAGCAGCGGATGATGCAGCAATGTTAAGAAGAATAATAAAAGAAACTACTGCAAAGCATGGGTTTGAAGCAACATTTATGGCAAAGCCATTTCTTGATGAGACTGGAAATGGAATGCACCTGCATATTTCAGTGTACGATGATGATGGAAAAAATATTTTTGCAACTAAGAATCGCTACGGAAATGATAAGTTAAAAAATGCTTTAGCTGGTTTTCAAGAAACTTTTTATGACTCATTTCCAATTTTTATTCCAAATAGAAATGGTTATCGAAGAATACAAACCCGAAATTTTGTTCCTGTAAATAAAAGTTGGTCTTGGAATCGAAGAGATGTTTCATTAAGAATACCTGCTGGATCAGATAGTGCAAAAAGAATTGAACATCGGGTAGCATCAGCTGATGCAAATCCATATCTGGTTTTAGCCTGTATCCTCTCTGGACTTCATCATGGACTTACAAAAAAACTATCACCAACAGACCAAGTAAGTTTTGATAACACTGAGGGTGCTGACAAAACTGCTGATCCTGAAATGCCAAAAAATATGGAGTCTGCATTAAATCGTTTTCAAGAATCAAAAATTTTATCTAAGTATTTAGGAAAAGAGTATCTTGATTTATACGTATCAGCCAAAGAAGGTGAATTTGAACATATGGATAACAGTTTCATACCTTCAGAAGAATACGATTTTTATTTATAGATTTATGACTGACCTTCTTTTCAATCAAGATAGTTACTTAAAAGAAACAGAAGCCAGTATTATTGGAGTTGAAGAAAATATAATAAAATTGGATAGAACAATTTTTTATGCAGAGTCAGGTGGACAACCTGGAGATCAAGGTGAGATTGTATTAAAGGACCAAGTTCTCAAAGTTACAGACACTAAAAAAGGATCGAAGCCAAATGAAATTTTGCATATTGTTGACGGCCCTATTGATCAAAGTTTAATTAATCAATCTGCTGAACTTAAGATCAATTGGGAACTCAGATATGCTCATATGAAAATGCATTCCAGTTGCCACATTTTGTGTAGCTTAGTTGACGCCCTTATAACAGGCGCATCGGTTGGAAGTGCTAAATCGAGAATAGACTTTGATGTTGATCCATCAATGCTAAATAAAGAAGAATTAAATGAGAAGATTAGGGATATTATTAGTAAAGACTATCCCATAATCATAAATCAAATTACAGGAGATGAACTTAAATCAAATCCTCACTTAGCGAAAGGAGCTGCCGTTTCACCTCCAGTTATAGATAACAAAGTACAAACAGTTCAAATTGGTGAGGGAGAAAACATTATCGATCTTCAATGTTGCGGAGGAACACATTGCCAATCTACAAAAGAAATTGGACCACTTGAGATTGGAAAGATTGAAAATAAAGGTAAAAGAAACAGGCGAATTAATATAAGGTTTAGTTCATGACGGACATTTTAGTTAGTAAAGACGATGGACAAGTTGTAACGCTCACTCTTAATGATGCACCAGCAAATTGCCTGACCATGGAAATGATGTCAGCAATTAAAATGGAGATAGATCGTGTAAATCAATCCAAAGATCACAAACTTATTATATTTGAAAGTTCAAATGAAAAAATCTTTTGTAGCGGACATAGTTTTAATGATGTTCAAGAGATGATTAAAAATAATGATAAGAAATCACAAGAACTTCTATTTGCGGAGTGCTCTGAAATGTTAATGAAAATTAGAACAAGTCCAAAGATTTTTGTTGCTAAAGTAAGAGGTATTGCAACTGCTGGCGGACTGGGATTAGTCAGTATAATGGATTGTGTTTTTAGTTCTAAATCAGCAAGATTTGCACTTGGTGGTATAAACTTTAATTTTGGGTGTCATCAACCGTCAGTATCTGTAGCCCGTGCAATATCTTCAAAAAATGTTATGGAATTATTAGTGAGCGGTCAGCCTCTTAATGCTCAAAGAGCACAAGAAGCAGGGCTCATCAACGAATATTTAGAAGATGACGAATTAGATAAAAGGGTTGAACTATTTTCTCAACAAGTTTGTGATCATACACCTGAAGTACTCGCGCTCACGAAAGAAACATTATATAAACAGTCAGCAATGAAAATTTCTGATGCTTACGATTTTGCAAGTAAAGCAATGGTTGAAAATCTACAAATGCCTGAAACCAAAAAAGGTATAGACACTTTTTTAAATAAAAACTAACGCTGAATTGAGAATTTTTCTGGTTGGATCTCTTTTTTTAGAGCAGTCTCACGTCTAAGAATAAATATTGCTGATAAGATAATAAATCCAGCACCGACATAAGTATTCCAGGCAGGTATCTCATTCCAAATCATATAACCAAATATTATTCCATAAATTAAGCTTAGATATTTCAAAGGTGTAACCAGAGAGACCTCAGCATGTTTAAATGCCGAGGTCAGAGCAAGGTTTCCAATTCCTCCAAAAATTCCAACTGCTGTTAAAATTCCAAGGTCAAACCAAGATACTGGTATTTTCCATCCTCCAAAAGGAATTGTAAATAAAGATGCAATGAAACCAAATAAAGTAAAATACCAAGCAATCAAATAGGATGGTTCGGTCTCACTTAATAAACGGATTGAAATCGATACCATCGCAAAGAATACGCAAAATAAAATTGGTAATAACATGTAGACACTAAACTCACTGGATGTTGGATTGATTATGATCAAGACTCCAGCAAAACCAATCACAATTGCAATCCATCTTCTTACTCTTACAAGTTCACCGAGTATAAATATTGACAGCAGCGTACTAAAAATTGGTGATGCAAACGTGAGACTTACAGTGGTTGCAAGGGGTAAATAATGAAGACTTGCATAAACACAAAAAAGTGCAGCTGTTCCAGTGAATGCTCTAATAAACATCAAGCCGGGTTTAGTAGTATGAAAAAAATTACCCCACCTTTCTTTAGGCACAACAAGAAAAAGAGGGATCAAGCCTCCAATCATACGTGCCGCAATGACCATGCCTATTGAATATTCTGCAGTTGTCCATTTTACTGCAATATCCATAATGCTGAAACCTGTAACAGATATCAGCATATAGAGCGCGCCCAACTTAATATTATTTCTGTTCATATAGATTTTATTAAAATTTAGATTATCATTAATCAATTTTTAAACCTATGAACATTTGGAAATATTTAATAGCAGCTTCTTTGGGGAATATGATAGCAGGCCCTTTGGGCGCACTTGCATTTACTGCAGGTGCATACTTTCTTGGAAAGAAAACAAACTTTAGAAATCCTGGGGCTAACTTTAATAGTAATCAAGGTGTTTATGCTTTAGGGCTTGTTGTGCTCTGTGCAAAGTTGGCAAAAGCAGATGGAAGAGTCACTGACGATGAAATCAGAAAATTTAAAAAAATATTTAAAATACCTCAAGAAAATATGAAACAGGTTGGAGCAATATGGAAAGAAGCTGCACAAACCAGTGCAGGATTTGAACCTTACGCTCAGCAGTTAAGAGACACTTTTTACCGAACTCCACAAATGTTAGAGCAAGTCATATTAGGCCTCTTTGAAATTGGATATGCTGATCATGATTTATCGGCTCCAGAACTAAAATATATAAAAAAAGTTAGCCAGATTTTTGGAATTGATCAAGCAACGTTCAATAGATTAAGAAATTCTCGACCTGAATTTGTCAAAGAAGACCCGTACAAGGTGCTTGGTGTTTCTAAGTCTCAGACGTCTGCAGAAATAAAAAAAGTTTACAGAAATTTAGCTCGCAAAAATCATCCGGATATCGTTCGGGCAAAAGGCATTACTGATAAAAGCCTTATTCAAAAAGCAAAAGAAAACTTTCAGAGAATTAATGACGCATACGAACAAATTTTAAAAATTAGAGGTGAAAAGTAGGCAAAATTCCTATTCTTTTTTATCATTTTTAAATATGCATTTAGAGCTATAATAACAGCATGGAATTTTTAACGTTCATTGCTGTTTGTGTATTAATTTATCTTGTTTATTTAATTCGACAGGACTTTAAGGATCATTCTGTAAGGATTGAAAGTCAAATGCAGCGTGTTACTGAAGTTGTTATCAAGAACCAAGAAAAGCAAGAATAATCACTTCTTTTTACTCCAATTATTACGTTTTCTATTTCTAATCAAAGGTGGATACACACCTGTTGATAGATAAATTTTGACGAATCTAAGTTGTAAAAACCAAATTTTTTTTAACACTTCAATCATTATTTTTGATAATGCATCTCATTCGCTCTTATTTCAATTCAATTTTTTTACAATTTGACTATAAGTAAACTAATGAGCATTGATATTTCTAATTACAACAACTGGTTAGATGCGTGGAATGATTTTTACGAAAAAGAAAAGGAATTAGTAGAACTCGATCCTAATGCCGCGCTTGTATCTTCAGTCGATGTGGAAGGTAATCCAAACGCACGCGTTATACTCATAAAAGATGTATCAAACAAAGGCTTTGTTTTTTACACAAACTATCAGTCTCAAAAAGGTAAGGAACTTTTCCATAATAATAAAGGGCACCTCACATGGTATAGTCGAGCGCAAGGGGTTTCTATTCGTATTCAAGGTGAAGTACAAAAGATTGATGCTTCAATTTCAGACAATTATTTTGCATCCAGAGATCGCAACGCTCAAATTTCAGCAAGTATTTCTAAACAGTCAGAAACAGTTGAAAGCAGGGAAGTACTTGATGCTGAATTTAAAAAATTTGCAGATGATTATGAAGGTAAAGAAATTCCCAGACCTGATCATTGGGGAGGAGTAATTATACAACCTGAAAAAGTAGAAGTCTGGAAAAGTAGAGACGATTATAAAACAAGACTTCACGACAGGATTGTCTTTACATTATCAAACGATCAATGGATTAAATCAAGACTTTATCCTTAATGACTTACGCAAATATTTCTCAAAATGAGTATGGAGAAAAAATAAAAAAATCTTCATTGATCACTCTCGGAGTTGTTCTTTTTTTAATTTTTATCAAAGCATTTGCATATTTTGCTACTGGCTCAATTATAATTTTGTCATTACTTGCAGATAGTTTTTTTGATCTCATTATCACTCTAACTACATTTACTTTAGTTAGAATCTCATTAAAGAAAAATACTAATGAATACCGTTTTGGTTACGGTAAAGCTGAAGCATTATCTGCTTTTATAGAGGGAATTATTATTTTACTAATTTCAATATTTATACTGTATATGGCCTACCAAAACTTTATTGATCCTGAAATTACAATTATTAATTCCGAAATAGCACTTATTGTTATTGCAATCTCAATATTTGCCACTCTTATGTTGGTGAGGTTTCAAACAAGAATAATGAAAGACACGGCTTCATTAAGCGTAGAATCAGAAAAGCTTCATTACCTTAGTGATTTATTAACAAATATTGCAGCCTTTGTTGGAATTATGCTTGTGATGTTTGCTGATTTCTCAAGAGCGGATCCATTAATTGCCGCTTTAATTTCGATTTATATGATCTATACAACAATTGCTATTTTTCAAAAATCAATTGCTGTATTAATTGATCGTGAAATTGATGATGACCTCAAGTCTGAGATTTTTGACATTGTAAAAAGCCATAATAAAGTTCTTGGATTTCATGATGTTCGTACTCGTCAAAGTGGGTCAAGTAAAGGAAAGTTTTTTATGCAAATGCACATTGAAGTATCAGAGCATGTAAGCTTAGAAGAGTCGCACAATATTGCTGATCAAGTAGAAGAAAACATACTTAATCAATTTCCAGATGCAGAAATAATATTACATGTCGATCCAAGTAATGTTATTGAGGAAAAAGAGTTTGTTGATGCATAAAATACTAATACCAATATTTCTTCTACTTTTTACAACATTATCAACATCTTCATCTGACCTTCCTGTTCCTCGATGGGTTTCATTAAAAGGTGATGCAAACTTAAGAAAAGGTCCATTCCCTGAGGCCACAATTATTTATCGCTATCAACTTAAAGGTTATCCAATGGAGATTATTAGGGATATTGAAGGTTGGCGACAGGTGCGTGACCCAAAAGATGGAGTAACTGGTTGGATGTCTCATATTCTTTTTTCAGGTAAAAGATATGCGCTTACATCAAAAGAACCTTTCAGTTATGGATATGATAAACCAAACAAAAACAAGATACTTGCTAAAATAGATCCTTTTGTTCATGCAAAAATTAATAAGTGTGACTCAAGTTGGTGTAGGATTACGATCACAGATGATGAGAAGGAAATTAAAGTCTGGATTGAAAAAAATAATTTACTAGGAGTATACCCTCACGAAATTGTCAATTAAAATTTATTAATGATAAGAATTTTCTCTGTTCTAATTTTATTTATCTCTAATTCATTTGCAGATATACAAATAAGAAAACAAAATGACCTGTTTTGTTACGATGGCGATACATGCTATGTAATATATGAAGGAAAGAAAGATAAAGTTAGACTGCTTGATCTAGATACTCCTGAAATTTCAAATCCTAAATGTGAGAAAGAGTATATACTTGGGATTGAAGCTCGTGAGTACATTAACCAATTAATTTCAGAAGGAAAAAGAATTGAATTTGAAACCGAATACAATAGAGACTTTTTCGGTAGAATCTTGTCTTATATAATTGTAGATGGTGAAAATGTTTCAAAATTGATGGTCTCACACAGTCTAGGAGTTTTGTATGATAAAAATAATAAGAAAGACTGGTGTGAATGAGTGAGGACAATAGCCTAGAGCAAGATATAGGAAAACTCAGTTATCTGTTAAATCAAATCAAAGAGCCAATTGTTTGCGTTAAGTGTTCTGATGAATTTATGACTGGCCAGACGGATGCAAAATCACTTCAGGATTACTCAAGAATCGATGTAGGTTTTACTGAGAGAGGCATTCAATTATGGTGCCAAAGACACCAAATAAATATTTGTCATATAAATTTTAATGGGCAGAAACCAGAGGTTGATTTTAGATGCTTGGAGAAGAAGGAAATTAAATGAAATATATTTTCTGGGATCTTGAAACATCAACGTTGAATGCTGCCTATGGATCAATAATACAAGCAGCCGCAATTTGTACTGACGAAGATTTCAATATTTTGGACCAATTTGATTTAAGAGGTCGGATGAAGAAGGAATATCCTGTTCCTTCAGCAAAAGCATTATTAGTAAATGGTGTTTCCATAGATCAATTAAAAAATCATGAAAACTCTAATTTTAGTTTGATTTCCCAAATGCAAAGTAAATTTCTCTCCTGGGGCGAGTCGTTATTTATCGGATACAATTCAATATCATTTGATGACATGCACTTAAGACAATCTCTCTATCAATCAGCACTTCCACCTTACATTACAAATACAAATGGAAATAAAAGAGGTGATGCAATGAAACTGCTTCATTCTGCTGCTGCCGTTTATCCAAATGCTTTTGTAAGACCTCTTGATGATGAAACAGGAAAAATAACTTTTAGACTCGAAAAATTTGCTGCAGCAAATGGCATAGAACATTCTAAAGCTCACGATGCTCTTTCAGATGTTGAAGCAACACTTGGTGTGTGTAAGCTTGTTAAAGAAAAATGTAATGATGTTTGGGAGAGTGCTCTTCAAACAGCTTCAAAGCAAGATGTGTATACATATGTGAATCAAGATAAAGTATTTTGCGCAAGTCGATTTTTCAGAGGAAAAGAATATACGCATGGTCTTGCCTATTTAACAAAAGATCCATCTTATGAAAACCATGTCTATTGTTATGATTTAACTGTCGATCCTGATTATATTTTTGATCTAGATCGATCAGAACTAAAAAAATTATTTAAAGGAAAAAATAAGTGTTTTCATATGATCAAAGCAAATGAACAACCGATACTTTTAAATGATGAATATTTATATCGATCAGAAAACTATAAAGACCTCACGCCAGAAATTGTAAATGAGAGAATGAAAAAAGTTAGGGGCAATAAGAATTTTATTGAGAAATTTACAAATTTACTTCTTGATAAAGGAGAAGACAGAGAACTAACCCAAGATCAAACCGAAAAGCCAGTTGAAGAGCAGATATACAATGGTTTTCCAAGTTCCAAAGACAATTATTTGATGTCAGATTTTCACGCGGCGGAATGGGAAAAAAAATACGAAATTGCAGAAAAGATTACAGATATTAGATCAAAAGAATTCGCAAAAAGGGTAATTTACAATGAAAAACCCGAATATTTACCAAAAAAAGAAATTCAAAGAAGAGATAAGGAAGTAGCTGAAAAAATATTATCAATGGATAAATGTACATGGAATACTATTCCAGCGGCTATGACAGAAATAGATGATTTAAGAGAAAGTGATGATGAAATTGACATGAATCGTCTAGAAGAAATAGATACCTACATTCAGGAGCTAGATGAATATCATAGAGGTAAACTAGATGGATAGTATTATTACAATCATAATATTTGCAATTGGGGCTGTAATTGGCGGAATAACTGTTCATTTATTTAAAAGAAATTCAAATAATATCGAAGAAAGTGAAAGTTTAAACAATGTAAAAGATCTAGTTAAAGATCTAAGTGATAAAATTTCTCTTAAAGAAGGTAAAGATGAAGAACGTTATGAGATGGTCAACAGATTAACTTCTGCATTTACAGGCGGAACAAAAAAACAAGGTGCAGCCGGTGAAATTTTATTGATTAATATTTTGCAACAATCAGGGTTAAGAGAAGGAAAGGATTTTGAAGTACAAAAAAAGTTTGATGATGAGGTGAATGGTGAACTAAAAAGAAAATATCCAGATATTATTTTACATCTACCAGACAGTAGGGACATAATAATTGACTCAAAGGTCTCACTCAGTGCTTGGCAAGAATATTGCAACTCTGAAGATCAATTAATAAAAGAAGATGCTCATAAGAGACATATCCAATCAATACGTAGTCACTTAAAAAAACTCAGTGAAGCTAATTATCAAAAGATATATAAAATTAAAACATTAGATGCAGTTATAATGTTCATGCCGTATGAGAGTGCCTTTGACTCAATGCTAGATAAAATCGAGGAAATCATACTTGAGGCAAATAAATATAAGATAATTCTAGCTAGCCCATCTACTTTGATATCTGTATTAAAAATAATTGATAATATGTGGTCAATTAACGAAAGAAATAAGAATGCAGATCTAATAGCAGGCACAGCTCTTGAAATTTATTCTCAGGTTGAAAAGGTATATAGTGCTTTTGAAAATGCAGGATATGAATTGAGTAAATCAATGGGATCAATTGAAACGGCAAAGAGTAGATTAAGAGATGGAAAAGGAAGCTTAGTATCGCGAGTCAAAAAAATGATTAAATTGGGGGGTTTAAAACCTGATAAAGAAATCCCAGAAACAGAAGAAATTTCGTCTACAAAAATAAAAAAAATCAAATAATATCAGTTATTTAGGATGAAATTATCTTGTATTTAGCCTTGACTTTGGCCCCCCTCATACATAAATTACAGTCAACTTTAGGGAAGGAATCACTATGGCAACTATTAATGTAACAGACGCATCTTTTGAAGAAGAAGTATTGAAATCAGATAAGCCTGTTGTGCTTGATTTTTGGGCACCTTGGTGTGGACCTTGTAAGCAAATCGGTCCCTCTCTTGAAGAGATATCAGATGAAATGGCTGATAAAATCACCGTTGCTAAAATTAATATTGATGAAAACCCTAATACTCCCACACAGTTTGGTGTTAGAGGGATCCCAACTATGTTAGTTTTTAAGAATGGTGAGGCTGCTGCAACGAAAGTAGGAGCGGTATCTAAAACTGCAATCGTTGAGTGGATTGAAGACTCAATCGCTTAATTCATTTCTAAAACTTTTCCGGCTAAATATAAAGATCCACATATTAGGATACGTGCATCTTCGTAATTATTATTTAAATTAGCCAATGCTTCCTGAATTGAGTCAGCTCTATTTACATTTTCATAATACTTTTTAAGCCCAGCATATAATTCATTTGAATCAATTGCACTCTCTTCATTTGGTATCGTAATAACAGTTAGAGCATCAATTTTATCAAACTTGCTTAAATAACTAATTGGATCTTTTGTATTGATCATTCCTAAAATTATACATAACTTTTTATTCGTAAGCTGATTAATTGTTTCATTTAGATTACTCGCAGCGTCCTCATTATGAGAACCATCTAAATACAATTCATTTGTTGAAGCTATAGTAGATCCTAATTTGCCATCAGATATCTTTTCCATTCTTCCTGGAAAGTAAGTTTTATTATGAAAATTTTTAGAGACAAAAGGATTGATATCAATATTTGGGAGCTTAGATGCTGCGGCTAATGCAAGTCCAAGGTTTTTTTTCTGAAATACATTGTGTGTATTTAGCTTATCAAATTCAATTTTATTTTGGTTATCTTCATATATTAACTTGTTATTATGTTCCGTTAAGTTCCAGTGAATTCCATGGGCAAATATAGGAGCTTTTTTATACTCAGCCTGATCCATAAGCATTTCTTTAGCTTCTGGGTAAGGCTGATAACCAATAATAGCTGGGATATCACTTTTAATTATTCCAGACTTTTCAAACGCTATCATCTCAATGCTATCTCCTAAAAAATCCTGATGATCCCTAGAAATTGAGGTAATAACTGAGATTGCAGGAGTTATTACATTGCTGCTATCTAGTCTCCCACCTAAACCTACCTCAAGAAGTGTATAATCAGCTGGGCTATTTGAGGCTGCTTCAAAAAAAGCGGAACTAGTTATTTCAAAGAAAGTAATCGGATCGCTATGATTAAAATCTTTCACTTTATTTAAGACGGAATACAGCTCCTCATTTGATATTTCTTTATTCATAAGCTGAAACCTCTCATTAAATCTAATTAGGTGAGGCGAGATATAGGCATTCGTCGATTTACTATTACTTTTTAAGATGTCCTGAA
>CACKBQ010000006.1 GCA_902598405.1 uncultured Pelagibacteraceae bacterium | reverse complement strand
ATTTACAGCGTCATCTGGTGTCATAATTTGAGTTTCAACATCTGATCCTTCCTCAATAACTGTATTCGAAATCTGCTCTATTTTAGATATCTCACTTTCTGAGAGAGATTTATGGTGACTAAAATCAAATCTTAATTTGTCAAACGAAACTAGAGAGCCTTTCTGGGTTACATGATCTCCTAAAACTTCTCTTAATGCTTGATGTAAAATATGTGTCGCAGAATGATAAGTCTTACATGAGCTTCTTCTAGCTGAATTAATCGACAAATGTGCACCTGTACCTTTCTTGATATCTCCTCTAATTACTTTTCCGTAATGCACATATAGGTTTCCTTTTTTTTGTGTGTCTGAAACTTCAAATTCAAAATTATCAGCTTCTATTGTTCCTGTATCACCAATTTGACCACCAGACTCAGCATAAAATACCGTTTGATTGAGTATTAGCGATCCGTTATCACCGCTATGTAAACTATCAACTAATACACCTTCTTTTATTATAGAAATAATACTTCCTTCTGTTTTTTCAGATGTGTAGCCTAAAAACTCTGTAGGGGATAAACTTTTATTTAACTCAAACCATATTTTATCTGTAGCTGTGCCACCAGATCCAGTCCAATTGCTTCTTGCTTTTTCTTTTTGATCCTCCAAACATTTCTTAAAATCATCAATATCCACCTCAATTTTCTTATTTCTCAAAATATCTTGCGTTAAATCAATTGGGAAGCCATATGTGTCATACAGCTTAAAAGCTGACTGCCCATTTAGAATAGTTTTTCCATTCAAATTATCAATCATTGTATCAAGTTGCTTAATTCCTCTGGACAATAAATCTCTGAACCTTTGTTCTTCATATTTCAATGTTTCATTTATTAGAGACTCTGCTCTTTCAAGCTCAGGATAGGACATTTTCATATTTGAAATCAGAGTTGGTGCCAGTTTGTGCATCAGTAAATCATTGTAATTTAGAATGTGTACGTGCCTCATTGCTCTTCTCATAATTCTCCTTAAGACATAACCTCTGCCTTCATTGGATGGAAGGACGCCGTCAGCAATTAAAAAACATGAAGATCTGAGATGATCAGCTATAACTCTATGGCTTGATATTAAATTTTCGTTATCATTTTTAGTTAATTCTTTAGAATGATTAATAATTTCTAATATACTATCAACTTGATAATTATCATTAGTGCCTTGCATAACTGCGGCTATTCTCTCAATGCCCATACCTGTATCTATTGAGGGTCGTGGTAAATCAATACGATTTTCTGAATCGACTTGCTCATACTGCATAAAAACGAGATTCCATATTTCCACAAATCGATCGCCCGTTTCATCAGCTTCACTAGGAGGTTTGCCAATATAATTTTCACCATGATCATAAAATATTTCCGAGCAAGGTCCGCATGGCCCTGTTTCTCCCATTGACCAGAAATTATCTTTTGTAGAAATTCTTATTATTTTATCATCACCGAAACCGGTAATTTTCTTCCAAGCATTATAAGCCTGCTCATCATCGTGATAAATAGTTACACATAGCTTATCTTTATTTATTCCTAGTTCAGAAGTTATAAATCTCCATGCGTAATCTATCGCATCATCTTTAAAATAATCTCCAAATGAGAAATTACCTAACATTTCAAAAAAAGTGTGATGCCTTAAAGTATAGCCTACATTTTCTAAATCATTGTGTTTTCCCCCTGCCCTAATGCATTTCTGAGCCGTTACCGCACGGTTGAAATCTGTTTTCTCTAATCCTGTGAATACATTCTTAAATTGAACCATTCCTGAATTAGCGAACATCAGAGTAGGATCATTTTGAGGCACAAGGGGACTTGAATGAACATGTTTATGTCCATTTTTAACAAAGTAAGATATGAATGAGTCCCTTAAACTATTAATCTTCATAGTTAAGGTATAACATCGAGATGACTAAAACGCAAAAAGACGCTTCAAGCGCCTTTTTGCTATGATCAATTTATAAGAATTTCTTATTCTTCTGGAGTATCTTCGACTTCTTCATTTTCTCCAATTTGCTCAGGTATTTCCTCAGATTGTCCTCTAATTATTGACTCAATTTCATTAGCTACTGCAGGATTATCCTTTAAAAAGATCTTGGAGTTTTCTCGTCCTTGGCCAATCTTATTTCCTTTATAAGAAAACCATGCACCTGACTTTTCAATGGTGCCGACTTTTACACCCAAATCAATGAGCTCACCCAATTTTGAGATTCCTTCACCGTACATAATGTCAAACTCCACTACGCGGAACGGCGGAGCAACTTTATTTTTTACAACCTTAACTCTTGTTTGGTTTCCAATAATTTCGTCTTTATCTTTTATTGCTCCTATCCTTCTTATATCTAATCTACACGATGAGTAAAACTTCAAAGCATTACCACCAGCTGTTGTTTCAGGACTACCAAACATCACACCAATTTTCATTCTAATTTGGTTAATGAATATTACCATACAATTAGATTTAGAAACGGAGCCTGTAAGTTTTCTTAATGCTTGACTCATTAATCTTGCTTGAAGACCCATGTGCGCATCTCCCATTTCACCCTCAATTTCTGCTTTAGGGGTTAATGCTGCAACTGAGTCGACAACTAGAACTGATATTGCCTTCGATCTAACAAGTGAGTCAGTTATTTCAAGAGCTTGCTCACCTGTATCTGGCTGCGAAATGATAAGTTCATCAATGTTTACGCCGAGTTTTTTTGCATAAGCAGGATCCAATGCATGCTCAGCATCAATAAATGCACAATTCTCACCTTTTTTCTGCGCTTCGGCAATGACATGTAATGCAAGAGTTGTTTTTCCCGATGATTCTGGTCCATAAATTTCTACTATTCTACCTTTTGGCAGTCCACCTATGCCTAAAGCTACATCTAAAGATAACGACCCAGTTGAAATAGCCTCAACATCCATAACGGTCCTTTGGCCAAGTTTCATAATTGAGCCTTTTCCATAAGTTTGCTCAATTTGTGACATTGCTACGTCTAAAGCTTTTGCTTTTTCTGAGTTATCCATCTTTTTATCGTCTACCACTTTTAAATTTGCTTTTGTCATGTGCTTTCTCCAAACTTAGTTTTAATATATGATCCATTTGTACACATTTTGTTCTCATTTTACAATACCCTATAAACTGTTGTTAAATAACGATAAAATATAATTTGTTCAATTAATGTTCTTAAATTTTATAGTTTTTATCAACAGGTGATTCTATATCTAATGATATAACTCAATTAGATTAACTTAAATATATATCTAAAATTGGCTGATTTTCGCTGTTAATAACTATTTAATCGTCAGAATGAAGCTTTTCGTCTCTCTCGTGCATTTCTTGAGCTTCAATACTAAGAGTAGTTACTGGCCTAGCGTCTAATCTTTCGATATTTATGGGTTCCCCAGTAACTTCACAATAGCCATAGCTTCCATTTTCTATCCTAGCAAGCGCAGCATCTATCTTTGCGATTAATTTACGTTGCCTATCTCGAGACTTTAACTCAAGGGATTTCTCTGACTCTTGGGTGGCTCTATCAGACATGTCAGCTGGAGCAATTGAGTCTTGTAGATTTTCGACTGTTTCTCTACTTTCTCTGTAAATCTCATCCTTCCAATTTTTAAGCTTGGTTCTAAAATATTCTTTTTGCTTTGCATTCATGAATTTTTCAGATTTTGTTGGCTTGTAGGTTTTTGGAAGTTTGACCATATTTACTCCTTGAGAATTAAGATTAAAAACAGTTGGGTGCTTTTAGTGGTTTTTATTATTTAAGTCAACGGATCATTACAATTTTTATGATTGATAAATCACTGAAATATAATATGTTTCTCTGAAATTAAGCTTAATAATATGAAGTTTGAAGGAACCAGCTCCTATATTGCAACAGAGGATCTTAAAGTAGCAGTAAATGCCGCTATTACTCTTGAAAGACCAATAATAGTTAAAGGTGAGCCAGGCACTGGTAAAACAATGCTAGCTCATGAGGTAGCAAAATCTCTAGATGCTGAAATAATCACTTGGCATATTAAGTCCACAACTAAAGCTCAACAGGGTCTCTACGAATATGATGCTGTTACAAGATTGCGAGATTCGCAGCTTGGAGATGAAAAAGTTAAGGATATCAAAAATTATATTAGCAAAGGTAAGTTATGGAATGCTTTTGAGAGCGATAAAAGGCCGGTTCTACTAATTGATGAAATTGACAAGGCTGATATCGAATTTCCCAACGATCTGCTACTAGAACTAGATAAAATGGAATTTTTTGTTTACGAAACTGGTGAGACAATTAGGGCGCAAAATAGGCCAATAGTAATTATAACATCAAACAATGAAAAGGAATTACCAGACGCGTTTCTTAGAAGGTGCTTTTTTCATTATATTAAGTTTCCTGATCCAAATACGATGGAAGAGATCGTTGAAGTACATTACCCAGATATAAAAAAAGATCTAATTCAAGAAGCATTTAAAATATTTTACGATATTAGAGAAGTTCCAGGAATTAAAAAAAAGCCATCTACCTCTGAACTAATTGATTGGCTAAAGTTGCTCATGACGGATGATGTAGATGCTAAAATCCTAAGAGAAAAGGATCCGAAAAAGCTAATACCACCTCTTCATGGGGCTTTGCTAAAGAATGAACAAGATGTTCATTTATTTGAGCGTTTAGCTTTCATATCTCGTAGAGAAAATGAGAATGTTGAGTAGAGTAAGAATCTCTATAAAATAATATTATATGTTTATTAATTTCTTTTTTGACCTCAAACAAGCGAGCTTACCCGTATCATTAAAAGAATACTTGATGTTGATGGAAGCGATGAATAAGCGTGTTGTTGACTCATTCAATGTTAACGACTTTTATTATCTAAGCCGCTCAGCATTAGTCAAAGATGAGAGATATTTAGATAAATTTGATCGAGTTTTTGGCCATTCATTTAAGGGGTTAGAAAACCCTGAAGGTGAAACAACAAAAGAAATACCAGAAGAATGGTTAAAATTGATGGGGCAAAAGTATTTAACTGATGAAGAAAAAAAGATGATTGAGTCCTTGGGTGGCTGGGACAAGTTAATGGAAACGCTCAAACAGAGGTTGGAAGAGCAAAAAAAGAGGCACCAAGGTGGAAGCAAATGGATTGGAACGGGTGGAACATCTCCATTTGGAGCATACGGCTATAACCCTGAAGGAATAAGAATTGGTCAGAAAGAAGGTAAAAATAAAAAGGCAGTAAAAGTTTGGGATAAAAGAGAATTTAGCAACTTAGATGGTGACGTAGAACTTGGTACTAGAAATATAAAGATTGCTCTTAGAAGGTTGAGAAAGTTTGCGCGTGAAGGAGCTGAAACTGAGTTAGATTTAGATAATACAATTAAATCTACTGCTCATAAAGGTTACATTGACGTTAAAATGATGCCTGAACGAAGAAATAAAATCAAAGTATTACTTTTTTTTGATGTTGGTGGATCAATGGATGCGCATGTTAAAATCTGTGAGGAGCTATTTTCTGCAGCAAGAACAGAATTTAAACACATGGAATATTTCTACTACCACAATTGCTTGTATGATGCGGTTTGGAAAGATAATAACCGTAGATACAATGACAATATCAAAACATGGGACGTTCTGCACACATACCCATCTGATTATAAAGTAATATTTGTTGGAGACGCTGAAATGAGCCCGTATGAAATAACCTACCCTGGCGGAAGTGTAGAGTTCTGGAACGAAGAATCTGGTGAAACTTGGCTAACTAGAATGTTAAACGTATACGAAAATGCAATTTGGCTTAATCCGATACCTGAACGATATTGGGATAGAATTGCATCAACTTCCATTATAAAGCAGATCTTTTCTGATCGAATGTTTCCTCTCACAATTGAGGGAATTGATCAGGCCATGCGTGAACTAAATAAATAAACCATGCTTAAAGAGCAGAACGTTATTTTAGGCATATCTTTGTTATGCCTTGGATTATTAATAGCTCCTTTATATGATGCGCTTGCTAAGTACTTAAGCGAGGACATTGGTATACTTGAAATAATTTGGGGACGTTTTTTCAGCCATTTTATTTTCTTAGTGCCACTTGTTTATTTTTTAAAAGGAAAAAAAGAATTTGTTAATCAATCAACGAAGCATCAATTAATCAGAGGTACTTTTATATTTCTTGCGACGGCATTCTTTTATGCATCAATTTCACAAATCCCTCTTGCTAATGCATTAAGCATAATGCTCATTGCTCCCATTGTGGTGGTATTCATGTCTTCATTTATTTTGGGAGAAAAATTAAATTCACTAAAGATCTTTTGTACATTTTTTGGTTTTTTTGGAACTCTTTTAGTAATACAGCCAGGGTTTAGTGAGTTTAATTATTTTTCTTTATTTGCCTTATTTTCAGGATTCTTTTATGCAATGTATCTTGTTTATACGCGCCGCGTAAACTTTACTTCTGATCCATGGGTAAGCCTGTGTTATACCGCTATTCCTGGGGCACTAATAATGACTATCTTTCTTCCTTTTTATTGGGACAGTGATCCTAATTTTAGTCAGATTATTTTGATGAGCTCAATTGGTTTAGTTGTGATTCTGGTGCATTTTATATTTATAAAAGCTTATCAAAATGCTGAAGCAAGCATTTTGGCTCCATTTCACTATTTTGAAATCGTCAGTAATATGCTAATAAGCGTCTTATTTTTTAGAGATATTCCAAACATAATAGTGTGCTTTGGAATTCTTTGTATTGTGAGTAGCGGAGTACTTATAACTGTTAGGCAAAAACTAAATTATGAATAATTTGAACGTTGACTATCGCTTTTCTGTAGCACCAATGATGGGAGTAACAACTCCAAGCGCAAGGTACATGTACCGTCTTATCTCAAAAGAAGCTGTTTTATTTACTGAAATGATAGCCAGTCAAGCTTTACACAGAGGCGATTACAAAAAACTTCTTAGAAAAGAAAATATCGAAAAACCTGTCATTCTACAGGTTGGTGGTTCTGATATAGGCTTATTAAAATATTCAACAAGTTTAGCAAATAAGTTTGATTATCAGGGTATCAATTTAAATGTTGGCTGCCCCTCTAAAAAAGTTTCTCAAGGGAAAATGGGGGCGTGTTTGATGAAAGAAGCTGAACTGGTTAGAGATTGCTTAAGTGGAATGAGAGAAGAGACTTCAATGGATGTTTCATTAAAATGTAGAATTGGTGTTGATGAATTTGACTCTTATGATTTTTTTAGAAATTTCATTTCTACAGTTCTTGAGAGTGATGTGAAAGTTATTTTTATTCATGCCCGTAAAGCTTTTCTAAAAGGTCTTGATCCAAAAAAAAATCGTACATTGCCTGAACTTAAATATGAATTTGTTTACAATATCAAAAAAGAATTTCCTGATATTAAATTTATCATGAATGGAGGTTTGACAAATATTGATGACTGTATTGAACAATTGAAATATTTAGATGGAGTGATGGTAGGTCGAGCAGTACAGGCAAACCCTTTTTTTATTAAAGACGTGGATCATATTTTTTATAGTCAAAGTAATATTCAAGTTAACAAGTCCGATGTCGTGAAAAAGTACTTTGATTATATTAAAATGAATATTGAAACTGTATCTACCTATGAATTGCTCAGTCCATTACTTTCACTTTGTTTTGGAGTTCCAGGATCTAAAAAATTTAAACAAGAAGTGAATGAACTAATAAGAGCGAGAGATATCAATAAGTTAGAAGATACTTATCTAAATTTGATTGCCGCTTAAATTATTTCAGCAATATCAGAAAAGTCATACCTCGGCGCTCTCTCATAAAAACCGCCCTCAGCAGCGTATCCCAAATTACATAGAAAATTGCTTTTAATTGTCGTGCCATTAAAAAATTCCTTATCAACCAGATCATTTGAGAAGCCTGACATTGGTCCAACTGATAAACCAAGAGAATTTGCTGCCTTTATGAAGTAACCTCCTTGAATTGATGAGTTTCTAAAGGCTGTAACTTCAGACTTGGTTGTATCATTTTCAAAATATTGCTTAGCATCCTCACGTAAATAGTTTCTGGGAAGATCACGCCAAAATTCTATGTCCATTCCAATAATTGTACATACAGGTGCGTTGATAACTTTGCTAATATTATCATCACTCACTAATCTTGATAGCTTTTCCTTTGAGGTCCTGCTTTTAAGAAACTTTAATCTCATTGGACTAGAGTTAAACGAAGTTGGCCCCCACTTAACAAGATTATAAAGTTCATTCAGTGTATCGTTTGCAACTTCCTTGTCAGTAAATTTATAGCAAGTCTGTGGTTCAACAAATATTTCTTTAATTTTGTCAGACATCTTAGATTATAGCTTGAATGTATTCCTCAATCTCTTCAGGTTTTTTTTGTGTACCAAAACCTCTAACAAATTCACCATCTTTATTGATTAAAAACTTTGTAAAATTCCACTGTATCTCTCTGCCTGCTTTTTCAGTAAGCTTAACAAAAAGAGGTGACGCATTTTCTCCATTAACATCAATCTTATCAAACAGGCGAAAGGATACATTATACTTTGTGCCACAAAAATCTTTTATTTCTTCATTCGTCCCTTTTTCTTGGGCACCAAATTGATTACAAGGAAATGCTAAAATTTCTAACCCTTTGTCTTTATATTTATCATAGAGATTTTGTAAGCCAGTATATTGCGGTGTAAAACCACAAGCACTTGCTACGTTTACAATTAATAAAGTTTTTCCCTTGAATTCTTCCATTTTGATAGAGTTCATATCAATGTCTTTTACTTCAATGTCATAAATACTCATATTTTTCCTTATCTTACAAATGTTCCATTATTATAGTCATTAATCGCTTGAATGATCTCGCTTTTGGTATTCATTACAAATGGTCCGCCACGAGTAATGCTTTCACCAATTGGCTCACCCGCGATTAATAAAAACTTAGCATTGGTTTCAGCGGATACTTTCAAATTATTACCATTCGTCAACAATACTAGTTTAGATCCCTCAATATTATCATGAGATAGATTACCGATTTTTATTCTGCCATCAACCAAGTAAACAAAACTGTTATGCGATTTAGGTATTGAACAACTAAACTGTTTATTTTGTTTAAGTTCAACATCAAAGAATATTGGCTCAACATTATGCTTTTTGATCGGCCCTTCAGCGTTCTCAAATTTACCAGCAATTACTTTGATTTTTTTATCTTCATCATGATGTACACTCATTTCATTGGCATCAATATAATGATATTCAGGCTTACTCATTTTTAAGCTAGCAGGCATATTAATCCATAACTGAAACCCATGAAGCTTGCCCTCCTTCATTGCAGGCATTTCGGAGTGAATAATTCCACTGCCAGTTTTCATCCACTGTACATCGCCTGCTGTCATTCTTCCTTCTCCACCAGTACTATCTTTATGCTCAAATTCTCCAGCCAGCATATATGTCACCGTCTCTATTCCTCTATGAGGGTGTGATGGAAAACCAGCTATATAGTCCTTACTGTCTTCAGAACCAAATTCATCCAACATTAAAAAAGGATCAAAATAGTTTGGCTCCACTCCTATACTTCTTTTTAATTTTACTCCAGCACCGTCTGTTGCGGGAATAGGATTAATGATATTTTTTACCTCAATGTCAGACATATTTTAATTAAAGGTTAAAAGTATTTTGCCTTTTGCGCGACCACTTTTGAGATGATTGTAAGCATCAAGATATTGATCAAAAGAAAATATTTTTTCGATGATGGGCTTAATCTTTCCATCTTCAATCCACATTCTAAATAAATCTAAATTTGCAGTTGATGTTCTACCAGATAATACGACTCTTGATTTTTTTCTTTGAAACAACTGTTTTGCTACATCTATATTATTGTAGATGTTATTTTTTGTAGTCACATATATTCCGTTAGCCGTTAAGATTTTTGATGCCTTAGGAAAAGATAGATTTCCGTTTGCATCAAAAAAGATATCATATTTTTTTGATGAAGATAAAATATCTTCTTTTGTATAATCAACAACGTCATCTATATTAAAATCATTTTTAATCCAATCGTAATTTCTATCACTTGTTACCGCAGTTATTTCTGTTTCATATATTTTAGCCATTTGAATTGCAAAAGAACCCACTCCTCCGGATGCACCATTAATTAAGATCTTGTGTCCCTTTCGAATTGAAGCAATATTTCTCAATGCTAGCAACGATGTATTTGCTACTTGAGGAATAGCGGCCGCTTCGTGTAACTTGATATTTTTCGGTACAAGTGAAATTGACTTTTGAGAAATTTTAATTTTTTCTGCGGCACTTCCATTAAATAATATATCTGTCATGCCAAATACTTTATCACCAACTTTAAAAGCTCCTACATCTCTTCCAATTTCAGTAATTTCACCACTGAAATCACAGGCAGTGAATATAGGAAATTTATTCAGATTGGTTATGGGCTTAAACCCACCTTGCATTTTTTTGATATCAACTGGATTAAGCGATACGGCCTCGATCTTTACAATTACTTCTGATCTTTTAGGTCTTGGCTCAGCAACCTCTAAAATTTCAAGATTATCAATATCTCCGTATGAGTTGTATCCTATTGCTTTCATTTAAATATCTAATTAATGATTTTTTGATATATAATTAATAAAACCACAAATACAACAGATATTCATGATTTATAGTTTACTTAATGACATTAGTTGGGTAGTCAATATTCGAACACCCTATTTAACTCCTATATTTGAATTTTTTACATGGTTGGGATATCGAGATTTTTTATTCATGTTTATCCCATTTATTTATTGGTGTTATGACCGAAAAGTTTTTGGCAAACTTCTTGTAATAGTTTTCTTTTCCGCAATTATAAATTCATTTCTGAAAGATATTTTTCAAGATCCTAGGCCGGATTTTGCTCTTAATATTGATCCATGGCTTCAAACTGAAACTTCATTCGGGTTTCCAAGTGGTCACACTCAAATTGCAGTCGTGATTTGGCTTTATATAGCCTTAAATGTGAAGAATTTATTTGTGAAATCACTTTCAATAATTTTTCTCTTTGGGGTGCCTCTAAGCCGAGTTTACTTGGGAGTTCATGATATTGGAGATATTTTAGGGGGCTTGGTTGTTGGATTAGTTACTCTTTACATTGCAGACCTTATCTACAAAAACATTGAAAGAGAAAATATTAAATTCAATACCTTTACAAAATATTTATCATTAGTTGTAATCTTTCTTTTATTTTATCTTACATGGCCGACTGTACATGGTAATGAAGCAGCAATAGCAATCGGAGGTCTAATGATTGGTTTCTTTATCGGCAAAGATATTGACTACAAACAATTTAATTTTGTTCGTACTTCAAATGCATTTGCTCACTACACATCATGCTTTTTGGCATTATTTTTATTTCTTTTGTTTAATGAATTTCTAAATTTAGCTTTTGAAAAAGTGAACTTGCCTATAGAGCTTGAAACGGCTTTAAGTTCATTAATATTAGGCTTTTTTATTTCTTTTTTGTCTCTTTACTTACTTTCAAAAATTAAACTTCAATTATCTAAGTAAGTTTCTCCATGCTTTAATGTGAAAAATCTATCTTGAGAAATATTATATTTTGAAACGACTTCAATTAACTTTTGAGGCGGCTCTCTTACAGGCTCATCGGTCAAAATAAATGTTCCCCAAGACATGCCAATGGCTTTAGAAGCTTCTAAATCCAAGAAAGACATAACTGCCTCTTCAGGATTCATGTGTGAAACTTCCATAATCCATCTTGGCTCGTAAGCACCGATTGGAATAGCAGCTAAATCAACTGACCCTAATCTTTTTCTGATTTCTTTAAAATCATCAGAATAGCCTGTATCACCTAAATGAATAAAGCTGTGATAATAGTTTTTAAAATGCCAAGCTCCCCATAAAGTTTCATTTCTATCAAATAAGCCCCTTGCCGACCAATGCTGTACAGGAGCAAAAGTAATTTTTGTATCACTCACTTTTATTGAGTCCCACCAATCAAGTTCTCTCACATTTTTTATACCTTTATTTATGAACCATTCTTCAAGACCCAGTGGGACTAAAAAAAGCACATCTTCGTATTTTTCCGAGATTAATTTCACGCTTCTATAATCAAGGTGGTCATAATGACTATGAGAAATTGTTACGACATCAATGTTTGGTAAATCTTCAATTTCCATGCCGGGTGGCATATATCTCTTTGGTCCAGCAAAACTTAATGGTGAGGCTCGATCAGTAAAATGTGGATCTGTAAGCACATTTATATCCTTGTTTTGATATAAAAAAGTCTCATGCCCAATCCATGTAGTAACAATGTTATTATTGTTATATATTTCTTTATAATTTGGTTTCTCCATTTCAAATTTAAATGTTGATAAATCCTTACTTCTTCTCTCCCAACTCCATTGCATTAGTTTTTTAAAACTACTTTCATATGGTACTCCATTAGTGTTTGCATAAGTTCCATCCGATAAATGATGTGCGGGGGGTTGTGGCAGGTTTTCGGTACTTGCTGATGCAGCATAAAATAAAAATAAGAACAATAAAACTAATCTCACAATTATTTATCCCTTAAGCTCCACAATATAGCCAGGCATATACTTTTTGATATTGGAAGCATATAAAGTACGGTCAGTATTGTAATTGGTATCCATGTAATTGCCTGCAACCATAACTGAGGTGAATAGTTTTGTTCTATGTACAAAACTAAAGGAACAATGATGTGTCCAACAATAATAATTGTAAGCCAAGGACCAAAATCATCCGTTCTGTAAATTGAGAGCTTTTCATTACAATTATTGCAATAAGGCTTCAGTTTCAAATATTGCTTATAAATTTTTTCTTCTCCGCATTGTGGGCATTTTTTAAAAACTGATCGAGATAAAGCAAGTAATAATGATACTTTCACAATAATTACTTTTCGCTTAAAATAAATTCATTGCTTGAGTCCGCTAACCAATCCCATAAATAATCAGCGAAACTCCATCTAACTGATATATCAAAAACTAGGTCATCTGATAATCTGTCAATTAGGACAGTTGCCTTACTTATATATGATTGAGCGCAAGAATTTCCTTTTGTAAGATATTGATCAAAATTAAGAGGGCAAGCTTTTGTTAAGACTTCAATACTTTTTGGACCACTAAGCCTCATCGTCAAATAATAATCAGATACATCGGTAATTGCGCAAAATAGATCTGAAAGTATTTCTCTTAATCCATTGATAACATTGTCTTTTTTTTCATCTTCACTTAATAACAAATATTCATTTGGTCCTAACCACAAAACTCTAGTCTCATTATTTCCAGTGACTCCACCAGCACTTTTTGGAAGGCTATATGTAAGGTATTTTTCTACTGCATCTCTTGCTTGAGGGTCATTTTCCTTTAATCTCAAATTAATTTTTCCTAGAAACTCAATTAGCTCCAATGAAATATTATCCGAAGCGATTTTTTCTTTTTGTGTAAGAGGGGAAAAAATTTGCGGTTGACTACTCATTATTTTTCTTACCTTCTTTGTCGTAGAATATTGTATCTGTCACAGTAGCTTCAATAATCTTGCCATTCATAAGTGGTACAACTACTTGTTCACCCATTTTACTAAAGCCATCTTTTAACATCGCTAGAGCGATTGGATAACCTAAAGTAGGACTGTAATAACTAGATGTAACATGTCCTAACATTTTCATCGGTGGCTGTTTTAATGCCTTTTCAACGATATGTGATCCTTCTGGAAGAATTGTTTTTTTGTCATTAACTAAGAGTCCAACAAATTTTTTTCTATCATGTCTAACGGTATCAGATCTCGTAAAGGATCTCTTTCCAAGAAAATCTTCTTTCTTCTTTGAAACAATCCAATCCATATTCATATCACTTGGTGTGACACTTCCATCTGTATCTTGTCCAACGATTATAAATCCTTTCTCAGCTCGCAATACATGCATTGTCTCTGTACCATATGGAGTAATATTGTATTTTTTCCCATGTTCCATAAATTTTTCCCAAACATAACGTCCATAACGCGCAGGAACATTAACCTCATAGCTTAACTCTCCAGTAAAGCTAATTCTGAATACTCTTGCTTTAACTCCACAAACTTCCCCTTCTCTAAATTTCATGAATGGAAAATTTTCTTTTGATAAATCAATATTTGTTAAATCTTTTAAAAATTCTCTTGAATTTGGTCCCGATATAGACAACACAGCCCACTGTTCAGTAACTGAGGTGCAAAACACTTTCATATCAAGCCATTCTGTTTGTAGAAATTCTTCTAACCAGGACATTACTCTCGCAGCACCGCCAGTTGTCGTTGTCATGTGATAATGATTTTCTCCCAACCTACTTGTAACCCCATCATCAAATATCATGCCATGCTCATTGCACATTAATCCGTATCTGCATGAGCCAATTTCAAGTTTTGACCATGCGTTTGTATAAATCATGTTTAGGAATTTAGCGGTATCAGGCCCTTGTAAATCAATCTTTCCAAGGGTTGATGCATCTAATATACCCAAGCTATTTCTTACTGCTAAACATTCTCTTTTAACTGCTTGATGAATATCCTCTTTGTTTTGAGGAAAATAATATGGTCTTTTCCATTGCCCAACATCCTCAAATACAGCTTTATTTTCAACATGCCATTCATGCATTGATGTTTTTCGTTCAGGGTCAAAAAGCTTGTCAACGCTTCTTCCGGCTATAGCTCCAATCGTCTGAGGAGCATAAGGCGGTCTAAAAGTTGTGTGTCCTATTTCGTCGACAGGTTTATTATGAATATGAGACATCAAAGCCAATGCATTAACATTGGATGTTTTTCCTTGGTCAGTGCCCATCCCTGTTGTTGTGTACCTTTTTGTATGTTCTACACTGATATAACCTTCTCGTTGCGCTAGAAAAATATCTGCAGCAGTTACATCGTTTTGAAAATCAATGAAATGTTTAGATCCTTTTGTAACTTTTTTCTTACCTAACATATATGGCTCAATATCAGAATGTGTGAACTCTATCTCTTCTTTTCCAGTCCAATTAACTTTTTCAACGCTATTGAAATTAAGTTCATTAGCTGCTGCTATTCCTGCTTCAAAAGATTCATTAAGATTTTCTTGCAGATTAAACTGACCATTATTCGAACCAATTATTTTTTGGTTTTCGATGATTTTATCAGGAACAAAAGTATTAATCTTTAGATCATATTTTAGTTTACCTCTTGATTGGCTAAACAGTTGGACTGCTGGATTCCAACCACCTGACATTAATACACAATCAGTATGAATATTTTCAACTTCTCCTGTTAGTTTATTTTGATTTTTATCAACTTGCTGTATTTCTATTCTATTTACTTTCTTATCACCATAGGTCTTAATAACTGAATATGATTTAAAAACTGTTATATTTAATGATTTACATTTTTCACTAATTCTTGCATTTAAAAGATCTCTTGTATCTACGACTGTTACTTTAGCCCCCTTTTCAACAAACTCAAAAGCGGTTAAATAAGCATGGTCATTGTTTGTAAAAAGTACAACTGACTTACCTGGTAATACTCCGTACCTAGAGAGATACTTTTGACCTGCAGATGCCATCATGATACCAGGTCTATCATTGTCGGCAAAAACAAGTGGTCTTTCAAAAGCTCCTTGTGCCAAAATAACTTTTTTTGAACGTATGCGCCAATATCTCTCTCTCGGTAAAGTGCTTGAAAATTCTGCATGGTGATTAGTAACTTTTTCTAGAGCCGTTAAATAATTGTAATCATAATACCCCATTGCAGTGGTTCTTTTGAGAATTGTAACATTGGCTAAACCATTTAATTCTTCAATGATTTTCTTCAGCCACTTCTTTCCATCTTTCTCATTGATGCTAAAATTATAATCAAGAAGATATCCTCCTAATTCCGGATTTTCATCTATAAGTAAAACTTTACACCCCGATCGACCTGCGCCCAAAGCTGCGAGTAAACCTGAGATGCCACCACCTACAATAGTGATATCAGTGTAATAAAATTTCTGTTCATATCTATCTGGGTTTTTTGCTGTAGGTGACTGACCTAACCCAGCAGCTTTTCTTATGAAATGCTCATAAAATAACCACATGCTTGGAGGCCATTTAAATGTTTTGTAATAAAAACCTGCAGGGAATATTCTTGATAGAAAGTTGTTCATTGCTCCAATGTCAAAATTAACTGATGGCCAACAATTTTGGCTAGAAGCTTCTAGACCTTCATAAAGCTCTACTTCTGTTGCACGAATATTTGGCTCTGTACGTGCTCCAAGTCCTAATTGAACAATTGCATTTGGCTCCTCCGAACCTGCAGTTAATATTCCTCTTGCGCGATGATACTTAAAACTTCTACCTATTAAATGAACATCGTTAGCTAATAACGCAGAAGCTAACGTATCACCCTGGTACCCAATATAAGACTTTCCGTTAAAAACAAAGTTAATTGGCTTTTCCCTATTTACTTTACCGCCGTAAATTGTCCTATTTTGATTACTCATTTGATATCTCCGGCTTCGCTTCACCCATTTTATATGTTTTTATTATTTGATCTGTGACAGTATCTCTCATTACATTAAACCATCGTCTGCATCCATGATCGTGAGTCCATCTTTCAAAATGGGTTCCTTTTGGATTTTCTCTGAAAAAAAGATACCGGCCCCATTCTTCATCACTTATTTCAGATGGGTTATCTGGCCTTGCAATGTGAGCTTCGCCGTGACATGTGAATTCTGTCTGATCTCTTTCCCCACAATATGGACAATTAATTATAAACATAAAAAAAATTATTAATGAGCAACTGCTGCCGCTGCAGCTTCATCAACTAAGGCTCCCGAGAAATGTCTTTCTAATGAAAAAGGAGCTGCAATATCATTTGGCTCTCCTCTAAAAACTGTCTCAGCAAATACATGTGCTGACCCTGGAGTTGCTTTGAATCCGCCAGTTCCCCAACCGCAGTTAATAAACAAGTCTTTTACAGGGGTCTTTCCTATTATTGGGCTTCTATCTGGGGTTACATCTACAATGCCGCCCCAGCTGCGAAGCATTTTTAGTCTTGAGAATATAGGAAATAATTCAACTAAAGGAGCCATCATATGTTCAATCATATCAAAGGATCCACGCTGAGAATATGAGTTATAGGCATCAGAACCTGCTCCAACCACTAGTTCACCTTTATCTGATTGACTTACATAAACATGAACGGAGTTTGACATGATGACACAATCTAGAATTGGCTTAACAGGCTCGCTTACTAAAGCCTGTAAGGGTACAGAGTTTATTGGGAGAGAAAAACCTGCCATATTAGCTAATACTGAGGAGTGTCCAGCAGGTACGAGACCAACTTTATCAACTTTAATAGAACCTTTTGTTGTTTGTAATCCAACAACCTTGCCATTTGAAATATCTATTCCTTTAACCTCACAGTTTTGAATTATATCGACACCAAGATTTTCTGCCGCTCTTGCATACCCCCATGCTACAGCATCATGACGCGCCGTTCCCGCTCGCCTTTGAAGTAAAGCCCCTAAAACAGGATACCTGCCATTAACATTAATATGAGGTATTTTTTTTGCAACTTGATCCTGATTTAGAATTTCAGCGTCAATACCATTTAAATAATTAGAGTAACCTCTCCTTGTAATTTCTTGCATGTCATGAACTGAATGCGCTAAGTGAAATAAACCTCTTTGTGAAAACATTACATTAAAATTAAGCTCACTTGATAGGCCTTCCCATAAATTAACAGCATGATTATAAAGAGCTGCACTTTCATCCCATAAGTAATTAGATCTTATTATGGTTGTGTTACGTCCTGTATTACCCCCACCAATCCATCCCTTCTCAAGAACAGCAATATTTTTAACACCAAATTCTTTTGCTAGGTAATAGGCAGTTCCTAATCCATGGCCGCCGCCTCCAACTATTACTACATCATATTCAGGTTTAAGATCAGGACTGCTCCATGCTTTTTCCCAATTCTCATGATAAGAAAATGAATTCTTAACTAAATTGTATAGTGAGTATTTCATAACTTAAACCTCTTTACAGAATACGGTGACAAATCTAAATCTGTATTGTTTGCGCAAATTTGTTGTGCAACCAGTTTTCCTGATATGCCACCTAATGACCACCCGATATGTTGATGACCAAAATTATAATAAATATAAGGGTTTTTTGGAGATTGTCCAATCACTGGAAGAGAGTCAGGCACCGATGGCCTGAACCCTACCCATGTTTTTTGAGGAAGGTCTGCTGAGGGAAAAACTTCCTTTAATGCTCGGTTTAAAAAGTTAAGAACTCTTTCATTTTTTGTTTCATTTAAAGCTCCAAATTCAACAATTCCACCCGTTCTTAGACCGTCAGACATTGGTGTAAAATATGTTCCTCGTTCTTGCCAAGATATTGGTCTTTTTACAATATTCTTCAATTCTGGATTGACCAAATGGTAGCCCCTCTCAGCTTCCAGTGGCACTTTGTCGCCTATATGTTTAAGCAGATCATTAGACCATACTCCGGATGTAATCACGACTCTATCGTGCAGGGTCTCTCCTGAGTTTGTTTTAATATTTATTTGATTAGTTTCAGTTTTTTTAATGGATATAACTTTCTCTTTTTTGAATTTTCCTCCTTTTTTAATTAACAGTTTCATTAATGCTTCGCTAACCTTGATCGGACTTTTCGCAAAATAACTACCTTCAAATAAGGCCCCTTTGTAAAAGATATTATTAATATTTGGTTCAAGATCAGAAATATCATCTCGACTTAGAGTTGTTATTTTAACGCCTGTTTCTTTTCTTTTAGAAAAATCTCGTTTTGCAGCATTAAAAAATAATTTTGTAGACCATCCATACATAATAGACTCTCTTGATATATAATTTTCTACATTTGCTTCGTTGAAAAGATCTTCATAACCATCATCCATATGTGACAGTAAAGTTGTTAAATGTTGAACAGTGTGGTTAACTTTTTCATTTCTGCAATTGCTCAAGTATTTTATAATCCAAGGAAATGTTTCATTTAATCGTTTTAGGCTAATGAATAAGGGGCTGTTTTTGTTTAGCAATAGATATGGAAATAAATAAAAATAGGATGATGAATTTGTTGGTATATTTGCATATTTTGCATAAGTTCCAGCATTGCCGTAACTTGCTTGTGATCCAGGATCATTCATATCATACAAAGTCACATCTTGACCGTAATTCTTAAGCCAATTAGCTGAAGAAATACCAACTATTCCCGCTCCTATTACTGCTATTTTCATTTGTAATTATTGTGATTTCATTTCTAGAAGTCTGCTTATGGTTCTGTTAAATTTATCTTTCAAATGATATGCACTGCCAAGATCGCTTATTTCTTTTTCTGTGCTTAAATATAATTTAATTTTATTATCATAGAGAACATCAATTAAATTAATAAATCTTTCTTGAAGATTAGAATTTGTATTTCCAAAATTTGGAACATTTTCAACGATTAATCTATCAATTAATTTAATTAACTCGAGGTAGTCTTCAGTGCCTCTATCATCTCCACAAATTTCATTGAATTGAAAACGAGCTATTCTATTAGACAAATTCTTAACAACAAAATTTCTCTTCTTCACACTTATTACTTTATCCTCAACTGAAGTTTTATTTGAATGGATAGAAAAAATATCATTTATTTTAAGCTTGCTAACCGGTGAATTTGATAAAAAAAAGTTCTTTTCTTCTTTTAATGATCTTGTTCTATAGTCAATGTCTATTGATAGATGATGAATTAGAGAGTTATTTTTAATTAAATTAATAAATGGAATAAAAAGTTCTCTTTGCAGCCCTTCTTTGTATAAGTCTTCTGGGCTGGAATTAGAAGTTAATACAATTAAAATATTATTTTTAAAGAACTCCTCAAATAAATGCCCTAGAATCATTGCGTCGGCTATATTTGTGACCTGGAATTCATCAAAAAATATGAGACTTGATTTCGATTTAATACCTTTTACAAGTTTTGAAATTATAAAATCTCTAGAATTTTTTTCATTTCTGAGTTGGTGTAATTGATCATGTATATCAATCATAAACTCATGAAAATGGACTCTTTGTTTTTCTTTTAAATTTACGTCATCATAGAATAAATCCATAATGAGTGTTTTTCCAATGCCCACTCCCCCGTATAAATAAAAGCATTTCTTTTGATTTAAATTATATCGAAATAGTTTTTTTATAAAATTTCTGCTCGAACCTAACAAAAATTTATCTAATTCAATAACTAAATCTTTTTGCTTAATATTATGTTCAATATGCTTATCTTTACAGAGCTGTTCGTAAACTTTTAAAGCTTCTGACACTATTTCAAGTAGCTAAGATCTAAGTTTCTGATTATCAGGATCGTATGGACTTTCGGGTATTACCGTTACATCAAACATATCTCCCAAAATATCGATCTTTAACTTTGTGCCTACTTCTGAATGAGCTGGATTGACCATAGCTAAAGCGAGAGACTTATTAACTCGAAAGCCAAAATTTCCACCTGTAGCGCGACCAATAACTTTGCCATCAGCATATATTGGATTATTGCCAAGCACATCAGCGTCTTTGACACCATGAACTTCAAGAGTTACGAAGGAATTTTCAAAACCTTTTTCTCTCCACTGAACTAATGCATCTCTGCCTATGAATTGACCTTTGTTTGGGTGAATGAACCTGTCTATTCCTGACTCATATCCTGCGTATTCAATTGATAATTCTGTACCAATTAGTTTGTAGGATTTCTCAATTCTCAAAGAGTCCATTGCTCTTATGCCAAAAGGCTTTAAACCCAGATCTTTTCCTGCATCCATTAATGTATCGAATATATGATTTTGTACTTCAATTGGTGAGTGGATTTCCCATCCTAATTCGCCAACGAAATTTACTCTTATTGCAAGTGTTTCTGCAGCACCAATTTTTACTTTTTTACCAGATAGCCATGGGAAACCCTCATTTGTGAAATCATCCTCAGATACTCTTTGAAGAAGTTCTCTCGACTTCGGACCAGCGACAACTAATACTCCAATTTGATTTGTAATATTTTCAAATTTTACACTTCTGTCATCGGGCATATGTTTTTTTACCCAATCATGGTCCAGCCGCTGCCAAGCTCCAGCAGAAACACAATAAAAACTGTCATGAGACTCTCTCATTATTGTAAATTCTGAGTGCACTCCTCCTTTAGAATTCAAAGCATGACAGAGATTTGTCCTTCCTATCTTTTTTGGTAATTTATTAGCAACTAAATTATCCAGGAATTCTTCTGCTCCTGGTCCGCTTATTCTGCATTTTGCAAATGCAGTCATATCTAAAAGACCTACATTTTCCGTTACATTTTTACATTCATTTCCAATGTGCTCAAACCACGCTGATCGCCTGAATGACCAATCGTCTTCTTGAGGAACTCCTTCAGGAGCAAACCAGTTTGCGCGCTCCCAACCAAACTTTTGACCAAACACTGCACCTAAATTTTTCAGCCTATCATAACAAGGAGCTTGTCTTAATGGCCGGCCTGCGGGCCTTTCTTCATCAGGATAATGGATTGTGAAAACGTTAGCATAAGCCTCTTCATTTTTTTTGATTAAATATGATTTTGATGCGTAATCGCCAAATCTTCTGGGTTCAACCCCGAGCATATCAATAGTCGGTTCGCCATCAACAATCCATTCTGCGATCTGCCAGCCTGCACCACCAGCAGCTGTAACGCCAAACGAATGACCGTCATTTAAATATAAATTTTTTCTATCCCATGCTGGACCGATAATTGGGCTTCCATCTGGAGTATAACAAATAGCACCATTATAAACTTTCTTAATTCCTGCCTCTCCAAAAATAGGAACTCTGTGAATGGCATGCTCTATATGGGGGCCAAGTCTATCTAAGTCTTCTTGGAATAATTCATACTCACAGTCTTTGCTAGGTCCATTGACATAGCAACATGGTGCACCATTTTCATATGGTCCAAGAATTAATCCACCAGCTTCCTCACGCATATACCATGCGCCGTCAGATCCTCTAAGTACACCCATTTCAGGAAGGCCTTCTTTTTGTCTTTCTAGAATTTTAGGATGAGCTTCTGTAACGATATATTGATGCTCAACAGGTATCACTGGGATATCTAATCCAACCATTTCTCCGGTTTGCCTGACAAAATTTCCCGAGCATGAAACAACAATATCACACTTGATTTCACCTTTATCAGTTGTAACAATCCAACTATCATCTGGTAATTGTTCAAGTCCTATGACTGCTGTTTGTCTGTAAATCTCAGCTCCAAGCGCTCTTGCTCCTTTTGCTAGAGCTTGCGTAAGATCATTGGGTTGTATGTATCCATCCTCAGGGTGCTGTATAGCACCCACTAAGCCCTCAGTTGAACAAAGCGGCCAAACTTTTTGAACTTCTTCGGGAGTTAAAAAATTGACTTTAACACCTATTGTTTCCGCAACACCTGCATATTGACGATACTCATCCATTCTATCCTGGTTTTCAGCAAGTCGAATATTACTTACTTGCCTAAAGCCAACATCTTGACCAGTTTCTTTTTCAAGTTCTTGATAAAATTTAACTGAGTATTTATGGATTTGACCAACAGAGTAACTCATGTTGAATAAAGGCATCAAACCCGCAGCGTGCCAAGTCGAACCTGATGTAAGTTCTTTGCGTTCGCACAAAACTACATCAGACCATCCTTTTTTTGCAAGGTGGTAAAGTGTACTAACTCCAACTACACCGCCACCAATGACGACAACTTTAGCTTTGTTTTTCATATGAATTATGGTCCGGCCCAATCAACAGCACAATATTCGGCACTTCCACCTGTGAAATCCCAATTACGGCCGTGATCTCTAATCCTACTTCTTTTTGATCCTTTACAAACAATTATTTCTGGCGCAACCCAATATTTTAAGTTTGATACTTTTACTACTTCGCCTCTCTCTTTTCCTGGCTCATGTTCAATTCGACCATCTAAGATTTCTGGAATTGTAAACGACCATCCATCGTCGGTTTCTTTATATGATATAGAACATCTTTTTACGCCAAGGAAGTTTGCGATCATATGTCTAAACCAACCTGTTTGTCCACCTGCTTGACCTGAGAAAATAACTGCGAGCGCATCAGCTGCATCATCAGATGCTTTTTCATCAATATATAATCCTGCTGTCCAACCGCCTGAACCTAAAGGGCCAGGAACTTCTAAAAGAATAGCAACATTTAAACCACTTAAATCCATAATTCCTTTAGACTCTCTTTTGATAGGGTTAAATCCAGACCACTTTTCTTCTGCATATCCTTCTTCGATATTAATTCCCCACCATGAAAAGCATTTACCATTTGGTGAATTTGGAACCGCTCTCCCCAGGGACATCGGACAATTGCAAAATACATCGCAGTTACAATTCAGCAAAAAATTTCCTTTTATTTCCCAATGTAAGTTTAGTGGATTTACAGTCATATAGTTAAATAAGTATTAAATACGCCCCCCAACCTACAAGAAGAATGCCCAGAAATCTAGAGCTAAGTTTCTCGTAAGGCAGCATTTTTTCAGCCAATACAATTATTGTTATTGCGACAACCCAAAGTAAATTCATAACTCCATTTACAAAAAGTAGAAGCATAAGAACCCAGCAACACCCTAAGCAAAATAAACCATGCTTTAGACCCACATAGGCAACATTTCCGTATCCTTTAATAGGACCAGCCATTAGAAACGATAAGGGGTTTCTGCATTTCTCAAGACATGTATCTTTCAAACTTGTAAATTGAAATGCACCTGCTCCAACAAGAAATAATCCTGCAAGAATATTATTTTGTAATGTTCCCATCATATCGACTACTCCGTTATTGTGAAAAATATATTGAAGAGTACATGCAATAAGTGAAAAAATTGTCCAAATTAAAATATAAGTGAATGAAATCACTATCATCTCAATAATAATATTCGACGATATTTGCATATTCGATCTCATCATTCTAAAAATATTTAAAAAGATAAATGTAGATGGAAGCATCATCGCAAACATCATGACGGTCCACATTACGAACATCACGATAAAATCATTTATTGTCCACTTTCCTGTCATTGGCATCATAAGAAAATTGATTGATGAGTTTTTTTCATTCATATTCATTGAGTCCATAGTCATTTCTGTATCAGACATCGAGTTCATTGACATTTCATTTTCTGACGCAGTTTCCATTGACATTGTCATTGGATTTTTATTTTGCATCATTGAGTCCATTGGATTAGATGCCATGAGGAATAAATAGTACCAAGCTAAAGCAATTAGCAAGGTGAGAAAAAAAAGTGTGGTGATATATTCAATTTTAAATGTTTTCATTAATGTTCTGTATGATCATCTAAACTTTTTTGAGTTTCAACCTCAAAAAGCACTTTGATCTCACCTGCATTTTCAAATACTAAAGACCCTTCTAAACTTATTCCATGAGTTAATTCAATACTAAAATTTGAAAACATTATATGGTGCGTGCCGGGTTTGAGCGATTTAGCTTTTTGTGGAGGGATTTCAATAAAATCAACTTTACTCATTGTAACTATTCCATTCTCTACACTTGAATAATGTAACTCAGTATCTGCAAAGTCAGTAACAACTTTAATTAAACGATCTGTCTCGAAACCCATGTTTACTATTTTCATATATCCAGCTGCAGGGCCTGATGAAATTACAAACTTAATGTGTGGGTGATTTATATTAATATGATCTTTTTGAAATTGGTGAGCAGCTCCAATTTTTGTAGATACTAAAAACAAAACTATTATTAGTGCTTTATACAACCCTTAATCTCTCTCTGTCGAAAACATACAGACATCGTTAACACAAGTTAAAACGCATAATAAGTTTTTATCTTTGTTATGATAAGATGCCCATAATTCAGTCTTTTCATGTTTTAAAAGAAGCTCAACATTAGCATCACAATTTTTTTTTGATGCTTGTTCAGATGCCAATTCTCTATATTTATTTGTTTCTATTATTTCGGAACAAGACAATAAAATAAAAAAAATAAATATTGATATTTTATACATTGTTATAGATTTTTTAAATCTTCAACCATTTGTTCAATACTAGAACCAAAGGGAAGTATGCTTCTTAATACATCATTATCATCAAAAATATAATAGAAAGCAGTGTGTTGAACCATGTAATTTTTTTCTTTATTACTTATTTCATCAGATTGTTCAGAAGTACCTAGATAATTTTGATGTTCTGAATTTGTTGCCGGCTCTACATGTACAAAAAAATCTTTCCATATTGGCATAAGATTTTCATGTGTCCCCGTTAAACCAATTAAATTATTGCTAAAGTTGCTAAGAAATTCTTTTAATCGGTCAGGGTTATCCCTAGCAGGATCAACTGTTACAAAGAAAAATTTTATATTTTCTATTGAATGATTTTCTCTATTTAATTGATCAATGGCATTACTCATAAGATTTGCACTAATTGGACAAATATCTGGGCAATGAGTAAAGCCAAAAAAGAATACTTTACTATATCCGCTGTAAGTTCTTTCACTTACATCAACTCCAAAATGGTCGACTGCTGTGAATTTTAAATCAATATCATTTGATACTTCTGAAGTATTGTCTCTAAATAATTCAGAAACTGCCCAACCAGCGACGACTGCTAATATAATTATTGAGAGGAATAAAAGTTGATTAACTCTACTTCTTGAAATCATTATTCCATTTTTTCGAGTCTAGAACTAAATGGTAAAGGGACAACTTCAACTTCTCGTTTCTCTCCATCATGATCAATCTGATAAACTTCTTCTGAATTAATTAAATCAATATCAATGAACCCTAAGGCAATATTGCATCCAAAGTTTGGGCTATAAATACAGCTGGTTACAAATCCTTTTTTTTCAGAGTTATTGTCAAACAATGGTATTCTTGCCATATTATAACCAATTTTCTTCCCTGAAATTTTAAAACCAGTGAATTGTTTTTTAATGCCCTCTTCTCTTATTTTTAAGAGAGCATCTTTTCCTACAAAGTCCGCTTCTTGATCAAGATCATAAAATTTTGGTAAGTTTAGTTCTAAAGGGTTCTCAGCTAATGAGGTATCTCCTTGGTGGGAAATCATACCAGCTTCAATTCTATCTATTTGATTAGGACAACTTGGTACAATTTTAAACTCTTTTCCTGCTTCCATTAATGCATTCCATAATGCCGGACCATCTACTTCTCTTGTTATATAAATTTCGTATCCAAACTGATTACTCCAACCGCTGCGTGCAATGATGATATCTAATCCAAATAAGTTAGTTTCGATAAATTGATAATATTTTAATCCCATAATAACTGGATCATCATTTGTAGCCTTTCTCATGAGTTCTTTTGCGCGCGGGCCTTGCAATGAAAGCGGACAAGCTTCAGGCTCTGAAATCTTAACATTATACTTACCAGATAAAGCGACGCCTTTGCACCATAGTATTGCATCAGAATCTGCAATACTCAGCCAAAACTTTTTTTCATTAAACTTTAAAATTAAAGGATCATTTATGATACCACCATTTTCATCTGTCATAAACGCGTAACGACAAAAACCATCTTTGAAAGTTGATAGATTTCTTGGCGTCATGTACTGAACAAATTTAGCGGCGTCCTCTCCAATAATTTCAATTTGTCTCTCTGCTGCCACATCCCATAATGTTACATCGTTTATTAATGATTGATATTCCTGCTCAGGAGTCGTGTAGCCAACAGGCATCGTCATACGGTTATAAGTTGTAAAATTGGTAGCACCATATTTTAGTGTCTCTTCAAAGAAAGGCGATTTTCTTATCCTTGGGGTGTATATGATACCTTTTGACATTCTGTTCTCCTTAATGATCAGACCTTATAGACCATAAAGTCATAAAAAGTAAATCCTTTTCCTAAGTTTCTACTTACTAATTGAAACTTAAAATGCTAAAAAATAATCATGAGCAAAAGATATGAAAATTTAATGAAACGTATTCATGCTGGAGAAAATATTCTTCTTGATGGGGCTACTGGTTCAGAACTTGAAAACCGTGGTATTAAAATGGATAATTCTTGGTGTGGCACAGCCTCCTTAGAAAGCGATACATTGAAGCAAATACACAAAGATTATATTGAGGCTGGATCAAGTATTATAACTACAAATACTTATGCAACAAATCGAATGATCTTAGAAACTGCGGGAGTAGATAATCAATTCAAAGAAATAAATCTAAGTGCGATAAATGCAGCTCTAGAAGCCAGGGAGGAATGTGGTAGAGATGACGTACTTATAGCTGGGTCCTTATCTCATCAAATACCGTATGAGGATGCTTTTGAAACACAAGAAGAAAGAGAGAAATTTAAGAAAAAACTCACCCCCGAATATTTTCAAAAATCTTTTGATGAGCTCGCTTTTTTTCTAGCCGATAATGGGTGTGATTTTATTCTACTCGAGTTAATGTATCGACCAGATCGAATTGAAATAATCTTTGACTCAGCAAGTAAGGCTGGATTGCCTGTGTGGGCTGGATTCTCATCTAGAAATAAAGACGGGTTGATAGCCCTTACTACAGACTATGACTATAGTTTTAAAAAAATGATTAGTAATGTGAAACATCATAAATTGGATGCTGTAGGAATAATGCATTGTGAAATTAATGTAATAGAACAAAGTATTAAAGAACTTAAAGAAGTATATGACCTTCCTGTTATGGCGTATCCAGAAGTAGCGGTATTTAATTTTCCACACTACGACATGAGCAATGTAATTTCTCCTGATGATTATTTAATTGAAGCAAAAAAGTGGAAGGATGCTGGAGCGCAAATTATAGGTGGATGTTGTGGTACAACAGTTGAACACATTAAAGTACTCAATCAATTATAGTTAGCCCGTATCTTCTTCGGTCTTTGATGCAAATATTATTTCTGTTAACCCAGCAAATATTATGAAAGAGCTGCCTAATATTTCTCGCCACCCAATAAGCTCATCTGTTAATACCGCAGCACTGAAAGTGCCCACAACTATTTCAAAAAGTATAATTATAGAAAATATGCCTGCACCAATTCTACTTGGTGCACCTAAGATCACTACATTTGTCGGTATATGAAATAAAATAGCAATTAAAATTAGCCACGGCATCATTACAACCCATGACTCTATTGATGGAGCGTCACCTAGGTAGTCGCTCAAGAAATATGATTGTATTAATGTAAATAAGCCACCATAAAAAAAGAATGAAAATAAGATAGGATATATTCCCTCTGGCTTTTTTATCTCCATTCTAACTGCTGATGCGGCAATAAGAATTCCGCCTAATAAAGCAATCCAATCTCCAGAATTTTGCGGTAAGGGTATCACGCCTTCTTGTCCAAAAACTATCCAAACGCCAGATAGTGCAAGAACTAATGTTATGTATCTATAAAAACGTGGAATTTGTCTAAGAAATACTATTTCAAAAATAGTTGTCCAAACTGGGGTTATATAAAAGAGTATTAAAGCTCTAACTACATCTGTCAGTAAAAAACTATTAGCGTAGCAAGCAATACCCCCTCCAAACAAAAGTCCAATTAGAGGATACTCTAGGCCAAAAGACTGACCTTTATAGAGCCTCCAAAGTGATATTGGAAGCAGCATTACAAAAGGTATAACCATTTGAGAAATCGTTGCCCATCCGCCCGTTAAACCACCAGCCTCTAACGCTCTTTGAGGGATCCAGAATAAACCCCACATACCCGCAGCGATTAATAACGCAAAGCTAATTGTATAATAGTAAGGATGTCTTGATGAGGTGATCATAAAAGTTAACTAAAAAAAAGGCCTTGCACAAAAGTAACAAGGCCTTAATTTTCTGATTTAGCTATTTAGACTTACGGAAGCCAAGCTTTCCATTCGTCTGTACTGTTTTTCCATTCAGCAACAGCTTCTTCGACAGATAATCCGTCGTCACCAACTCTTACAAGCATTTTTGCTTGATCCGTGTTAGAGAAAGCCATTTTTTTGAAGAATGCAACTGCTTCAGCGTTCTCAGGTCTAGACATAACTTCAGGATTCATATAATTCATCGTGTAGTCTTTATCCCAACCTGTAGCAGGCCATGCTGCAGTTCCACAATCTTGCCAGTTATTAGCTTCAGTAAAACTATCACAGTATTTGTATGCTGGTAGTTTTACACCAACCATTTCATTCTTACCGAAGAAAAAGTGTGGTTCCCAAAGATACAGAAGGAATGCTTCACCTCTATCATAAGCTCCTTGAGCTTCCGCTAGAGCTGCAACCTCAGTACCTAGTTCTGATGCTTCAAAATCAATTCCTAAAAGATCTAATCTTTTTTGGTCATGACAGTTCCAACCAGCAACTGGACATCCAATCAATCTACCTTTTGAACCTGTTTCAGGTGTCGCAAATTGATCTTTGAATTTATTTAAATCTGACCAGTCTTTAAAATCTGGGTTAGCGTCAACAAAGTATTTTGGAACATAGTAATCTGACATTCCAATGATACCACTTGTGTACGCATCAACAGATCCATCACCAGAATACTCTTTTACAACTTCTCCGTCATAAACAAGATTCATGTTGATCATTACATCGTCAGCCTCAGCATAACTTGGCCAACTTTCACATGCGAAGTCAATATCGCCAGCGGCAATAGCTTCCCATAGACCTGTTCCTGAAGCGAATTCTATTCTATCAACTCTGTAGCCTAGCTCTTCTTCAAGGATAGCAACTGCAACCTGACATGTTATTTCTCCGCCAGTCCAGTCAGCAACAGCAGCTGTTAAACGCTTAGCGTTGGCAGTACCTGCCGAAAGAACTAAAAAAGAAGACAAAATCAGGGCAGCAAAAGTTTTTGCAAATAATGAATTTTTCATTAATTTCCCCTTTTTATTAATTAATTAATAAATAATTCTAGACCAAAAAAGATGAATAAGTAAACCGCTTTATCAACATTTTTTGAAGAAAAGTATCAGGAAATATGTATATAAATTAGATCTATAAACCTAGGGCATCTCTTTGCTTTTTTGTCCATGCAAGACTGATACGGTCAATTATCATGGCTAATAAACAAATTCCTATGCCAGCAGCAAGAGCTCTACCAGTATCTGATCGAGCTAAGCCATTAAATACCTCAAGACCTAGCCCTTTACCACCAATGAGAGGTGTGACAATCTGCATCGCAAAAGCCATCATGACTGTTTGATTGAAACCCATAACCAAACTAGGAACTGCTAGAGGAAATTTTATCTTATTGAGAGTCTGAATTGTAGTGCCTCCAAATGACTTTGATACTTCTGAATATGTGGAAGAAACTTGTGACAGGCCCAATACAGTTAAACGTATTATTGGAGGTATGGAGTATATAATTGTTGCAAGTAATGCAGAAAATGCCCCACCACCAAAAAACATTAAAACTGGAACAAGGTAACAAAAATATGGCAATGTTTGCATTGCATCTAATATTACCTCGTTGATATTTTGAAATCTCTTACTGTAAGATGCTAAGATACCTATTGGCACACCAATTACAAAACATAAAAGAACTGAGATAAGAACTGATGAAAGAGTAATCATTGCTTCAGTCCAAATATTGCAAGCGCCGATGAATGCTAGAAGGATGGCAGTAATAATCGCAAATCTAATTCCAACAGATTTCCAGCTGATTAGAACCAATGCGCCAATTGTAAACCAATATGGTAAATATGTGAGATAAAAATCAAATGGTCTTAGAAGGTAAATAACAACAGTTGATCTGATTGTTTTGGTTATTGAAATAAACGTATCATTTACAACCAATGACTTTACACCAGCAGAAATTTCTTCTCTTATTGACAGATTCCATGCTTCAGGAAATGTTCCTATTGCAGCAACGTTTGCATCATAATAAACGATGCCAATCAATATTAATAATCCAGAGAAAAAGAAATAATGAGCATTTATAAATTGTGCAATCGCTGAGCCGTAATCCTTATTAATTAGAGAAATTACTGAACTTAAAATGAAAGAAAATATTCGAATAAGGCTTGAGAATACAAGTGCAAATGCAAAATGAATTAATTGTAGAGGTTTTTCAACCTGTCTAGCAATAGGATAAATATCCCATGTTTGCGGTAAAAGATAAAATTTTTGACTATCAGATGGCAGGGTAACTGTCTCCCGACTAGCGGCTTTACCAAATCTATCGAACATGATTGCCATTAAAAGAACGCAAATACCTCCTTCCAAAGCAGCTCCGACTTCTAGTTTTTTTATCGATACCCAAATGTCTGAACCTAGACCTTGAGCCCCAATAAACGTTGCTAAAACAACCAATGCCAATGCCATCATTATTGTTTGGTTAACGCCCATCATGATGCTTGGAAGAGCTAATGGAATTTGTACTTTAAATAAAATTTGGCTCTTACTCGAACCAAAAGCTGTTGCTGTTTCTACTGTTTCATTGGGGACCTGACGTATACCTAAGTTTGTCAGACGGATAATAGGAGGCATTGAATAAATCATTGTTGCAAGAATTGCAGGTGCGCCTCCGATTCCAAAGAAAAACATTGCAGGGATAAGATAAACAAATGCAGGCATCACTTGCATTATATCGAGAGCTGGTTTCATATTTCTCTCAAAACGATCACTTAATGCACAGAAAATACCAAGTATTACTCCAACAGCTACAGATAAGAATACTGATAGACCCATAAGAGCAAGAGTTTCCATAGCAGAGTCCCAAAGCCCAACCATTCCCCAATACATGGTGCCAAAAAGAACCAGAAAACCTAATTTAATTCCACCGAATGCAAGTGATGGAATAAGCAATAGCGCCGCTATAAATACCCAAGATGAATCCAGTAAAAAATCCTCGAGCATCCAATAAAGGTCTTTTACATAACCAGCAACCATCCTTGTATAAACTTTAATATTATCTTTTAAAAAATCTTCACCAGCATTGACCCAAGCTGTAAAAGTAAAAGCGTCAGTTATAAAGACAGGAAATTCAGAAACATCTTCTCCTTGAAATGCAAGCCAGATTGAAGCTAGAATTGCAGCAAAAATTAGCCCAGGAATGATGAGACTCTGAGTACTACTTTTAGAAGATAAAAGAGATGTATCTTGGGTTAATGCCATATAAAATAGTATTCCTTAAGGTTAAATAAATTATTCAAAAATCCTCAACATAGTATAACATTCAGCAGATAAAGCACTCAAAAATAATGGAAAAAAATGACAAAATAGTATGCACAAATATATGGAAAGTATTTGGGCCGAATGAAAAAAATGTTCTTACAAATTTAGACAAAAATCTTTCAAGAAGTGAAGTGCAAGAAAAAACTGGACATGTGGTTGCAGTTAAAGATGTAAGTTTCTCAGTTCAAAAAGGTGAAACGTTTGTTGTAATGGGTTTATCAGGTAGTGGTAAATCTACATTAGTAAGATGTTTATCAAGACTGATTGAGCCAACAGCGGGTGAGGTAAAAATTGACAATCAAGATGTAACACAGATGAGTAATAAAGATTTAACAGATCTGAGGCGTAATAGAATGAGTATGGTATTTCAGCACTTTGGTCTTTTCCCTCATCGAAGAGTGATAGAAAATATTGGCTATGGACTTGAAATAAGGGGAGTAAAGAAAAAAGATCGATTAGATAAGTCAATGGAAACACTTAAACTTGTAGGACTAGAAGGTTGGGATCAACATTACCCTCGCGAATTGTCAGGTGGAATGCAACAAAGAGTTGGACTAGCTAGAGCTCTAGCAGTTGATCCAGAGATTCTAATTTTTGACGAACCTTTCTCAGCACTGGATCCATTGATAAGAAGGGAAATGCAAGACGAGTTAATTAGCATTCAAAAAATGGTTCAAAAAACAATGGTATTTATTACGCATGATTTTTCTGAAGCTATTAAAATGGGTGATCATATTGCGATAATGAAAGATGGAGAAATATCACAAGTTGGTACACCAGAGGAAATTGTTGCAAATCCTGTGGATCAATATGTAAAAGACTTCACTGAAGATGTTCCAAAATACAAAGTTTTAAGTGCGGGTAAATGCGCAAGAAAAGAATGCTGCGAAGATACAAAAACCCTGTTCGCACAGGGCAATGAGTGTATTAAAAGTGACGTTAAAATCGATACTTTAATTAATCAGATAGCTGACACTGACAAAAAATATCCTGTAATCGATGCAGTTTCAGGAGAACTAATTGGTGAAATTGATCGGTCAATAGTCTTAAAATCAATGACATCTTAATTAATTTGAATAAATAAACAATGACGCTTTTCAATTTGAATAAAGAAGAAATTCTTGCCCCTCAAGATTGGGGTTTTCCTGTACCGATAGCATATGGTCCAGGTAGATTTTCCGAAATTGGAAATTATTGTTCTGAGAATGAGATAACCAATCCACTTATTGTCACTGATAGTGGCAGTGTTGATCTTCCCTTCATTGATAACTTGGTCGAAATTTTAAAAAAATCGAAAATTAATTCAGGTATTTACTCAAAAATTTCACCCAACCCAAGAGATGATGAAATTGCATCAGGAAAAAAACTTTTCAATGATAACAATCACGATGCAATAATTGCTATTGGCGGCGGAAGTGCCATGGATGGTGGCAAGTCAATTTGTCTAACCGCTAATAATGAAATTGAGTTATTTGACTTTGAGTGGGAAAAGACACCTCAAGTCATTGGACCAGATAATAAATTTCCTAAACTTATTACAATTCCTACAACAGCTGGAACAGGCGCTGAAACAGAAAGTACAGCAATGGTAACAGATACCAAACAAGGAATTAAACTTTGTATAATGCATCCTGAATTGAAGCCTTCATTGGCATTGCTCGATCCTGAACTAACATTGGGATTACCCTCAAATCTTACAGCATGGACAGGTGCAGATGCAATGATCCACTCAATTGAGGGTTATTGTGTTCCAGGTTTTCACCCCTTATGTGACGGTGCCGCACTCGAAAGTCTAAACTTAATTTCTAAATCACTCATTACAGCTGTAGAAGAACCAAATAATCTTGAAGCAAGAGGGGCTATGCTTGTTGCTTCGTGTTTGGGGGGAGTTTCTTTTATAAAAGGGCTGGGTCTTGTTCACGCTATTGCGCATATGGTTGGGGCAGAATTTAATACGCATCACGGACTAACTAATGCTATTATTTTGCCAGCAGTTCTAAGATACAACCTACCAGATATGGAAGAGAAAGTGATGAGAATGGCTCAGGCAATGCAATATAAAGATCATACTGCAAATCATTTCATCGAAAGCATGGAAAAAATACTAGATCGAATTAAGATACCCAAGGGTTTAAATGAAATTGGTGTTCCAGAAGATTGTATTGAGAGAATATCTGAAAAGTCAATGATTGATACAGCCTTTGGCACTAACCCTCGTTCAGCCACATTGGATGATGTTAGAGAGCTCGTCAAGGTCAGTATTTTTGGAGCTCGATAAAAAACCTCGTAGATGATTACTCATTTATCTGTTCGGGATCAAATTGATTTAATTTCTAAAAAAGAAATAAAAGTTGAAGAACTTTTTCAAGAATACTTATCCAATATTGAAAAGCTTAATCCTAAGCTTAACGCCATTGTGTCACTTAGAGACAAAGATTGGATTATTGATAAAGCAAAGGCACAGGATGAACAAAAAATTGATGTTACAAGAAAACAAATTTTATTTGGACTTCCATTTGTTTCAAAAGAATTATTCGACGTAACTGGAATGCCAACTACTTATGGAATACTTGAATATCGAAATAATTTTCCACAAAATGACTCGTTAATTGTAAAAAAAATAAAGCATCAAGGAGCCACAATTATTGGAAAATCAAATATGGCAGAACTAGCAATTGGATCTCATACAAAGAATAAATTATTTGATCCAGTTTCAAATCCTTATAACTATAATCTATCACCTGGCGGCTCAAGCGGAGGAGCGTCAGCAGCTGTAGCCAGCTGCCTCATACCATTTTCTGATGGTACGGACATGATGGGCTCTTGCAGAAACCCTGCAGCTTTCACAAATCTATATGGTTTTAGACCATCTCCTGGACTGATATCTGATAAAAGAGAAACCAGTAATTTTCCTGTATTGACGACTCCAGGTGGAATTGCCAGAACACCTGATGACTTAAGTATTTTTTTAGATGCCGTCGTTGGAAAAGATATAGAAGATCCCTACTCGTTTAACTTTGAGGGTTCATTTCAGTCAATAACTAAAAATTTATCTAGTGAAATAAAGATTGGTTGGATTAGTAATTTTGTTGAACACTATTCTTTTGAAGAAGGAATTATAGAATTATGCGAAGCTTCTTTAAACAAACTCGTGGAAACAGACAAAAAGATATTTGTAGAACAATGCAAAGTTAATATTGATCCAGATAAATTATGGGATACATGGTGCACTCTCAGGTCAAAAATCACATTTAATGATATTTCTACAATGCAAATTAAGGATTTTAATGAACTAAGCTTTCCAGCTAAATGGGAATACGAAAAAGGAAGTAAAGTTTCAGACGATCAAGTTTCTAATTCCATTGATTGGTATAATAATTATAAAAAGTATGTCGATAGTATATTTGAAAAATATGATTTTATTGCTTTACCATCAGCACAATTATTTCCATTTAACAAAGAAATAGATTTTCCAAAAAGTATTTCAAAAACCCAGATGGACACATACCATCGCTGGATGGAAGTTACGGTATTTGCAAGCATGTTTCAATTGCCTACCATCTCATTACCAGTTGGCTTTAATGCTGAGGGACTGCCAATGGGTATGCAATTAATTGGAAAAAATAAATCAGATGAAAAAGTGATACAAATTGGAAAATATTATGAAGAAATCTTTAATCATTCAAAAATAAAACCTAATATAATTAATGGTTAATAAGTTAGTCGATACCCCAAACCCAACTCTTGTAACATTACGCGACAATAAAGCTAAATGGAACCTTCCTGAATATAGAAGAACTGGCTATAGGAATCTTCATAAAATAAACAGATATGGTCTTTTGTTAAGATCAGATTACGTTCTTTTACTTAATGAGAACAGTAAAGATGAAATAGATAAAATAAACTCTGTAAGGGAAATGACGAGCCATAAATCTTTTTGTTCTTTAATAGTTGGAAGAGGGCAAGAAATATTTTTTGAGAAATATGCAAAAGATTTCTCTTCTGAAACACCGCATACAATAATGTCAATTTCAAAGATGTTTTTAAATCTATTTGTCGGTGAATTAGTTGAGAAAGGTGAATTGCAGTTGGAAAAACCTATTGGCTATTATTTGCCCAATATTGGAGAAGGATATTCAAAAGCGACGGTTCAAAACGTATTAAATATGAACATTATTAATGCTTTTACCGAAGATTATACTGATCCGTATTCAACATCATTTATGCATGAAACTGTTGGTGGCTGGCGAATACCAGATAAAGATAAAGATGAAAAGTTTCAAGAAGATTTCTTGAACAGCATTCAAACAGATGGAACTAATTCTGTAATAAACAATTCTGATAAAGCATTTTATAAGTCAGCAAACAGCGATGTGATTGCTCTACTAATTGAAAAATTAAGTGGTAGAGAGCTGCGAGAGTGGCTTCTCTCGTCAGTAGAAGCAATGGGTCTTGAAGATGGTTTGTATATGGCAACAGATAGAGGTGGGATGCCATGGCTGTCCGGTGGTGGTTGTCTTGTTGCAAGAGATTTGCTACGCATGGGACTGCATTTCTCAAGAAAAGGTCTTGGGATCAGAAATAGATTAGCTGGCTCTCGTAAATTTATTGATGATACAGTTTCTGAAAAAGGTCCAAAATATATGCACTTAAAAGATGAAAAATATGTTTATTATGCAAATCAAACTATGAAATCTAATAATTGGATTGGGCATTCTGGATACGGTGGGCAATTTTTAATGATTAACTTAGAAACAAATGTTGTTGCAAGTTTTTTTTCTGTTTTAGAAACCGACTCAGCAACTGATGAAGACTATAAAGCCAAAATGATTCTGATGCTTGAGGAAGTAACATCAAAGCAATATTCATAGAAAGGATAGATAATGAGAGGATACGTAATGGTTGGGTCAAGTAATTTAAAAGAATCTAAAGCATTCTACGATGTTGTCCTCGCAGTAATGGGAATAGTTTCAATTTATGAGGATGAGGTGTGTGTAGGTTATGCTCGAGAGGGGAAACAAGATGTTGAGTTCTATATAACCAAACCGGCAAATGGAAAGCCTGTTACATTTGGAAATGGTACACAGATATCCTTTTTGACCGAGTCAAAAGAACAAGTTGAAAAGTTTCACAAAACTGCTTTAGGACTTGGAGCACAAAATGAAGGGGATCCAGGTTTTAGACCAAGCGACAGTAATGTTTATTATGCATACATCAGAGACCCAGATGGTAACAAAATTTGCTCATATACAAGTGTAAATGTCTAGGGCTACCAGGTTTAAATTATATCGAGCATTGCTTATAGTTGCTATTGTTTTAATAGTACCAGTCATCTTTATTGTAGGAATTACTCTGCCCTATTTATTTAATACAATAAAAATAACTTTTCCTGATATTGTCATTGATAAAGATGTTGAAAGCTATATTGCTGAAAAAGAACTGCTTTTTGAGAATACTGATCCCCGAGCAAAGAAAAAAATCATATGGCATGATGATGCGAAAATTAAAACTGAATATTCAATTGTTTATCTTCATGGAAGTTTTGCGACGGGGCGTCAACAAGAAGAAGTTTTGGTAAAGATTGCCAAAAAATTAAAGGCTAATTTATTTATATCAAGACTAGCTGGCCATGGCTCTGGTTTTGAATCTACAAAATCTCTGGAGGCCAAAAATTTTCTCGAAGATGCAGCCGAAGCCGTTGCAGTAGGCAATAAAATCGGAAACAAAGTTATATTAATGGGTTTTTCAGCTGGAGGTTCATTTGCATTAATGGCTGCAAAAGATCAGAATTTAAGTGAAAAAATAGATCATTTGGTACTTGTGGCGCCATGGACTCCCAAGCTATCTCCTCCTTATTTCTTAGCGGCGACTGGGTTATTTTTTAAAAGCCAATACAAGTTTAATTTTCCTAGAATGTTTGACTTGCCAAATGAAGAATGGGATCCTTTTTGGGTCAATGAATTTCACAGGGAACTTCCAAGACAGCTTTGGGTGGCGGCATTTTCTGGAAGGAAACTTGAATTTCAAGAGACTAAGATTCCACTATTAGTATTTTATGAAGAAAAAGATAAAGTAGTAAACGCTGAAGGAGTTAAAAAAATATTTGAACAATGGAAAGGGCCTAAGAAAATAATTAATAACGATACTAATTTAGGAGGCTTTAATTATCATGATATTATTGGAATTCTAAACTCCCCACAAGATGATTTATTTGTTGAGGAAATCAACAACTGGATAGAAGTTAACTCTTAAATAAACTTTTATTATTTTCTCTCAATTTATTTTTTTGAACTTTGCCCATAGAATTTCTAGGTAAATTTGACATAAATATTATTTTTTTTGGCTGTTTATATTTAGCAATTTTATCTTTTGTATAATCCAATATTTGACTACCATCATTTTTATCATCTGTTGTCACTACTGCCGCAACAACTGCTTCGCCAAAATCATCATGTTGAACACCAAAAACTGCTGACTCTGTAATATTTGGCAACTCATTTATCACATCTTCTATTTCCTTAGGATAAACATTTAGTCCACCGCTTATAATCATATCTTTATCTCTACCAACAATAGTAAAGTAGCCATTTTCATCTTTCTTTGCGAGATCACCTGTTATGAAGAAACCATCATCTTTAAATGACTCTTTGGTCTTTTCTTCCATTCCCCAGTACCCCTTGAAAATATTTTCGCCCTTAAGTTCAATAGTTCCTATTTGACCCACCTTTACTTCATTACCTTCTTCATTGACTATTCTTATTTCAATACCTGGAAGAGGTATGCCCACTGTGCCTGCTTTCCGTGATCCGTCATATGGATTTGAAATATTCATATTTGTTTCTGTCATGCCATATCTCTCAAGAATTTTTTTACCAGTTCTTTTTTCAAATTCAATGTGGGTTTCTGAAAGTAAAGGTGCTGAACCAGAAATAAATAGTCTCATGTGTTTTGCTGACTCATTATTTAATTTTTCATTTGCCAACAATCTTGTATAAAAAGTCGGCACGCCCATCATGGATGTGGCTCTTTTCATCCAAAGCAAGGCTTTTTCAGCATCAAATTTTTCCAAGAAAATCATTGATCCTCCGACAATTGCAAGAAGATTACATGCAACAAAAAGACCGTGCGTATGGTAAATAGGTAGCATATGTAAAAGAACATCATTTTCTGTAAATTTCCAAAATTTTCTTAAAACTTCAGAATTTGAAACCAAATTTCTATGCGATAGCATCGCTCCTTTTGATTTTCCAGTAGTACCGGATGTATATAAAATGGCAGCTAAGTCATTTTCGTTTCTTTTAATAGATTGAAATTTTTTTGGATATTTTTTTATCTGCTCAATCAATGAACCAGTTTCATCTAAATTTAATGATAAAATTGAAACCGAAGAATAGTTCAATAAGTTTTTTACTTCATTTTGAATTTTGTCATCGACAATTATTACCTTAGGTTTGGCGTCATTGAAGAAATATTCTAATTCACTTAGGGTATAGCCAGTATTGAGTGGCAGATAAACACCTCCAGCTTTAACGGTTGCTACGTATGTAGCAAGTTGAATTACATTCTTTTCTGCCTGTATGGCCACGCGGTCACCTGGTAATAAATTTATATCTATTAAGTAATTAGAAATTTGATTTACAATTTCATTGAATTCTAAGTAACTTATCTCTTTAGTTTCATTGATCAAAAAAATATTTGGACTCGTTTCGTTAGATTTGAATATTTCATCAAATAGATAGTTTGATTCAGTCATTACTCTTTTCATCCAATGAATAAATACTCAACCGAGATAAAATATCTTCATGAATAACTATACCAAGTCCAGCTGATTTATTTATATGTGCTTTATTATCTACAATATCAAAAGGTAACTCACAAAATTTCTTTGAAAAGTTTATATAATCTGGAAATATTTCAGCCTTTTCTGAATTAGAAATACTTGAGCAAACATGAAGCATCGCAGATGCTGAAACGGACATTGAATTCCAGCAATGTGGAGAAATAGAGATGCCATTATTTGATGCTTCATTTGATATCGTGATAATATCAATAAGTCCGCCCATACCTGAAATATCAGGATTAAATATATCTGCTGCATTTCTGTGTATTAATTCTCTGAAATGGACCAAGCCTGATTGCTTTTCACCTGTTACAACTTTCATATTAAAAGCATTTTTGATCTCAGTAAGTAAGCTTATATTCTCACCATCAACAGGCTCTTCTATCCAGTAAGGATTAAATGACGATACTTCTTTTAAAAAAGATTTTGTCTTATCTAAATCTTTAGGTACAGCTAAATCAAGCATTAGCGGTAATTCATCTCCTACTATTTCTCTAACTTTTTCAACAAACTGAATTGAAATTGATACGTTATCTAGCATTGGATATATCTTGATCCCCCCATATTTCTTTCCATAAAATTTTTCTATTTGTATCAAATAGTCATTTGTGTCTTTTTTTAAATCGCTCCAACACGTAGCATAAATGGGAACATTTGGTTTGGGACTTTTTGTTAGTAAAGAATTTAAAGGAAGATTTTTTAACTTCCCTGATATGTCCCATAATGCAATTTCAATGGCACTTGTAGCAGAGCTGAAATCTAAACCTCTGTGACCATCACTTAACAATGAAATTTTATTATAAAAAGACTTTATTGATAGATTTGGAATATTCGAAATTTCTCTAAATAGCTCTTTTATAATAATCGCAATACCCTTTTCTCTAAGATTAATAGAGAATGCTTCTCCCCAACCTTCAATTCCATCTTCAGTAGTTATTTTTATGATGATAAATTTTTTTGTATTTGACCATTGATCATCAGACAGATGATTATCAGTTATCCAGATCTTTAACCTTGAGAGTTTACCAATGCTTATATCTTGATTATTCATTATCAGTATTAATATTAGATGGAATATAGTTTAATTTGATCTTTAACATATATAAAAAAAACCTTATGTTAAGGTATGATTTCAAAGTTAATACTAGGCGCAGGTTGTTTTTGGGGAGTAGAAGTTCTTTTTGAAGAAATGTCTGGCGTTAAAAAAGTAATTTCAGGGTATGCCGGTGGGCATACAGAAAACCCTACATACGAAGAAGTCTGTACAGGTAAGTCAGGACACATTGAAGTTGTTGAGATTGAGTATGATAATAGTGAAGTAAAGTTTGAGGAATTGTTAGACAAGTTTTTCTTTATTCATGATCCAACTCAGATGAATCGTCAAGGTCCAGACATTGGTGAACAATACAAATCAGTTATTTTTTGTAATTCTGATGAAGAAAGAAGAATATCGGAAAGCAAAATTGATGAGATTAATAACTCAGGCGAACATCAAAACGAAGTAGTTACAGAATTAAGAGAGAATGCTAAATTTTGGCCTGCTGAAGAATACCACCAAGACTTCATAGAAAAAAATGGTAAAGTTTGCTATCACCAACTTTACGTACAACACAAATCCTAAATTGCATTATTATTAATGCTCAGCACGCTGATTTGTGCTGAGCAATTAATATAATCTAACCCTTTACAACTTCTCTTGTATTCGCGTTGAAAGACTCAGTAAACGGTACATCAACTGTTACAGCGTCTACTGGTACTCCTGGCTCATCAGCATAAATATCAGGTAAATGAACTTTAAATTTTTTACCTAGTTCCCATTTTGGAAAGCCATTTGCATTAAGAGTTCCATCAAAAGGTATATAACCCATAGCTATATTTTTTCCTTTTTCAGGATGATACCAAGGTGAAGTAATAAAGCCACATGGGTCTCCACCGTCACCAGGAGACACAAGCCAAAAATCAGGCGCATACTCATCAATTGGTTTGCCACCAATTTCAAATCCCACCAATTGTAACTTGTACGGCTTATGACCATCTTTCAAGTCAGTCTTCATCTTTTCAAGCGCTTGCTTACCGATATAATCACCTTTTTTCGCCCACTCACCTTTTCCAGATAAAGAAACTTGATAGCCAAGATTACATTGGAAAGGATTGTGTTCATGATCTAAGTCCTGACCCCAAGATAATATGCCTGCTTGTATTCTTCTGTGGTGAGCAGGCGCTATAACCATTAGATTATGTTTCTTTCCTGCTTCCAAAACAGCGTCCCACATATCGTCGGCATAGAGCGTCGCATTTCGTAAATAAATTTCATAACCGGACTCGCCAGAGAAACCAGTTTGAGAAATCACACAACTTCTTCCACCAACTTTAACTTCTGCTAGACCATAGAAAGGAATATTATCAAGATCAACTTGATCACCCACTAGGTCTTTCATCAAGGCAATGGCTTTTGGTCCTTGAATCTGAACAGGGCACGCATCAATTTCATCAATTTCCACATCAAATCTTTTATCAGCGTTTACACCTTGTAAATAAAGTCCAATATCAGAGTCTGACAAACTAAACCAAAACTCATCTTTCGAGATTCTTAAGAGAATAGGATCGTTTAAGACTCCACCCTTATAGTTACATAATATTACGTACCTAGCTCTTAATGGGGATATCTTTGTAGCATCCCTTGTGATTACATAGTCTGTAAATTTTTCAGCATCTGGACCAATTACACGTATTTGTCTCTCAACTGCAACATTCCACATAGTCACGTGGTTTTTAATTGCTTCATATTCAACCATTGCTCCACCATCTTCTGGCTTTACATAACCCCTGGGATGATAAATACGGTTATAAACTGTTGCTCTCCAGCAACCTGCTTCCATTGACTTATGCCAGTATGGTGACTTTCTCACACGAGTTGAAATCAACATTTCAACTTTCGTTGGTCCACTTTGGCGTAAATTGTAAGGAACATGTCTGTCGCTTTGATCAACAGTAGTATTATGTTCTATTTTTTTAGACATAGTAGTTCTCCTTTTCTAACCATTCGTTTGCTTTTTTTATTCCACCAAACGCATAAATGTGAAAATGTTCAACGTTCTCTTTTAATTCTTGAATTACATCATCAGGTGTCTGAACAGTCAATAAATCAAAAATTTTAGATGCATTTTTTTTTGCGAAATTAAGCGTATTCTTTAATCCAACAAATCCAGCGAATTTTACTAGTGTCTTCATAGAAGCCGGGCCCGCAACGCCTACATGAACAGGAAGTGGTGCTCCAGAAATAAAAGACGATAATGCGTCTGTATCTTGTGTCCACTGTGTTACAATATAGTCAGCAAATGGGGCCTTTGATTTCATTGCTTCTTCAATAGCTGCATCGCTCATATTTGGAGATCCCTCAGGATGACCAGCAATACCTATTTTCATTCCATCAAACAATCCAGTTTCTATAAGTTGTAGTGAACAATGATATTTTCCTAAAATATCTCGATCCCCACCAATTATTAAAACTTGTTTAACTCCAGCCTCTTTAACTTGCTCTATATATGATTTTAACATATCTGAATCAGTAATTGAGCGAGCTGGAAAGTGAGGAATGGGATTATAACCTGCACTAGCTAACGCTTTGGTTTGTTCAATAACGTCAAGATAACTTGTGCCAGGCAAAAATGTAATATAAATGTCATTGAGTTTAGGCAAATCAGATAGATTTGTTCTTGTAGTAACTTCCAATGAAAAATTTACATTTCCCATAATGCTGTAAATGAGTGTACCGCTTAAGCCACGCGAATTTTCAATTGCACTGCTTGGCTTAATTTTGCAGCGCTATTTGAGTCTCCTAAAACAAAATTTAAGTAAAAATTTGTTCTATAGCAATACATTTTTGTAGACTCCTATCTGTAAAGTTCTTAAGTTGTCTAGGTTTTTAATATTAGTATTATTTATGGCTGTACTCTCAGATATTGAAATTGCTAGAGAAAATAGCATGGCTCCTATTGAAGAAATTGCTTCAAAATTAGACTTAAAAGATAAAAATCTGCAAAAATTTGGACACCACATTGCTAAAATTGATACTCAACATATAGAAAGTAATAACAAGAACGGAAAACTCATTTTAGTGACGGCCATTTCACCTACCCCAGCGGGTGAAGGAAAGACTACTACATCAGTCGGTCTTAGTGATGGCTTAAATAAAATTGGAAAACAGTCATTGGTATGCTTGAGAGAACCTAGTTTAGGACCTTGCTTTGGTGTCAAAGGGGGTGCTGCAGGAGGCGGTTACGCCCAAGTAGTACCAATGGATAAAATTAATTTACATTTCACAGGTGATTTCCATGCGATCACATCAGCACATAACCTCCTTGCATCGATGATTGATAACCATATTTATTGGGGAAACGATTTAGGAATTGATACAAGAAGAGTGGTTTGGGGACGTGTTGTAGATTTAAATGATCGTGCTTTAAGAAATATTAATGTTAATTTAGGCGGTATAGCCAACGGATACCCACGTGAGGATAAATTCGATATTACTGTTGCATCTGAAGTGATGGCAATTTTTTGTTTATCTACAAGTTTAGACGATTTACAAAATAGACTTGGGAATATCATTGTTGGTTATACAAGGGAGAAGAAAGAAATTACGGCGCGAGACTTAAATGCAGACGGCGCGATGACTACTTTGCTAAAAGATGCTTTCTTACCTAATCTTGTTCAAACACTGGAGAAAAATCCTGCTATCATTCATGGAGGTCCTTTTGCAAATATTGCCCATGGATGCAATTCTTTAGTTGCTACTCAAACTGCTCTTAAATTAAGTGATTATGTTGTAACAGAAGCAGGCTTTGGTGCAGATCTTGGAGCAGAAAAATTTTTAGACATAAAGTGCCGTAAGGGGAAATTAAATCCTTCAGCAATAGTAATTGTTGCAACAGTTCGAGCGTTAAAAATGCATGGCGGTATGGATAAAAAAGAATTAAAAAATGAAAATGTTGAAGCTGTAAAAAAAGGTTTATCAAATTTAAAGCAGCACATTGCAAATATGCAAATGTATGGGGCGCCTGTTACAGTTGCTATTAATCATTTCATATCTGACAGTGAAAAAGAATTGTCAGCAATCAGCGATTGCTGTGACTCATTAAATGTAAAGTCATTTAATTGCACACATTGGAGCAATGGTGGTGCAGGCACAGAGGACCTAGCAAAGCACATAGTAGAAATTACTGAGCAAAATGCTCCAAAGATAAAGTACCTTTATCCGGACGAAATGAAATTGTGGGATAAGATGAAAAAAATCGCACAAGAAATATATGGAGCGAGCGATATTATTGCTGACCAAAAAATAAGAATGCAGTTTGACGACTTGGAGGAAAAATATGGCCATTACCCAATATGTGTAGCTAAAACTCAATACAGCTTCTCAACTGATCCAAATCTAAGAGGCGCTCCAAAAGACCATGTAGTTCCTATCAGAGAAGTTAGACTAGCAGCGGGTGCAGAATTCCTCGTAGTTGTATGCGATAAGATTATGACTATGCCAGGTCTGCCTAGAGTTCCAGCTGCAAATGCTATACACTTAAATAAAAATGGCGACATAGAGGGATTGTTTTAATGGCTCACATGTATGATACAAATTTAGACAAAAACGATGCAAATTTTACACCGTTGTCTCCTTTAAGTTTTCTCATAAGAGCAGCGGAAGTTTATCCAAACAGAACTTCGATTATACATGGCAAAAAACAATTTACATGGTCTGAAACATATAAAAGAAGCAAACAACTTGCGAGCGCACTTTCTAAAAGAGGTATAGGAAAGGGAGATACTGTTGCGGTTCTTTGTTTTAATACTCCTGAAATATATGAGACACATTTTGGTGTTCCGATGATAGGCGCTGTATTAAATACGATAAACATCAGATTAGATGTAGATACAATTAGCTATATTCTTGAGCACGGTGAAGCAAAAGCATTGATTACTGACAATGAGCTTTCACCGACGATAAAACAAGTACTCGATAAGATAAAAAATAAAATTCTTGTAATAGATATTGATGATGAACTAGCAAATCATCCTGAGGGAGCTGGAGAGAATCTTGGAGAAATTAATTATGAGGATTTTCTTTTAACAGGTGACAGTGATCTCGAATGGAGTTTGCCAGATGATGAATGGCAATCATTAGCGCTCAACTATACGTCAGGCACCACTGGATTACCAAAAGGGGTTGTTTATCATCACAGAGGCTCATACTTGATGGCACTTGGATCTGTTACTGCTTTTAGTATGCCAATGCATCCTACTTATATGTGGGTTGTTCCTATGTTTCATTGTAATGGTTGGGGTAATCCCTACACGCTTACAGCCCTAGCAGGCACAAGTGTATGCCTTAGATATGTTTCAGCTAAAAATATGTTTGATGCTATTGCAGATCATAAAGTAACTCATTTTGGTGGCGCACCAATTGTTCTAAATTTTCTAGCACAAGCAACAGCTGAGGAAAAAAGAGAATACTCTCAACAAGTATATGTAGTCACAGCAGGAGCTCCTCCACCCGCAGCCACATTAGAAGCGGTTCAAAAAATGGGTTTTGACGTTACTCATGTTTATGGACTGACTGAAACATACGGACATATTTCATTATGCGCATGGCAGGATGAATGGAATGAGCTATCAGTTGAAGAACAGTCAAAGCTTAGATCAAGGCAGGGCGTAAAATTTCCAATGATGGATGGCCTAGCAATTATGAACCCTGAGACTATGGAGCACGTTAAGAATGACGGTGAAGAAATAGGTGAGATTATGATACGCGGCAACTGTGTAATGAAGGGATATTTAAAAAATAAGGAAGAAACAGATAAAGCTATGGCAGGAGGCTGGTTTCACTCAGGTGATCTGGCTGTAATGCATCCTAATGGTTACATTCAAATAAAAGATAGAAGCAAAGATATAATCATCTCTGGTGGTGAAAATGTCTCATCAGTTGAAATAGAAAACACACTTTATAAACATCCATCTGTATTATTTGCTGCAGTGGTTGCAAAACCAGATGAAAAATGGGGTGAAACACCATGTGCTTTTATCGAATTAAAAGATCAAAATGATAGCGTGAGTGAAGGCGATATTATTTCGTTTTGTAAAGAAACTCTTGCTGGCTTTAAGTGTCCTAAAAAAGTCGTTTTTACTGAACTACCAAAAACTTCAACAGGTAAGATATTAAAATACGAACTGAGAAAAATGGCTAAAGCCGCCGACGCTTAAGAAAAATGAATAGAATCGTCGTTTAGTCGGCCAAATTTAATACCAAAGAAATCTTTAAAATAATTTTGTGTATTGATCCATGGTGACCTGCTGCCTTGTTGGGGGAATAAATGAATAGCTCGATGTATGTATCCTGAGGAAAACTCAGTCGCGAGCCAATCTTTTTCAGCTTTCACATCCACTGGAACCCTTGGTACACAATGACTGTAGTTATTCTGATCAAGATAATTAATTAATCTACAAGCATATTCACAGGTTAAATCTGCTTTCAAGGTCCAAGACGCATTAATATAACCAAAAGAATTTACGAAATTTGGAATACCGCTGAACATCATACTTTTATAAGTCATTGTTTCAGAAGGCTCGACCAATTTGCCGTCGATATGAACTTGGACACCACCAAAAGATTGTAAGTTTAAACCTGTAGCAGTTACGACAACATCAGCTTCAATATTTTGCCCTGATTTTAGCTTTATTCCCTTGCTAGTAAACTTATCGATATGATCTGTAACGACTGACGCTCTATTGTCTCTTATGGACTCAAACAAATCGCCATTTGGAATAAGACACATTCTCTGTTCCCATGGATAATATCGCGGAGTAAAATGTTTTGAAATATCGTGATTAGGCAATAATTCTTTAACTCCATCTATGAGCTTTCGTTTTACATACTTTGGATATGATCTACAAATTCTGTAGAGAAGCTGCTGAAAGAATACATTTCGTAACCTAACAAGAGTGTAAGACATTTTTTGTGGTAAAACTTTTTTTAAAAAATTTGCAAATCTATCTTCATCTGGACTTGGAAAATAATATGTTGGTGAGCGTTGTAACATCGTTACGTGTTTAGCTTTTTTTGATAGTTCGGGAACTATAGTTGCTGCTGTTGCACCACTACCGATAACAACCATTTTCTTATCTGTGTAGTCAAAATCTTCAGGCCACTTCTGAGGATGTATTAATTTACCTTCGTACTTGTCTAGGTCATCAAATTCAGGTGTGTATCCTTCATCATAATTATAGTATCCTGTCCCCATGAATAGAAAGTTTGCTGTTAATAATATTTCTTGCTCATGATGAGCAGCTCTTACTTCCCAATTTCGCTCTGCTGAATTCCAGTTTGCGCTTAAGACTTTGTGACTAAATTTTATTTTTTCGCGTAAATTATTTTCTTCAACTGTTTCTTCTAAATAACTTAAGATGGAAGGTCCGTTTGCAATTGTTTTTTGCTCTTTCCACGGCTTAAATGCATACCCGAGTGTGAACATATCGGAGTCTGATCTTATTCCTGGATATTTAAATAAGTCCCATGTACCGCCTATATTCTCTCTCCCTTCAATAATACAAAAGGATTTATTAGGACAATTTTTTTTTAAGTAATATCCAGCTCCTATACCCGAGATACCAGCGCCAATTACAATTACATTAAAATGATTGCTATTTTCCATTGATATTAATTCTTAATCGATATTTCCACTGCATCATATATATTATTTCTATACTCTAATTTCGAGCTAAAATTTTGAGACAGATATTCCCCAGATTCTCTCACATGATCGAAATATTCAGCCATTTCATCTTTAAAAATCCCAACATTATCAGCAAATACTACAGAATTTTTGACAATTATGCCCTTTGATTCCAAAAGTTTTAAATCCGAAAGATACTTTTTCTTCGCATGATCAATAAATACAAAATCAGCATTGAAGTTTAATTTTGGTATTATTTCCTCAGCACTTCCGTGCATCAAGTTTACTTTATGATCTAGTCCAGCAAAGTTAATTAATTCTTTCGCTATTTCTATAGAGTGAATGTCTGAGTCAATCGAAGTTAATTGACTTTTTTCTCCAATAGTTGATGAGATTAATACTGCTGAATATCCAATAAAAGTTCCTAACTCTATTACATTATTTGGTTTTGACTTTAAAAGATGATTTTTTAAAATTTCTCCTTTCTCTGGACCGACATTCATTAAGAACTGACCACTTTCTAACACAAAATTATCTATTGTTTGCAGAATAGATTTCGGATTGTTTCTTTCAGCATTTGAAAAAACATAATCCAAAGTTTGTCGCATCAACATAAGTTATTTTAGCGGACTAGCGGCGCCCCAGTAATGATAGCTTAAAAATTTTGGTCCAGGAACATACATGCTGTCTATTTTATCTATTTTAAAACTAGCTTTCGTTATTTCATTTGGAATATCTACATCAAGATGACAACCGCCCGCTATCCTTTTTTGAATCCCGTTCATTCTTTTTTGCCATTTCAAAACATTTGAGTCAGGAGATTTGCCATGTTCAGAGAATAGAAATTTAGCGTTTGGTTTCATAACTCTGTTTATTTCAGACATAGCACTGTCTAAGCCAGGAATGGAACACATTGTGTAAGTGCTAATCACTGTATCAAATGAGTTATTATCGAAAGGCAACTCCTCAGCCTTAAGTTGTTGGATATTCAAATCTATATTGTTTAATTCTGCATTTTGTTTTGCTTTTTTCAACAACACGCCATCTGGCTCAACAGCAAACACCTCAGATACATTTGCTTTATTGTAATAATTGAAATTTAATCCTGAACCAATACCTATTTCTAATACTCTACCAGACGCAAAGGGTATGACTTTTTCTCTTTGTTTTCTGAATGGTTTCATTTGCATCGCATAATTAATGAGATGCGGACAAATATATTTATCGTATAGTTTTTGCAGCAATTATTTTACACCTAATTTTTTTTGAATATCGCTTGATGAAGTTGTGTATCGAAATGTTAGCGTTTCATCTGGTCTAGCGCGTATAAAAGCTTTCTGTGCTGCTAGGGCGGCTTCATGAAAGCCTGATAGAATTAACTTTAGTTTACCTGGGTAATAAGAAATATCTCCCATTGCAAATACACCTGGTAAATTCGTTTCAAAATTTTCCGTATTTACCTCAATTTGTTTTTCATTCAAATTTAGGCCCCAATCATTAATGGGTCCTAGCTCCATTTTAAGTCCATAAAAAATTAGGATTTCGTCACAATCTATAATTTTTTCATTTCCGTCATTATCTTTTATGATTGCATTTTCAACTCTATTACTGCCCTTAACATCACTAATCTGATTTTTTGTAATCAAGTCAACTTGACCTTCTTTAACAAGTTGTTTCATTAAATTAACCGTGTGATTAGCTGCTTTAAACTCATCACGTCTATGAACTAATGTTACATGAGAAGCAATTTTTGAAAGTTCAACAGTCCAGTCAAGCGCACTATCGCCTCCACCAAAGATTATAATCTTTTTATCTTTATAAAAGTTTTTATCAGGTATCGAATATTGAATACCTTTATTTTCATATTTAGATACATTTTCAATTGGTGGTTTTCGTGGCTCGAATGAGCCAACGCCACCAGCTATAAATATATTCGGAGTTTCAAAAATTTTATTGCCGGTAGTTTTAAGTTTCCATAAGTCGCCAGTATTTATTATTTCATCAATTCTTTCATTAAGGTGAAACGGCGTATTAAATGGCTTGATTTGTTTTTGTAAATTTTCAATTAATGATAATCCAGTACATTCTGGAAGCGCAGGTATATCGTAAATTGGTTTGTCTGGATATAACTCTGCACATTGTCCTCCAATTTTGTCAAGATTATCTACAACGTGACTATCAAGTCCTAATATACCTAACTCAAATACTGCAAACAGTCCCACAGGGCCCGCTCCAATTATTAGACAATCTGTCTTGATAGTTTCAGACATATATTTATTCCTTGTTATATGATAATAAATAATATTACTTATTGATTATACAATGATTTTATTGCGCAGATACCTATTATATTTTATTGCAGTAATATTGATTGCTGTGGCCTTTACTTATGCCTCCGCCAAGCTTTACGAAGAATTTGCATTTATCAAGAACGACAATTGGCAAATTTTGCCATCTCCAGGCGATAAAAACAGAGATATTTATACAAGGGCCGCTGTCGCAATGAGAGGAACATTTGCTTTGGCAAAGCCTGAGGCTGCATATTTCCATGCATTTAATGACATTGAAGAACTAGAATTACAAGGCAACTGCAATTATCATTTATTCGGAAACGATATTGAATCTAGATGGTGGAGCATCACCGTCTACAATGAGGACGGTTATTTAGTTGAAAATAATGAAAAAATATATGCTTTAAATAGTGAAACAATTGATTTCAATATCGATGGCGGGTTCGATATTTTTTTAACTAATGACAATAATTTTATTTCAAAGGTATCTGATAAAAATTGGATGAGAACACCTAGTGATGAGAGTTTTTCCGTCGCATTAAGAATTTATTTACCAGGTGAAGAATATTTCTCAAAATTGAAGAGAGTGGATTTGCCAGTTATTGAAAAATTGGAGTGTGGTGATGAGTAATTTAATTAAAAAATTATTTGCACTTGTATTCATTGGGTTTTCACTTCATCTAGTGATGATTTACTACACACCTAGTTTAATGATGAAGTTTATTGGAAGAAATTGGGAAGAGCAAAATATGATTAATAATTCCTTTGCTCGCGATTTACCTGACTCAGAATTTACTGAAGTTATAAGACCAAGCGCTGACATACTTTATGGTGGATGTGCTTATGACGTTACTTACTTTCCTTTGGTTATAGAAACTGAAGTACCTGAGTCTTACTGGTCGATATCATTCTTTTCAGAAAACACTGACAACTTTTCTACAATAAATGAAAATGCGCACAACTTTGGTAAGCTTAAAATTTATTTGTTTGGGCCAAATTCTATGCCAACAAAGGTAAATGATGGGTTTATTGTTGTTTCCCCGTCTAATAAAGGCCTTATGTTAATGAGACAATTTATAGGAAATGGTTCTAAACTTGATAAATTAAATGAGATACAAAATAGTTTAGACTGTCAACTTGAGGGTTCTTAAAACTGCTTCTCAGGCATATTAACAACTAAACCGTCTAGCTCATCAGAGACAGTAATTTGACAACTTAATCTGCTGTTATCTTTAACGTCGAAAGCAAAATCTAGCATATCTTCCTCAGAGTCCTCTTTCGGAGGTAGTTTTTCTATCCATTCTTTTGCTACATATACATGACAAGTAGCACATGCACATGCACCGCCACAATCTGCATCAATACCAGGTATTTTATTCTTGATCGCACCCTCCATGACCGTCAGCCCACTACTAACATCAATTTCGTGCTCCGCACCGCTAAATTCGATATATTTGATCTTTGCCATTGAGATTTTTTTAAGAATATTTAAAAATGCATTGCTTAAGGGGATCAAATACATCAAAAAAGCGCCAAAGCAAGAATTTTCTCACTTTAGCGCTTTTTCTGGGGCCGGTCGAACCCCGAAACGCATGAACGTCTCATTGCGAACGGTCATTCTAGGAAGGTATTTTTTTTGAAACAAGGGGTTATTTATGCAAAAAAGTTATCCACACGAATTAAGCTCACTTATCCCCACTCAAACACTAACTTATTAACATGATATCAAAACCGTATTTATTATTTCTTGGGGACGCAAAAGATGATTTGGCAATAAAGACTGCTGCAGGAGTTAATTATTGGCGTCCAGATTGGTGTATCGGTCAAATGAGCCTTCCAAATGCCAAATCTAGCTTAGGTTTACAGGAAATGAATATAGAAGAAGCTGTTAAGAATGGTGCCAAGACATTTGTTATTGGCGTGGTGAATGCCGGGGGCATTATGCCAGAAGAATGGAAATCCATTATAATTAATGCAATATCATCTGGAATGAATGTAGCCAGCGGAATGCATACAAAACTATCCTCGTTTAGTGAAATTGCAGAAGCGGCTGAAAGAAATAATGTTCAACTTCATGATTTACGGTTTAGTGATAAACAATTTCAAACAGGAAAAGGAGTAAAACGATCAGGCAAAAGACTCCTTACTGTTGGAACAGATTGTTCTGTGGGAAAAAAATATACAGCACTCGCAATTGAAAAAGCGATGCAGAACAACCAAATAAATGCATCTTTCAAAGCAACTGGACAAACTGGAATCTTAATAGCAGAAAGTGGCATTGCAATTGATGCTATTGTTTCTGATTTTATCTCAGGAGCAGTTGAATGGTTATCGCCTGACAACGATGATAATCACTGGGATATTATTGAAGGTCAGGGGTCTCTATTTCACCCTTCATTCGCAGGAGTTTCACTTGGATTGCTTCATGGAAGCCAGCCGGATGCATTTGTTGTATGTCATGAACCAACACGAACTAATATGAGGGGCGTGGATACACCTTTACCGAGCATTAAAGAGGTTATCGATCAGACAATACAAAATGGTAAACTTACTAATAAGCAAATACAATGCATTGGCATCGCACTTAATACATCTAATTGTCAATCTGAGGCAAGTGATCATAAGGACAGATTATCTAAAGAATATGGCTTACCATGTTTGGACCCTTTACAAGATAGCCTTGATCCATTCATTCAGATTATTGAAAAAATTTGAAACGATAATGTCTAATATTCAGATAAAGCATATATCTTGGGATTTAAATAAATCATTTACTATTTCTAGAGGCTCTAAAACTACAGCTGAAACAATTGAAGTAAAGATAGAAAGTAATAATTTTTATGGTTATGGCGAATGTGTTCCTTATAAAAGGTATGATGAAACTATTGATAGCGTAACTTCGGAAATTCACAAATTAAAACCAGATATTGAAGAAGGTAATATCAACTTAACTAATCTCGGTAGTTTCTTAAAAAATGGGGCAGCAAGAAATGCAATAGACTGTGCGATGTGGGATCTCGAATGTAAGATGAAAAATACTTCGATTTGGAAATTAATGGGAGTAACAAAGCCAACTACATTACCTGGTAGCTATACCGTAGTTTTAGATGAGCCAGAAAAAATGATAGAGGACGTTAGTAATCATCAAGAATTTCCAACATTAAAATTAAAAGTTAATAAAAACAATCTTCACGAAATCTTAACAAAAACAAGAGAGCTTTCTCCAAATAAAGTATTAATCGTTGATGCTAACGAGGCATTCAATATAGATGACTTAAAATCAAACGCTGATTTATTTGTAAAAACAAAGATTGATTTATTAGAACAACCACTGTTATCTGAAAATGACAATGAGTTAAAAGGATTAAATTTTCCTGTTTCTATATGTGCAGACGAGTCATTCCATGACAGTTCTGATTTGGCAAAAATGGCTCATAAATATAATACGATAAATATTAAACTCGACAAAACTGGCGGCCTTTCAGAAGCAGTAAAAATAGTCAAAGAAGCAAAAAAGTTAGACCTAAATATCATGCTTGGATGCATGGTCTCCAGTTCCTTATCAATGTTGCCGTTATTACCGCTATACGAATACGCAGATTTTATAGATCTTGATGGACCTTGCTTTATAGCTAATGATAGAAAAAATGGACTTATTTATGAAAACGGTATGATGCTAGTTAAGGAAGATCTTTGTTGGGGTTAATTTATTTTTCTGCTTTTGGTGTAAAGATTTTCTTTCCATTGTAAGTGCCGGTTGTCATATCAACATGATGAGAAAGTCTCATTTCACCAGACTCTTTATCTTCAATAAAATTTTTTCCCTTTAGACGTAAATGAGATCTTCTCATACCTCTTTTAGAATTCGATATCTTACTCTTTGGGACAGCCATTTTATTTTCCTTTATAATTTAGTTGGATTTGGTTCATCTCCGTAAACTTCATCAGGATCAAAAACTTTTTCTTCTGTGGTGAACCTTAATCCAGACTTATTTGCAGTATCTTCTAAGTCAATTTTGCGGTAAAAACAAGACTTATAACCAACATGACAACTAGCGCCATTTTTTCCTATATCAACCTTCAAACAAAGGGCATCTTGATCATCATCAATTAGGATTTCCTTTACTATTTGAGTATATCCACTTCTAGCTCCTTTATGCCATAATGCATTTCGACTTCTGCTGAAGTAGAAAGCTTCTTTTGTTTTAATAGTTTTTTCAAGTGCCTCTTCATTCATAAAACCTGTCATTAAAATTTCATTAGTTCTGTAGTCAACTGTTGTAACAACTATCAAACCATTATCATCGAATTTAGGGGCTAGTTCATTGCTCTCTTCAACTTGTTGTACTGATTGTCTTTTCTTAAACATAATTTATACTTGTCAAATAATTTAGGGTGGGTTTAACTTAAAAAATTAAATAATTCAATTAATTAAAAATAAATATGACAAACAATAAAGATCCTATAAAACCTGTCAGAGCCCAAGGCGCTAGGACAACGTTTTTTCCTCCTTATGCCTTAATGATTGGGTTGATAGCATCAAGCTTCCTTGACAGTTTTTTTATACATTTGCCTCTCTTTAAAGGAAGTATGATATTTTTAATCATTGGATTAATTATTGCAGTTTCCTCTTTTTTAATGGCTATTTACACCTTAAAAATATTTTCTGACAATGAAGAAAACCCCCACCCAAAATCAGTTCAAAATCAATTGTTTGTTGGTGGAACGTTTAAATATTCAAGAAATCCAATTTACTTAGCAATGGTAATAATTCTATTAAGTTGCGGACTAGCATTCAACTCATGGTGGTATGTAATTAGTGCGGCTATATCAATACCACTATTGACTTATGGAGTAATAATTCCAGAGGAAAAATATCTTGAAAAAGAATTCGGAAATGTTTACTTAGACTACAAGAAGTCCGTCAGAAGATGGCTTTGAAATAACTTCATAAATTTTAAATATGTATAACTTGCTTAAGGGAACGTGGGCCCTATTTTTTGGTGTTGCAATGATAATGCTTGCGAATGGGCTTCAAGGTAGCTTGATTGGAGTCAGAGCATCAATTGAAGGGTACTCCGCTGCATCAGCGGGTATTATACTTACTGGATATTATGCTGGATTCTTATCTGGAGCCCTCTTGATACCCCGTCGCATAAAAAATGTTGGACATGTAAGAATGTTTGCAGCTCTTGCATCAATTGCTTCTATCTCAATTCTCTTGCATTCAATTCATGTAAGTTTCTTTGGATGGTTTTTAATGCGTTTTATATCTGGAATGTGTTTTGTAGGCATGTACACCGTCGCAGAAAGTTGGATCAATGACCTTTCGGAAAATAATAATAGAGGTAAAGCTCTATCTATTTATATGATGGTTAGTATGGCTGGAAGTGCGGTGGGTCAGTTATTTCTTAATATAGCAAATCCAGAAACCGCATCTTTGTTCATGCTCGTTTCAATTCTAATTTCCATATCTCTCGTACCAATATTAATTGTTGTGAGCAAACAGCCAGATTTTAGTGTTACTGAGTTTTTAAATGTCAGACAGCTTTATGAAGCATCGCCTCTTGGAGTAATTGCCGCTATGATGACGGGTTTGGCTCATGGAACTCTTTGGGGTATCGGAACCATATATGGTTTAAAAAGTGGACTATCAATTGAGCAAGTATCAATTTTTATGTTTACATTTATTATTGGAGGAGCACTAAATCAGTATCTTATCGGTTATTTGTCAGATACGTATGATAGAAGAACAATTATCGTAATTGTTGCTTTTTTAGCAGGTGTCTTCTCTATTTTAGCTCTAATTTTTGGTAATACTTTTTCTGTTCTCGTAGCAATTACTTTTATATTTGGAGGTCTGACAGTGCCTCTTTATGCGCTATCGATTGCACATACAAATGACTTTTTGTCAAAAAGAGAAATGGTTGCAGCAAGCTCAGGGCTTCAACTGGCAGGAGGCATAGGCCTTACAATTGGACCTATCTTGGGAGGGCTGGCAATCGATATAATAGGAGCTTCAGGTTTTTGGATATTTTTATTCCTAATTCACACCAGCCTAGGTTTGTTTGGGATATACAGAATGACGATCAGAACTGCTGTTCCATTAGAGGATCAAGGAAGTACTGTGCTTGTAAGCAGTAGAGCTTCGCCTGTTTCTATGGAATTGTATCCAGACGCTGAAGAAGGTTAATTTAAATAGACTTCAACCAATTATCTATATTTTCACTTATTTCGTCAGGTGAGTCTTCTTGAACAAAATGGTTGCCTTTTACTGTCGCTTCGGATTGATTTTTAAATTTTCTGCAAAATTCAATTAGAGGCTTTGGCATTAAACGGCCTGGCTCTGCAATGATTAAAAGTTTTGGTATTTCTGTCTCCATCATGAAAGATAGATTTTTTTTAACCTCTTCATGGACGTACTTTGGTTCTTTATCAATTGGTATTTGTCGCGGCCAGTCTAAAGTTGGTCTTCTATCCTCCCCAGGATTAAGAAACGGTTTTCTATAAACAGCCATAGTTTCTTCACTTAGAGGAGTAATTGGGTCTGTTCCCAACATTTTTTCAACAAAGAAATTTTCTTCTAAAACCTTTTTGTCACCTTTTTCGGACCTCAGCATCATAAATAAACTTTTGAGCGGTTCTTGCATTTCTTCAGATTTAATTGGCGCAATAATTGTTTCAAAATAACATATGCCTCTTACTTTATCTGAATTCTCTCTCGCCCATTTAATACTTAATGGTCCTCCCCAGTCTTGTCCTACCAGGGTAATATTTTCATTTAAATTTAGACTTTTTATTAATTCAGATAAGTATTCAAAATGAGTATCAAATGTATAAGTCATATGACTAGGATTATCTAACTTATCAGAATCACCCATACCAATCATATCTGCCGCAATACATCTGTAACCACTATTTAAGTTTTTAATAATATTTCTATACAAATAGGATGAGCTTGGGTTTCCGTGAAAGAAGATTATTGGTTCACCTGTGCCAACATCGACATATGCAATTTTTTTATTTTTATGAGTAAAAAATTTTTTTTCTGTCATTTTTTTATAAATGTACACCAATCTTCTGGTGATCTTCTATTAGTTTTATAATTGTTTAATGGCGAGGAAACATCTCTGTATCCAATTGCCATACCACAGAATAACATGAGATCAGAGTCAGCTTCAACAAATTCAGATACCATTTTCTGCCTAAGTGACCAAGACTCCTGTGCACAAGTATCAATTCCTTCTTCCTGAGCAAGTAGCATAAATGTCTGTAGGAACATTCCTAGATCTGACCACTGAGGTTGGTTCATCTGGCGGTCTACAAAACAGAATAATGCTGCTGGCGCTCCAAAAAAAGTGAAGTTTTTAAGCATTTGATCTACCCTTGCTTGCGAGTCTGATCTTTCAATTCCAATAGATCCGTATAACTGTTCACCAACTTCAAACCGTGAAGTTCTATAAGGCTCTTTTAGTTTTGCAGGATAAATTGGGTACTCAGGTGTATCTGTGCCCTTCCATTTATCCTGAAATTCAAGAAAACGTTTCATCGAGTTCCCATTTATTATAAATATTCTCCATGGCTGTAAGTTGCCTCCCGATGGGGATCTAGAAGACTTATAAATTAGGCTTTCTAGTATTTCATTCGATACCTGCTTTTTTGTAAAAGATCTGACTGATTGGCGATTGTTTACGGCCTCTGAAACGGTTGTCATAATTTAATTTTTATTCTTTTTTTTTCATGAAGTTTTTTTTTATTTGCGACCTTTTTTGGTCTAAACTTATCTGTCCTTAACTGCCTTGCAATAGGATTACTTTTTAATTTACTTTTTTTCTTTTTCATTCTTTACAGAAGCACACTGCCTCCATCTACCATAAGGGTTTGTCCTGTAACAAATTTACTTTGATCACTTGCAAGATAAAGAACAGTTCCATATATATCATCAACTTCAAGTGTCTTTTGTAATATCTGCCCTTTAGAAATAACCTCAAAACCGCGTTCTGCTTTTTCTCCTAAAAATTCCTTTGCCGACTCGGTTCTTACCATAGATGGCGCTACTGCATTCACACGAATGTTATCTTTTCCCATTTCTCTCGCCATAACCCGAGTTAGTCCAATCACGGCAGCTTTTGATGTGGCGTAATCTGCCGCGTAAGGCATGCCGAATTTAGCTGCTAGAGAAGCGATATTTATTATTGAGCCACTTTTGTTTTCTCTCATTATTGGAGATATTGCTCTGCAGCAATTCCAAAGTCCTTTGACATTAACATTCATCGCTTTGTCCCATTGATCTGGATCAATATCTTCAAATCGTGAGCTTTTTAATGCTCCATATAGTGCGGCGTTATTTACCAATACATCTATTTTAGAAAATTTATCAACAGCCTTTGCCATCATATTGTTGCATGAGTTTATATCTGTTACATCGAGATTTAGACTTAAAAATTTATCTGTAACTTCGCTCACCTTTTTCTCTGTTTCAGAACAATCAGATATATCTGCAAAAATGATATTCGCTTCTGCTTTCGCGAATTCAAGGGCATATTTCTGTCCTAAGCCTCTTGCGGCACCCGTAACAATAATTGTTTTATCTTTGATCATAAATATCTTCCATCTCCTCCTTGCTCATTTCAAATAATATCTTCTTTACGATGTTATATGAAAAACCTGCTCTTGACAAAACTCCAAGCTCCCTCATTTTTATTTTTTCCGTAAGTTCATTTTTCCTATAAGGTCCTATAGATTTCTTTTTTGCCAACCTACTAGCGGCGATAAGATCAATATTTTGAACTGAATCTCTGATATTCTGTATTGCATCAATAATTATATTATCCTTTACGTATAGTTCCTTAAGTTTGAATTCAATTTTTTTTAGTGACCAACCCTTATTTAGATAATTCCTGATTTTACTCTCAGAAAATAGCTGATCATTAAGAATTTTTTGCCTTTCTAAAGAAAAAATTATTTCATTGATAATTTCCTCTGAGTTAATACTCAAATGGCTATCTTTAACTTTTCGTCTTAAATAATTTCTTAAGTTTTCTGAGCTTGATGCGTATCTTTGTAAGTACCATAGAGCTTTTGACTCAATTTCAGTATAATTAGATTTATTTTTCATTAACTATCTGAATAATTTTATCCGCTGCCATTATACTTGGTGTGCTTTGAGATTTCAGTTTCTTAGCAGCCTCACTTGCATTTGATAGAACGTCTTGACGGTAATCATTATCGTCTAAAAATTTTTTTATATAATACATAATATTATCTTTATTGCTTTTACTTTGTAGCAGTTCAGGGATGATAAATTTCCCTTGTATAATATTAATCAAGTTACCCATTCTGGTATTAATAAAAAATTGCAGTATAAAATAGGTTATAGGATTGAATTTATATGCTGTCACATATGGTGTATTAAAATATGAGACTTCTAGAGCGGCTGTCCCTGAGGTCACAATACCAAGTTTTGCATGATAGTAATAAGAGTATTTAATATGCTCATCTAAAATTATTTTTATTCTATTTTGTAAACCAAATTGACTTAAGATATCTTCTACATAAAAAGTCATTTCTTTTGTAAGTGGCATTACAAGCTCATACTTATCACCTAACTTCATTGTTCTTATTACTTCTAAATAAATTGGCAAAAGAGATACAACTTCCTTTTTTCTACTTCCTGGTAAAATTAAGAAAACTTCTCTATCCTGTTTGGTAATTTGATTGTTTTTAAAGTTTTCAATATTTATCTCTGTAATAGGATGTCCCACAAAAGTTGTTGGCACTCCATATTTCTCAAATATTTTCTTCTCAAAGGGAAGAATTGTTAGTAAGTGATCTACTGATTTTTTTACTGTATGAACACGTCCAGGCCTCCATGCCCAAACGCTAGGAGCCACATAATGAAGAATTTTTAATTTATTGTTTCGTTTTTTTATTCGCTCTGCAATTCTCAATGTAAAATCTGGACTATCAACTGTGAAAATAATATCAGGATCAAGTTCAATAATTTGATTAACCACTGATTTTATTATGCGATTTATTTTAAATATCTTAGGAATAACTTCAATTAATCCCATGACGTTGATGTCAGATATGTCAAAAAATTTTTGAATACCCTCTTTTTCAAGAGCTCTTCCACCAATACCGTAAATTTTAAAAGGCTCATTTGAAATTTTTTTTAGTTCTTTTATGGCTGATGCAGCTAATTTATCACCAGACTCCTCACCAGTTATTACTACAATCTTCATTTTACTATTTGATCTAATTGTTTATATTTATATCATTATATATGTCTAAAAACGTAACATTTTGCTTTGATTTTGGAAGTCCTTACTCCTACCTAGCCTACAGTAATCTTAAAGTAATTAAAGACGAAGGAGCAGAAATTGAAATTATGCCTGTTCTATTGGGAGGTATATTTAAGGCTACCGGAAATCAACCGCCTGCAACTGTGCAAAAAAAGGGAGAATATATGTTTAAAGATATTACTCGTTGGACAAAAACACTAAATATTCCATTTAAGATGAACCCCTATTTTCCAATATTAACAGTGCCTCACATGCGTGGGGCGGTCTTAGCACAAAAAAATGGTATTTTAGAAGATTATATGCAAGTTATGTTTGAGTCTATTTGGACAAAAGCAATGAATCTTAATGACCAGGAACTTTTGACTCAAGTTGCTAATGAGTCTGGAATAGATGCAAATAGTTTTGCTGAAGGAATTTCAAGTGATGAAATTAAAAATAAATTAAGAGAGAATACAGAATTTGCTATTAATAAAGGAGCATTTGGGGTGCCAACATTTTACATCGATGATGAAATGTATTGGGGCATTGACAGTATGAAATTTCTTGTTGAATATTTAAAAAATCAATAATCAACCATTATCCTCTTCATTATAATTTCGAGCAATAATAGCCCCTAAACCAGGGAAATATCTTGATATATATAATGCAATTTTTGGAAAGCTTATTCTAGGAACAATATAAGCTTCTCTTTTATTTGCCTCAATTGATTTAATAATCATTTCTGAGGCTTTATCCAAATTCATACCTTGACTTTCATGGCCTCTATCATTCGCACCATAAGGAGTGCCGTCTCCAGTTAAGGCCTTCATACCTATTTCAGTATTAACAAATCCTGGTGCGACAGTATTAACTTTAATATTATGTTCATGAACTTCAGCTCGAAGAGAGTCCATAAAACCGTGCAATGCATGTTTTGATGAAGCATAAACAGTTCTTTTTTTTGATCCGAATTTTCCAGACAAACTGGTGTTAGTTACTATCTGACCTTTTTTATTTGATATCATTTGTGGCAGCAAACACTTAGTTAATTTAACAACAGAGAGAAAATTTAGATTCATAACTTGTGTATACACATTAAAATCTGTTTCATTTGCCGCAGAATATGCAGATACTCCTGCATTATTAAAGAGTATATCTATTGAACCAACCTCACGAGTAACTCTATATACTAAATCGTCAATGGACTCCAATTTTGAGAGATCGTGATCAAAAATATGTGCTTTTGCATTTCCACATTCTTTTTTTACTTCCTCTAATTTATCTCTATTTCGCGCAGTTAATATTAATTCTGCACCTAATTTTGATAACTTAATCGCGACTGATCGACCGATACCAGATGAAGCACCCGTAACCCATATTCTTTTATTATGAAAATAGCTCATAGAATTATATAATCTAACATTATGCAACTAAGACTAGCAAGAAATAAAGACGGAAATCAAATAATCAACCTAATCAAAAGATGTTTTAAAGATTATAAAAATTGCTATCTTGATGTAGACAACGACTCT